>DNDP01000193.1:1876-33866 GCA_003484235.1 Verrucomicrobiales bacterium
GGAGTTTATCAGGCGGTGCCTCCGGTTCCCATCGGTCCCACCCAGGGCGGCGCCCCTACCGGTTGGGTCAGCGCCAGCAAGCGCGTAAATCCGCTCCGTGCGGTGACCCATCGGGGCCATTATACGGACCGGCCGACTGTCTATCTGCAGTGTGTTGACGAGAGATTGTCAAAACTGCTGGGAGTTCGGGTCCGGGACGAACAGAACCGGTATTGGCCGACGACGCGGGAAACGCAGGGTTCCCCCGACGGCATCATTCCCTTCATGTTGGACATATCTGCCGGCGTCACGAACGTCACCCCGGAGATTGTGCTCTTGAAACCGTTGGAGGCCGAATTCACAGTCCGGACGCCGGCAGCGGCGCCGCGATGAACGATCTGGAGCTCCACGAATTCTACGAGAACCTTGTGCGGAGGCTCCGCTCAAAGGGCGTGCTGTGCGCGATCACCGGCAGTCTGGCCTGCGTCCATTACGGCATCGCCGAGTCCACCAAGGATTGCGATCTCTTGTGTCATCCCGCTTCGTTTGAAAAACTGCTGGCACTCCTGGTCCGGACGAAGGTTGAGGAGACGCCGTGTCAGTACCGAGGCAACATCAGTCCGCCGCTGGATGCGCGCTGGCATCGCGGCGGCTGGACCAGTCACTTCGAGTGGGACGCACCGGCCGGCAAGGTGAAGCTGGATGTCTTCGGGCACGGTCTGCGCGAATCACGACCGTGGGCCGGCGATCTGCTCGGTTTCTATGCCGGTCCGGGCACAGTGGCGGCAATGAAGCGAACCAACCGGGACAAAGACTGGCCGTTTGTCGATTCGCTGGGAGTTCGCATGATTGAAGCCGGCAACGACGAAGGATGGCTCCACTTGTTCGAGCGGGACAACCTGCTCCGGATGCTGGAGCGGCACGACTGTCCTGATGCTGTGGTGCGGCTCCGTCCTTCGTTGAAGTTGGCCAGAGAAAAGGATTCCCGGCTCGCCGGCGCGTTGCTCGCCGAGCGGCTGCTCTGGGAAGAGCTGGATCGGGTGCGAGTCCAGATGCTTGAGCGATTCCTTCGTCCCTACGTGAACGCCATGCGCAAGGCATCGGCTGGTCGGAAGCTGAGTTTGCCGGCGGACCACGAACTCCGCGTCGAGATCGCCGCCGAGCACCTGCCGGAGAATCCGTTGGCGGACTTTGGCGTTGAGAAGTACGTTGCCGAATGTCGGCAGAACCTGGTCACCGGCCAGATCATACATCCGGATATCGCGCGGTGGTTGCCGGACGTTGGCACCTATTTCAACTGGCTCGAATCATGAAACGCGCACCATTGACCTACAATCCACCCAAGCGTTCCGCCGAGGACGCGCTCGCGTTCCGCGAGATCGAGCGCGAGTACCATGTTCGCGCCTTCGGTGAAGAGCTGGCCCGCGTGAACCTCGACCTGACCAAGGAGGAACGTATCCGCTACATCCAATGGATGCGCGAGAACGCCCAGAAACGCGGCGTGAAGACCGAACGCCCGCCGCCTTACGGTTTCAAGGACGATGACGGCAATGAATAGTTGTCTTATGGAACTTCCGCTGGTGGGCGTGGTTGATTGCGGTTTTCCAGCCGCTTGAACCAGCCGTGAATCGCAGCAGCCAGGGCCAATACGGGAGCCACGATGGTGGCGAGCAGATAGCTCACGACATAAGAAATCCCCAACGTGGTGCCGTCGTCGGCACCGTCGACCGACGTGGGAGTCAGCGACAGGAATGTGGTGTGCTCCCGCCAGCCTGCGAGTGTCATCGCAGCAAATGCGAGCCAGAGCAGCGCGGCAATCGAGATCAGAGTCGTCGCCGGACTCAGGTGCTTCCACCAGACGCGATGTGTTGCATCATTGTTCATGTCTTTGCTCCTTCGTAGTGGTTTTCCACAACGGGCCAAGCACGCATGCGTAGAGCATGGCTGCATCGCCAACCTGGTTGCTCGCGGCGTAGCGCAGCTCATCGCCTGAACTTATCGGGAAGCCGCCGAACTTGAGCGACGTATGCAGTGCCTCCAAGTAGCCTGTGTCGCCGAAGCTCGCCGCTCCGATGAACGCGAGACCGCTGGCCGCCGGACTGGCGTCGAGCACCGGCATGATCACGCCGGAATCGATGTCCGGCGGGGTTTGCCAGCTGTCGGGCCACTCGCGCGCAAAGCCAAATCCCAGCCATACCCGGCCGAACTCTTTTCGCGCCCGGTCGTATTGATCGCGCGCAAACTCCTCGTCCACCAACCTCAGGCAATGCGCAATCATCCAGATCGATGACCCTTCCGGCCCTTCGATGATCGTGCCGTCGTAGGTGAAGCGCGACACCAGCAAACCGGTCTCGCGATGGATCAGCTGCTCCTTCGCCATCGCCAGCCAGCGTTCAAACAACCGTCGGTGGTTGGTGCCATACAGGCGGTCACCCAGCACCAGCGCCGCGAGGCCGATGCTTTGATCAAACGTCCAGCACTCATCCGGATAGCTCTCGGGACAAAGGATCGGCGCGGCTTCGATCCGCTCGGCAAGGTGAGCGAGCCGCGCCTTCAATTGCGGTTCCCATTCGGAGTTTCGTTCAATCGATTGGCGGGCCGCCAGCATCAGGGCGATCTCGCCATCCACGAAATGACTGCCGGCCGGCGTGGCGAGGAACGGCTTGTAATTGGCGTAAGGCAGGAGGAAGAACCGGAAACTGTGCTCCGCTTCAAGCCTCAGCGTCTCCTCGATGATGCGGTCGATCACTGGCAGGTGCCGTGCCTGCAGGGCGGGATTGTGCAGGCACATCTCCGCCAACGCCCAGACGAGGAACGAGCGGCCCATGAAATCCCATTCGGCATTGCTGGCGCGCATCCGCTCGATTTCCCGGTTGAGCGATGCGGGATCGGTCCAGACTCGAAGCTGTCGATTGGCCAACTGGCGCGCATGCGCAGAAATACCGTGACCGGGCGCGACGTTCTCCCGACTCGGTGCGAAGAAGAAGCGCATCGACGGCAGCCAGATGGCGGCGGCCAGCACGAGGGCCAGGAGGGTTTGCGGCAGGGATTTCATGGGCGGGTCCGTTTGGAGATCAAACGTGGTTGCATGGCGGTGTGCCCGAGCAACGTGGCGTAGCCGACGAAGAGGAGCGCGGCGAACAGCAGCGTGAATCGATAAGCCGGATGCGTCGGCGGGTGGCCGAGGAAGCCGAGCAGATCGTAGGCGAGGCCGAAGGGATTCGTGAGGACATCCCAGCTGTTCCAACGAAGGAAACGGCCGATGTAAACACCCAGTCCGGCGAGTCCGCACGCGGTCGCTGCGAAGAGCCAGCCGGCCAGCGGATTGAGTTCGCGGCTGATCCGCTCGTGCAGGAGCCGCAGTGAAAGACAACCGACCAGAAAACCAGGCCAGGCAAAGAACAGGATCAACACGAGCTCGGTCCAGAAGCGCGGATCGTGTCGCGGGCTGAGATGCACGAGGTCGGTGAAGATGTACGGCGCGTTGGGGAAGAAGAGCAGCCACGCGAGGCCGGCCGCGGCGGTGCGCCAGTTGCGCCAGCCGTGGCGATCGAGTTGGTGCAGCGTCACCAGCGCGAAGATGAGCGGCAACCACGCGAGAAACAGGTTCCAAGGCAGGTAAATGTGCTCAATCCGCCAGCGCACGACGAAGCGCAGCATGAGCAGCGCGCACGCGATCACCGAAGCACCCGCGAGAAGACAGATTGGCCGCAAGGCTTCCGCCGGAATCACGCGGGCGAGCGATTGATGAAGCATGCGAATGCGGTGAACGAGGAGGTGAGTCATGGAGATTCGGGTAAGCGGGTTGATCGACTAGCTGGAAGGTGTGAACACGCGCCGCGATAAGCACCCGAAGGCCGGGCGGCCATCTTCGGTAGGGCGAGGCTCCCGCCGAGCCCCATCTGAGTCCCGGAGGGACGACACCCTTGCCTGCGGTTTGTTTCGCTCCTCCGGAGCTTGTTCAGGGCTCCGCGGGAGCGTCGCCCTACCGAGCTGGCATTGGAACACTCGATTGCCACGTTCATGCCTTTTGCGTCGATTCCCCAAGCTGCCTCACCAAGCGCCGCGCCAGCAGCAGGGGCACTGCTCCCAGCACACCGAATGAGCAGTCGATCAACCGCCACCAGACCGGAACGCCGCGCACCTCGCCGAAGATCAATGCCCACGGAATCACCAGCGCGCAGGCGATCAGGCCGTAATCAAACAGCCACGCGTTGCGCACCGGGTCGCGCCACGCGCCGACGAACACCAACGCGATCATCAGGTGCCCGAACGCAAGCCAGTCAGTGCCGTAGAACAGGAAGGGAAACCGGTCGGACGTTTCGACGAGTGCCGCCTGAATGTCCGTAAGCCGCACCGCCCACATGCGAGGTTCGGGGCCGGCATCCAGCTCGTGAGCCCCCGTCATTGCGACCAATGCATTCACTTCGCTCACCAGCGGAATCGACGTGACTCCGCTGACGACCAGCCCGGACAGAAAGATCGCCAGCAGCGACCGGATGCGACGCAGGACGACCGCGTTGGCGGGGTGCGTTTCTCCGAGCGCACCGTCGCGCGGTTCAGGCGAGTTGGATGGATCTGAAGTCGAATGCGTCATCGTATTGCTTTCAGTTGAAACGGAAAATGACCGGCACGACGACCGCGGCCACGAGGGCCCACAAGCCGTATGCCGGCAGGTAACCCGCCACCGCTCGCCGCATCTCGCCAAAGCTTTTCCGGCCACGGATTATTCCGACGTAGGTCCAAAGCATCCACGCGAGGTGCATCATGATCGTCAGGTTTGCGCCGAGCACGACTACCCGGTTTGGGCTCCATCCGAAGGAGGCCAGCCGGCTGATGATGGCCGCCAACGCGATCACATCGATGAGGAGAGTCGCGCCGATCAACGCCAGATTGACGTAGTCCTCGACGCCCACTGGTGAGCCTTCGCGACGTTCCACAACCGCATAGACGGAGATCCCGAGAACCACCAGCAGCAGGCCGTTGAGAGAGATCAGAAGCGAGCGATCGGTGAAGGGGTTCTGGCCTCCGAGGAAGGCGATCAGGAGAAAGCCGACGACCATGACGAGAAACAGCGGCGCGAAGATGCGCGCCAGGATTGACGCGATTCGCGGGCGTTGGCGGAAAACGACATCGTAGAGGAGCGTTCCCGCAACCGGCACGGCCACGATGCCAAACGCGCCCACGTTGCGCACATAGATTTCCCCGGCGTCGGCGGCAAGCAGACTGAACAGCGCGATCGTCACTGCGCTGAAGACCATGCCGCCGAGTGCAACGAGGCTGGCAAGCATGAGGAGTTCACCGTTGAACCGCAGGAAGTCGATTTGTCGACCGACGTCCCGCAACGCGTCGCCCGTGAACACCCAGCCGATGAACACCCAGCAGAGAATCGGCACATGCAGCAGTGCCATGATCGTCGAATCCGTCGTGCCCGGTAGATTCCAGACGTAGGTCCCCACAGCGATGGTTGCGCCAAGGCCGACGAGCAACTGTCTCCTGTGCGGGCGGTCGAACCAGAAGTAGGTGGCAAGCGCCAGGGTGACGAGCAACGGAGCGAAGCGCGGCAGGAACCACTCGTCGCTCAGCCAGATGATGGGCAGCCGCAGCACCGTGCCGGCGGCCAGGATTATCGCGGCCGCAAGCAACACCTTTCGCGGCCAGTCGACTGGTTGATGCGGTTCCTGATAGTGCAACCGCGCGCTCCACACGCGCAGCACTGGTGACTCCGGTTTGCTCCTGATGGCCTCGTCAATGAGCGCTCCGAAGGCGCCCGGGTCATGACGATAGAGTCGCTCCAGCGTCTCGGGATCTTCCAGGTGCGCGGTCAGAACTTCAGCGGTCAACGTCGCCGGCGTTGCATTGAGCGACGGCGAGGAAGCGGACTGGGAGCCGGAAGTAGGCTTCATGGCTTAAGCGGGGATGCCTCGAAGTTCATGGCCGTCGCGCGGTGCCGAGGACAGGTTCGTTGGATCCCTACCGGCGGCGCGCCACGGCCAAGGTGTCCTACCTTTCCGTGCTGCGCGCATAGTTGCTGTCACCGCTCATCTGCTCGACCCAGTGCACGAGGAAGAACTTCTTCTCCGTCGGCAGAAAGGTGTCTGCGGTGCCGATGATCGGGCGCAGGGCGGTGGTCATTTGCACGACGACGAGCGTGAAGATCACCATCCACACGCCGATGCCGGAGCTGAACGGCGTGTTCAGCCAGGCGAAACCCTGCCGCAGGAAACGCATCCCGAAAAACAACGCGACCAGTCCGAACCCGAGGTGCAGCACACCCATGCCGACGACGGAACTGGTTGACTGCGAGAATACCCAGGCAACGGGCGCGAAGCCCATGAGCAGCAGTGTCATCAGCAGGATCAGGCCGAACACGAGGCCGGCGACCTCGATCAGGCGCGCCGACGAGCCGCTGAGACACGCGAAGATGTAGAGGCTTGGCAGGCAGATGAGCCCGGCGACCAGCAGGCCGCCGGCGAGCTTCACGGGTGCGGCCCACCACTGCGTGCCGCCGGAGAACGAGCCGATGACGAGTCCGTAGACGATGGCGCACGCCACGCCAAGCATCGCGATCATGAGGATGAGCGAGCCACCGCCGGTCTGGCTCAGCTGATGGATCAGCCGCCGCGGATGTCGCAGCATCGATTCGACCGCGTCGGTCGGGCGTTTGATGGCGTCATTGTCGCCGGTTTCCTCGCCGAGTGGCGCTGGTGTGGGCGGCGGCGCGTGCGGCGACGGGAGTTGCGGAGGCTGGTTGGTGTCGTTCATGGCATTGAGTGTGGTTGAGTTGGTTCAACTGGTGAGCAAGCGGTGAATGGCGTGGTAAACCCCTTCGAAGAAGTTGCCCTCGAATGCGGTCGGGCGGAGGAACTGCACCGGCAGAAACGGCGCGCCGATGAACGGGCGAAGGTTCCACACGAACTGGCCGCCCAGCAGAAGATTGCCGCCCAGCCACGCCAGCAGAATGAACTGTGCGCGGCCGCGATCGCCGGCCAGCGAGCGGAGTGACTGGAACAGCTTCACGTTGGCCATGACACCGGCGAAGGCGATCGCCACGACATGCATCAGGAGGATCGCGCTGTAAACCTCGCGTGTGGCGGCCGAAGGGTCGTCGAGCGGCGGTGCGTTGTGCAGGGCGAAGAGGGTGAGCGGACTGAACCCGGCGAGGATCAATGCGGCGGTGGCGAAGCTCATCACGATCAGCCGGAAGGAATCGAGGAACCGCACCTTCAAGCCGAGCAACTGGGCTAGCATTCCGTTGAGCCCCGCGTTGAAGGTGGCCGTGAGCAGCAGGATGAGTGGAAACTTGATGGCCACGTAGAGCGCCTGCAGCGGCGAACGCCAGAGCCCAAGCGTCGCTCCGTAGATGCCGGCCCCGACGACAATGATCAACACCTGCATCCCGAGCCGCTTGGTGATTGGTTCCGCCAGCCAGTTGCGGATGGTTCCGGCACGCGCCGCCAGCAGCTCAGGGATCTGCGCGAACGGGTGGGTGGAATGGTCCGGGGCGTGGGGCATGGTCAGGCGGTGACTTGTCGTAAGGGGAACTAGCTTGTTGGAGTCAGCATTGCCGCGGGATGTTCAAACGCGGCGCGGGTAGGGCGAGGCTCCTGCCGAGCCCCATATGAGTCCTGAAGGAACGACACTCTTCGTCGCGAAAGGTGTTGCTCCTCCGGAGCGCGACCAGGGCTCTGCAGGAGCATCGCCCTACCCGAATACCCGGCGCGCACTGTCGATGGCGTCGTTGCTGTATTCGCGCTCATCATGAAGTTGGACATATCCACCTCGTGGAGCTCACACGGTGGCCGGCGCCTGGGTGGAGGTTGACGCGTTCGCAGCTGCCGTTGCCGGGGCGACAGGTGATCGCCGGTTCTTCACCGCCCGGCTACGGGCAACGAGCCTTGCAATGAAGCCGCCAATCTCACGGTGCACTTCGCCGAAGTATTCACGGTTGCCCGCGCCAAACGGAAACAGGCAGGGACCGTGGTTCACCCACAACACCGACGCGGCGGCGAGGCCGCACAACCAAAACTGCACCTGCCAGAGCGCGCCCAGCGGACTGGCAGGCGACGGATTCGCGTGCGCGAGACGGTCGCGATGGAAGTCCACGTGCCCGCCTTCGTCGCGGAGGATGAGCGCACACATCTGGTGGATCGCGGGATCATCCACGTAGCGTTGCAGGACGCGGTAGTAGGCGGTGCTGACGAGTTCGGTGAGGAGCAACACCTGCAGCTCGAAGCGCACGCCCAGCCAGCGGCGCACCCGGCAGAACGCGCGGAAGCTCCAGTGCGTCTTGATCGGTTGCCCGCCGAAACGGTCGAGCGCGCGACCGAGCAGGCGGGCATGTTCGGCCTCCTCGCGGAACCAGAGATCGACGACGCGCTCGAGTTCGGGCGAGCGGTTCAGCAGGCGGCCGGCGTCGATGGCGATCAGGCAGCACGGTCCGCCGCCGTCGCCGAGTTGAAACTGGGCGAGAGTCTTGAGCAGCGGCTTGAGCTTGCGCGGCGGGATGTCGATCGGGGCCGTCCAGTCGGGCTCGGGCCGGTTCTCGCGGTTGCGTTCGAAGTGTGAGATCCAGCGTTGGTAGTTCATAGGGGTGTCAGGGTAGGACGGGCATCGTGCCTGTCTCGCGAACGGCAGTGAGCGTCGTGGTGATCCTGGTAGGGCGAGGCTCCTGCCGAGCCCCATCTGAGCCCCGCAGGGACGATACAGTGCATCCATCGCTAGCTTCGTCCTTACAGGACTTGATCAGGGCTCCGCGGGAGCGTCGCCCTACCGGATCGGGTCGCGGATCGGCGGTGGTTGGAATTCGCATGGCGATGGCGCGCAATTGGTGGTTCACACACCGGCGAACTCCGGCTCCTTCATGGCGGTGCGCTCGATCGGATCCAGGTTGATTCGTTGCAGTGCTTGCTCGACGCCGTCGATCACCCAGTCGGGGGTGGACGTGCCGGCGGTGATGCCCACGGTGTCCTCAGGTCGGAACCAATCGCCACGCAGATCGGCTGCGCTTTGGACGTGCTTCACGCGGCTGCAATGTCGCGAACAGGTCGCCACCAGCTCGCGTGTGTTGTTGCTGTTCGCGCCGCCGATGACAATCACGATGTCGGCCCGGCGTGCCAGTTCGACGGCGGCGGATTGCCGTTCCTTGGTCGGGCGACAGACGGTGTCGCGAAACAGCACTTCGGACTCGGGAAACCGATCGCGCAGCGCCTGTACAAGCTGCCTTACGCGATCGATTGGCTGCGTGGTCTGGGCAACGACGCCAAAGCGATCGCGTGACGTCAGTTCGGCGATCTCGGCTTCGGAGAGGAGGACGTCGTAATCGCAAAGGTCGCCGGTCAGGCCGTCGACCTCGACATGGCCGCGTTTGCCGATGATGACCGGGTGGTAGCCGGCGGCGAGAAGCATGTGCAGTTCGCGGTGTGCATGGTGCACCAGGGGACAGGTGGCTTCGGCGACCGGACGACCGGTGGCCCGCGCCTCGTCGATGCGCCGGTCCGAGGCCCCGTGTGCGGTGATCAGGATCGAACCGGCGGCGACCTGGCGCGGGTCGTTCGTGAACCGGACGCCATGACGCTGGAGATCGGCGAGGACATCGCGATTGTGGACGAGTTCGCCGAGGACGGTGACGGGTTCGCGGGCGGCGGTTTGTTTGGCGAGGGCAATGGCGTCGCGAACGCCGAAGCACATGCCGAGATGGGAGGCGCGGAGGATTTTCATACGGCAAGAAAGCTTTGCATTACAAAGTAAATGACCAGCAGGGGTCCAGGTTGTTCAATCATTTCTCTCAGGTATTGGGTTTGGACTGCCGGACGATGGTTTCCAGCAGGTCGATGTGCTCGGCAAACGCCTGCCTTCCGGCCGGTGTCAGCGAGCACGTGGTGAGCGGACGGTTGTTGAGCACGGACTTGGTCACGCCCAGGTAGCCCGCCTGTTGCAGCGTCTTGATGTGCGTCGTGAGGTTGCCGTCGGTCATGCTGAGCGTTTGCTTGAGGTCCGTGAACGACATTTCGGGCGTGGCGGCCAGCAGCGACATGATCGCCATCCGCCCTTTCTCGTGGATCACGCGATCCAGCTTGAGAAACGGTTCCGGGTTCACGCGGCGGTGTCCTTCTTCTCGGTCAGGTAGAGGTACAAACCATAGGCCTGCTGCAACAGGCCAAAGAACATGCCCATCACCGCGTAACCGTACCAGGCGTAGGGAATACCAAGGCCAGTGACGACAAACAGGCCACATCCACTGGCGATGAAGACCCAACCCAGCAAGCGGATTCCACGCTGCATCAACCGTCCCGCCGAATGCAGGGCGCAGCCGTAAAGCACCAGCCAGAGATGCGGCTGCAGGGCATGGGCAAGATACTTCTCTGCTCCCTGCGTGTTCTTGTCTTTCACATGTGTGTCGGCCATCATGGCCAGGCCAAGAACCAGTCCTGCCACGAGTGCGGGAAGCGCGGCGAGGACCACCTGTCGGGCGGGTGGTGTCCAGATGGGTTCCTTGAGCACGATCGATTGCCGCCGGACGAGGAAGAACGCAGTCCCGCACGCAATCACCGCCGTCACAAGCCAGAACAGCAGAAAGTGGCTTGGATGAAAAATCTCGAGCTTGTAACCGAGCACGGCGGCCCCCAGGCCGATGCAGCCGATGGTCAACATGATCGGCGCAAGCGCCCGCCGGTAGAGGGCGGAGCGTTCCATGAGAGTGCGGATGGTTTGGAGGTTCTCGGCGGCCCAGTCGGCGTTCATGGCAGTCACTTTGCATTGCAAAGTAAACCTGTCAAGACTGCGAATGGTTGGTTGCTCCGAAGAATTTGCTGCGGTCACCAGGGGCTCGCCGCAGCTGCGACGATCTCAACGCGCGGGCTTGGCGGTGCTTTGCCGGACCACGATGTCGGCCGGAAGCCGTTGGGAGTTGGGGGATCCTCCTGCAATCAACTGCCGCATGACGTCCATGGCCACCGTCCCCAAGCGGTATTTTGGCTGGCGAACGGTAGTCAACGGCACCCGAAAGTGTTCGGCGGTCAGGATGTTGCCAAAGCCGGCGATGGAGAGGTCGCCGGGAATGCGCAGACCCTGGCCAAGGAAGGTGTTGGCGGCGCCGATTGCGACCAAATCGTTGACGGCCTGCACGGCGGTGGCGTCGCATTTTTCATCGAGCATTTGCGCGGCAGCTTTCTCCCCTTCGGTGATGGTGCCGCCCGCCTGGTAGATGAGCCGGTCGTCAAATTCAATCTGCGCTTCGCGCAGGGCGGCGCGGTAACCGTCAAGTCGTTCCTGGGACCAGGGCACAAACTGGGGTCCGGTCATGAATGCGATGCGGCGATGCCCGAGCTGGATCAGGTGCTCGGTCAGGAGCTGGCTGGCCGCAAGGTCATCGGTTTCCACGTTTCTGAACATGGAACAGAAGGAGGCGCCATGGCCAAGGATCACGGTGGGAATGCCCGACCGCTCCAACTCGGCATAGACGGCGGCCTGCGGGTTCATCCGGTAAACCGGGTAAATGAAGAGGCCATCCACGCGCCGTGAAATCATGCGCCGGATGATTTCCTCCTCGCGTTCCACCTGCTTGAGCGTGTGGCTGAAAATGACGTCATAGCCCATCTCGAAGGCCTGCTCCTCGATCGCCATCAGCACCCGGGCAAAGATGGGGTTGGTGGCGGCGGAAATGACGATGCCCAGCAGTTTCGTGGTCCGGCTGCGGAGGCTCTGGGCCATGCGGTCCGGCACGTAGCCCATTTCCCGCGCCATGGCACGGATGCGGGCCTTGGTTTCCTTGGAGATGTCCTTCGCGTCGCGCATGACCTTGGAAACGGTCATCACTGATACGCCGGCGCGTGCGGCGATGTCTTTGAGGCGAACCATGAATACAACTCTGTCCGGGGCGGCCATGCTGGACGCCGCCGGCGGGGGCGAGGGGAACATACCCGGTCGCAAGGACTAGCGTCACGACAGATTTTCCCGGCCAGTTCTGCCTTGAGCCGATCGGGCAAACCCACTACCTATCCGGCGACGCTGCAATGAATCAGACGTTGATCATCGTTCCCACCTACAACGAGCGGGACAATCTTCCGCCCCTGGCAGAAAGGCTGTTGGCCTTGCCGGTGAAGGTGGACCTGCTGGTGGTGGACGACAATTCACCGGACGGCACGGGCAGGGTTGCCGACGAACTGGCGGCGCGTCATCCCGAGATCAATGTCCTGCACCGCCGGATCAAGAACGGCCTCGGTCGGGCCTATTGCGACGGGTTCGCCTGGGCGCTGGAAATGGGGTACGAATTCGTATTCGAGATGGACGGCGATTTCTCCCACAACCCGGCCGACATCCCGGCCTTCCTGAAGGCGGCGGAGGCCGCCGATCTGGTGCTGGGCTCGCGCTATTGCAACGGCATCCGGGTGATCAACTGGCCATTGCGACGCTTGTTGCTCTCGATCTTCGCGGGCTACTACGTGCGCGCGATCACGGGCATGCCGTTCAGCGATCCAACCGGCGGGTTCAAATGCTTTCGCCGCTCCGCATTGCAGGCGGTTGAGTTGGCGGCGGTGCGCTCAAATGGCTACAGCTTCCAGATTGAGCTTACCCACAAGATATGGCGGCAGGGCCTGCGGGTTGCCGAGGTTCCGATCGTATTTACGGACCGGTTCCAAGGCAGTTCCAAGATGTCCAAAGCGATCGTGCGGGAGGCGGTGACGATGGTCTGGCGGCTGTGGATGCAGAATGACTTTCGCCGGTCGCCCAGGCGGCTCCCTGCCTGAGTGGACGAGTGGAGGTCAGGTCCGGTTGCGGACGGCTTGCTTCTTCTCCTCAAGTTCGTCGTTCAGGGCGCGTCGTTCGCTTGAGATCTGTTTCTCAAGCTGCTCAGCCGCCTCGAAATCGCCTTTGCCCACCGCCTCGCCCAGCTTGTCTTTGAGGAAGATTTCCCGTTCGGCGATCTTCGCCTGATACTTCTCGTTGAGATCGGCGATTTCCTTTTTCTGCTGGTCGGTCAGCTTGGTGGTGGGCGCCGACTTGTTGAGGCGCTCCATGGCCAGTTCGTATGCGGATTTCATGGGTTGTGAATGCTGTCAACGTTGCCCGGCTGAATTGAGAACTACCCTTCGCCGCCACCTGCCGGTTTGTTCTTCTTCCACGGCATGTCGGGAAACTTCCTGCCGGTGACGGTTACCGGAGCGGCTTTGGGCTGGACCATTTGCAATTCGGATTCCACATCATCCGCGGAGGGCACCTTTGCTCCGGAGTCCTTCCACGAGGCGATGCGTGCCTTGAGACCGTGTTTTTCAGCGGTCACCTTGTCGCCGGATTTCATGTAGAACAGGCTGAGATTGGTGTGCACCAGCTGTTCGTTGGGGCGAAGTTTTTCGGCCTTGTGCCCTTCTTCGATTGCCTCGACGTAGTTGCCGAGCCGGTAGTGGGACATGCCCAGGGCGAGCCGGGCATCAAAGTGTTGAGGGTCGGCCGCCAGCACCGCGGAAAGCAGTTCAATGGCGCGCGAATAGTCCGCCTGGCTGAATGCGAACATCGCGTCATCAAACTGTTCCTGCAGCTTTTCCATAAACTCTTTGACAGGGGCGGGTATCTCACGATTGCTTTGCCCACGCAAGAAATGACTCCGAATTCACCATCCACACTTCAACTCGTCTGCACTGATTTTGACGGTACAATCCATTTGGAAGGCACCCATCCGCCGGTCGGAACGGAGTTTCAGGAACTGATCGCGAAGCTGCAGTCGGAGGGAGTCCGCTGGGTCATCAATACCGGACGCGATCTTTCCAGTCTGATGGAAGAGATGGCGCGTTCTCGTTTGTCGGTGAAGCCGGATTATGTCGTGGTGGTGGAGCGTGAGATCTACCGGCATGATGGTGCGTGTTACCTGAGCCATCACGCCTGGAATGACCGGTGCACAAGGATACACGAACAGCTTTTCGCCCGGCTTCGCCATGAACTGCCTCCGTTGTTCTCGTGGATCAACGAGAACTTCGGTGCCAGCGTCTTCGAGGATGCCTGGTCGCCATTCTGCCTCGTCGCCAGCAATCTCGATGAATCCATGGCAATTGTGCGCCGGTTCGAGGAATGGGCGAAAGCGTGGCCGGAAGTGACCGTCGTGCGCAATGACGTGTATGCGCGGCTCAGCCACGTTGAGTACAACAAGGGCACGGCCCTCCGCGAAGTGGCCCGCCTCTGCGGTTCGGATGCTGACCGGACATTTGTGGCAGGAGATCACGTAAATGACCTGCCGATGCTTCGTCCAGACCTGGCCCGCTGGCTGATGGCGCCCGGCAATTGCGTGGAAGAAGTTCGTGCAGCTGTGGAGCACGCGGGTGGCTGGGTTGCACCGCACAAAGCCTCTGAAGCCGTTGCGGAAGGTCTCCGGCGATGCCTCCTCCGGGGTGCTTTGGTTGATAAGCAATAATTCTCTTGCCCACATGTATTAGAAGACCTCCAGCGAAGCCAAAATCCCGTCCGCAGTTTTTTCCGGAAAAGAACGCAAGCTTTTGGAGTTTAGAATGTTAAGTCCTCATATTCACCTTTGACAGTGGTTTTTCGAGTGATAGGGTCATCCTACTTGCGTGGCGCGAAATGCACCAGAACCCCCGCAGTTCGACAACTGCCCGCGCTCCGCATCAGATTGATTAATCGAAAATGAGCGATTCTACAGTGGCTTCGGCCAGTTCGGTTCCTCAGCCGAAATTCTCAAAAATCTCTGAGGCGGTCATTCGTATCGCCGGAAATTCCCAGGACGGTATTCAGGCGATCGGTGGATTTCTCGCCCGGCTTGCAGGTCGCAGCGAACAGGAAGTCATGACCTTCATGACCATCCCCTCCACTATTTCCGGCGGCGCTTCCATCTTTCAGGTGCGAATCGGAACCGGCGAAGTCCTGAGTTCCGGCGATGACGCGGATGTATTGCTGGCCTTCTATCAGGAATCCTACCGGAACCATCTGAGTTCGCTGCGGAAGGGAGGCATCGTCCTTTTTGATTCGGACCATGTTGAGCCGGATCCGTCCAAGAGCTCCGAGTTTCATCATGTCGGGGTGCCCATCACCAGCCTGACGGTGGAGGCGATTGGAGGAACTGCGCGGGACAAGGGGAAGAACATCTACGCGCTCGGACTGATTGCCCGCATGTTCGATCTCAATCTCGCCAAATTGGAGAAACTGATCAGCGAACGCTTCGCTGGAAAGGATGAGAGTGTCACCAAGAACGCCCTCTCCGCCTTCCATGCCGGATACGCGTACAACGTTTCCGGACTCGTGGAGACATTTCAGTTCACCGACAGTTCCAAGCGGGCCGGGCACCAGGTTGTCATGAATGGCAATGAGGCGCTTGCCTACGGACTCATCGCCGCCGGTGTTCGATTTGGAGCGGGCTACCCGATTACGCCCTGGTCGGACATCATGGAGCTGCTCCGGCGCGAACTGCCCAAATACGGCGGCATGTTCATTCAGTGCGAGGATGAGATTGCCTCCATCTCGATGGCCATTGGCGCAAGCTATTCCGGCCGCGTGGCCGTCACGGGATCCAGTGGTCCCGGCATTTCCCTGAAGACCGAAGCGCTTGGCTGGGCTGTCATGGCGGAGATTCCATTGATTGTTGTGGATGTCCAGCGGGGCGGGCCCTCCACGGGGATGCCCACCAATGTCGAGCAGTCCGACCTGAACATCGCCTGTTTCGGAGGGCACGGCGACTCGCCGCGCGTGGTGATTGCGCCTTCGAACGTCGAGGATTGTTTCTACGTGGCGATCGAGGCGGTCAACATCGCCCGCAAGTACAGCGTGCCGGTCGTGCTGGTCACCGACCAGGCCATCGCCACGCGCATCGAGGCCTTCGAAGAGCCCGACCTGAAGAAGCTCTGCCAGGACCTTGCGCCCGATCTTTCGCCAGTTCAGGAATTCAAGCCTTACGATTTGCAGGCGCCGGATGGAATAACCCGCCACCTCGCGCCCGGAACCCGGATCGCGAGCGGCAAATACCCGATTGTCACCGGTCTGGAACATGACGAACTGGGACACCCGACCAGTTCGCCAAAACTGCACCAGCAAATGACCGACAAGCGGCGCAACAAGCTGAAGGCGCTGGCTGCGGAATGGACCACGCCCAAGGTTTACGGTCCGCCCGAAGGGGATGTGCTGTTGGTCGGCTGGGGATCGTCCCAAGGACCGCTGCGCGAGGCGGTGGAAAAGGCGCGGGCCGCCGGCGACAGCTATTCTTCACTGCACATCCGGCTGTTGAATCCGCTGCCCAACGGGCTGGAGGACATCTTCGCCGGATACAATCACGTGTTCGTGGTCGAGCTGAATGATCAGGGCCTCTACGGCTATGGTCAGCTTGCCGGCATACTTCGCGCCCGCTACTGCGATCCAAAGATCCGGGGCATCAACAAGAGCGACGGCCTCACATGGAAGGTAAAAGAGATCCTGCAGCGTGTGAAGGAGCAGCTCACCACGCTCAAGCAGAAGAATTGAACCGTCGCACCCCAGCTTTCATCCTGACATGATCAACATTACCAACGAGTTTCCGCCCCGGCTTTCAACGCTGAAGCCGGCTCCCATTCTCCCAGAATCTGAACGCAAGGGCCTGACCAAGAAAGAAACCGCCGCGGATCACCCGACCTGGTGTCCCGGCTGCGGTGACTTCTCGGTGCTGGCGCTTTACTTCAAGCTCATTGAAAAGCGGGCGATCTGGCATGAGAAGATCACCACCGTGGCCGGCATCGGCTGTTCGAGCCGTTTCCCCTATTTTGTTCAGGGGCATGGCGTTCATTTCATCCACGGCCGGGCGCTCCCGTTTGCAACCGGCCTTTCTTTGACGCGTCCCGATCTGCACGTTTTCGTGTTCGGCGGCGACGGCGACGCCTTCTCGATCGGCGGCAACCATCTGACCCACGCCGCGCGCAAGAACATCAAGATGACCTACGTCATCATGGACAACCAGGTTTACGGACTCACCAAGAAGCAGACTTCACCCACCTCGCCGCTCGGCTTCAAGAGCAAGACCGACATGTGGGGCGCCATCGATCATCCGATCAATCCCGTGAAGCAGCTCGTTTCGGCCGGGGCCACCTTCATTGCCCGCACCACCAGCACCAACCCGAAGCATGTTCTGGAGATGATGGAGGCGGCAATGGATCATGACGGCTTCAGCGTCATCCAGTGCCTCAGTGAATGCGTGGAGTTCTTCGAAGGCGCGTTCGACTCGGCCAACCCCCGCAAGGGCGGGGCGTTCACCGAGGTGCCTGCCGACCACGACAAGACCGACGAATTCGCTGCCTACAAACTGGCGGCGGAACCGTTCCCGGGAAAGTTCGGCATTCACTACCAGGTGCAGCGCGAAACCAAGAACAAGCTGGAAGCCGACATCACCGGCAAGGCGCGCGAGAAGTTCAAGGGTTTGGAAGACTGGCAGATCCTCCAGAGGAACTTCGACCGGATGAAGTGATTCGCCATCGATTCGTCCGCGCGAACCCCGGCCATCCAGCGCCGGGGTTCTTCTTTTCCGGGCCCGACTTCGCCAGCCAGCATCCTCACACCGGCAAGATTGGGCTGGCCTCCGGCAAGGACACCGCAACAATCCCGCGCATGTTCGTCGAGTTGATCACGACCGGTTCGGAACTGCTGCTGGGCGCCACCCTCAACAGCCATCAACAATGGCTCGGGCGCCGGCTGGCAGATCTTGGGCTGCCGGTTTGCCGACAGTTGACGGTGCCGGATGCCGGTACTGCCATCGCTGACGCAGTTGCCGACGCTTTCACGCGGGCTGACCTCGTCATCACCACCGGCGGACTCGGCCCCACTTCCGATGATCGGACACGGAGTGAAATTGCGCGGCTTCTCGGAGTTCCGCTCGTGCATGATGCCGCGGTGGCGCGACAGATCGAGCATGCCTTTGCCCGGCGCAATCGCCCGGTGCCGGTGAGTTCCCTGGTGCAGGCCGAAGTGCCGGCAGGTGCCCGGGTGCTCGTCAATGAGCACGGCAGCGCCCCCGGGCTGGCATTGGCTTTTCCCAGGCTGGGACAAAACTCTCCAGCCGGTCTGCTGATCATGCTGCCCGGACCGCCCCGCGAATTGCAGCCCATGTTTGACGCCTCGGTGGTGCCGCTGCTGCGTGAAAAATTCCCGGTGTGCGAGGAATTCGTGTCGGTGACCCTGCAGACCATCGGGATTGGCGAATCACGCGTGGAAGAGGCCATTCGTCCCAGATTGGACAAGCTGGTCACCGCCGGATTGGAGATCGGCTTCTGCGCACGCAGCGGCGAAGTGGACGTGCGGCTGTCCGCCACCGGCGAGTCGGCGCGCGTCTGCGTCGGTGAAGCCGTCGCGGTGGTGCGGCGCCTGTTGGGCAAGTTTATCTACAGCGACGCGCGGCTTTCCTTGGAGGAGGTGGTGGTCGGCGAGCTGCGCCGGCAAAGGAAGAAGCTGGCCATAGCCGAATCCTGCACCGGCGGGCTGTTGTCGAGCTGCATCACGGACGTGCCGGGCGCTTCGGAGGTTTTTGTCGGCGGGGTGATCGCCTACAGCAACCAGCTAAAAGAGCGGCTGCTGGGAGTTGAGCCGGCGACCCTGGCGCGGCACGGGGCGGTCAGCGAAGCGACCGTTCGTGAAATGGCGGCGGGAGCCCGGCTGCGCCATGGTGGCGATTTCGCGCTCGCAATTACGGGAATTGCCGGCCCGACCGGTGGGACCCCCGAGAAGCCGGTGGGCACGGTTTTCATCGGTCTGGCGCATGACGCGGGTGTCGAGGTTCGGCAGGAGTTGAACGCTCTCGACCGCGCAACGTTCAAATGGATCTCCACCCGGCAGGCCCTTGACCTTTTGCGCCGGGTCTTGTTCGGCCTGCCTTTGCCATCCAAATGAAAAACCCGCGGAGCCAGACTCCGCGGGTTCCAGATTCTGAAACGGATCAATTGCCGTCGTTGCCGATCGCCTCCACCGGGCAGCCCTCCATCGCTTCCTTGCAGAGAGCCTCCTCTTCGGGGGTCTCCGGCTGCTTCTTCACGAACGAGTAGCCACCGTCTTCCTGGCGGGTAAAATTGTCGGGCGCCGTCTCACGGCACAGGTCGCAGTCGATGCACTGGTTGTCCACGTAGAACTTGCCAGCCACATTGTCGCCGTATCGATTTGCAATGTCAGCCATAGGTTTGTTGTAAACGTTCGGGTTACTGTTGCGGCGGCCATTTCAAAGATCAAGACCCAATTCGGGTTCATTTCCCGACTCGGAATCACGCTCGATTTTTCCCGATGTGGAAGCGAATCGATTCGTTCGAAAGATTTTGCCGGCGTGTGGCAAGTTGCCGCTTGAGGGCCTCCGGTGCGTATGTTTTATTCCGCGCGCTTCCCACATCACTGGAGCATTCTGGCGCCGTGATGTGCGGGGAAGAATGTCGTACTCAAACCCAAGATGTATCGCGATTCAACGTCGTCCCAGAACCGGCTTCACCGCTATTCCGCGAAGCGGATGGAAAAGCCCGTAAATTTCGTATGCGAGGCCCCCGGAGCACAAAACGTCTCCATCATCGGTGACTTCAATGACTGGACCGAAGGAACCCATCAGCTTGCGCGTCGTCCCGATGGCATGTGGTTCGCCGCCATCCCGCTGCATCATGGTCATCACCGCTATGTCTTCGTGGTTGATGGCAAATGGCAGCTGGATCCCGCCGCGCAGGGGGTTGCGCGCAATGAGCGCAACGAACGCGTCTCCCTGATCTCAGTGAGCTAGCCGGCCGCCGCGGCACGCTGCAGACGATCGGCAATGCCCCGCCACTCGGGTCCCTCGGGCACCGCCTCCATGACGATCCAGCGGACACCCGCTTCGTCGCAGCGATGCCACTCCGCGTACAGGGCTCTCGCAAAGGCCTCTGCATCGTGAGGGATGAGGTTCACCGCCGCCCATGTCGCCGGAGATGGCAGGATGGTGTGCGTGATGACCGCGCTTTCCGCAGGTGCGATCCCCTTCTCTCTGGCCTGCTCGAGCAGTTCGTCGCCGGAACCCCATGACAGGATGCAGAGCTTCGCCTGCGGTGCGTAGTGGCGCTTGAGCTGCCCGGGACTGCGCAGGATCTCCGACGCCGGACCGCCTTCGATGAACTCTTCCCCGAGGGCGGCGCTCAGGCTCCCGCGATGGATCATTCCCGGCCGAAGCATGCGCGGATGTGGCCCGGTGAGATCCACCACGGTGGATTCGATTCCCACCTGGGACTGCCCGCCGTCGACAATCAATGAAACCGACCGCCCCAGGCTGCGCTCCACATGTTTCACGTTGGTCGGTGAGATTTCGTTTGAAAGGTTGGCGCTGGGAGCCGCCAGCGGAAAGCCGCACTCGCGGATCACCGCCTGGATGAAAGGATGCGAAGGCCAGCGGACCCCAACGGTGGGACCTCTTGCCGTCACGACATCGGGAATGTTGGACGAACGGCCGAGCACGATCGTCAGCGGTCCGGGCCAGAACGCGCGACCGAGGCGGGTGGCCGATTCCGGCCAGTGATGAACGCATCCTCGTGCCATCTCCCAGCCGGCGACATGCACAATCACCGGGTTGTGGGCGGGGCGGCCCTTGATTTCAAAAACCCGGCGAACAGCTGCGCCATCGAGCGCGTTGGCGGCAAGGCCGTAAACCGTTTCCGTCGGCAGCGCCACCACGTCTCCGGCACGCAACCGCTCCGTGGCGCGCCGTACGGCGTCATGAAACAGGGCTGGCGTGTGCGTCAGGAGGACTTCGGCGGCCATTGCATGGTTCGCTGGACCGCCTAGTTGCGGGAGCGGCCGAACCAGCCGCGCCGTTTCGGTTCCTCGGCCTTTGCCGCGGGTGAGGCGTCGGGATTCGCAGGCCGTGCCTCCAGCTGCTTCCGCAGATCTTCGATCGCCTCCTTCATCTCGCGGTTTGCCTTTTGCAGTTCCAGCAGTTCGCTTCTCAATGTGTTGACCTCCACCGGTGCCGGGCGCCCCTCGCGCAGCTGCTTGATCGACGTCTCGGCCGCCTTGCGTTGCGGCGAATCCGTATCCGCGTTTGCGAAGGTTTCCAAAGCCGCGATGGCGAGTGGATCGCCGAGCGTGCCGAGTGCACGGATGGCGGCCAGTTGGACGGCACGTTTCGGGTGATTGATCCGTGCAAGGACAAACTCACGCACGGCCGATTTGTCCTCCTCCTCCGAGGCGATGACCGCGAGCGCATTGAGGCCGTTGCCGACTCCGCCCGAAGTGAAGTCCTTCTCCCGCTCGGCCAGCGTTGCCAGCAACGGCTCGATATAGGCCGGGTTTCGCTGTCCCCGAATGGCGTCGATCGCACCGTTCGCGACGATCTGCCGGTAGCTGTCGGATTGCAGCTGCTCCAGGATCGTATCCTGAACCTGCGAAAGAGGATACGCCGCCAGCGCGCGGATGGACTCCGCCCGGATGTCGGGGTTGATTTCCTTTGCGACGAGTCCGGCAAGCGTTGCCGGGGTGTCGGCGTGGAAGAAGGACGCCAGAGCGCGGGCGACTTCCCGTCGTACGCGGGCGTCGGGCTGCTCGGTGGATGCCAGCAGCGCCGCCCGGGCATCGTCCGAATGGATCTGCCGGAGGGCCTTGGCCGCCTCCAGGCGAACGCCCCAGAACGGATCCTGGTTCAGCGAGCTCTGGAGCTTTTCCACGGTTGTCCTGTCCTTCTTTTTCGCCAGCTGTTCGATGGCAAACACCCGGCCGATGAGATCGCTCTGGTCGATCAGCTGTGCGTGCAGCATTTCAGCCGGCAACGGGAACTCCACCTTTGCCAGCCACTCGAAGTCCGGGTCCGCCCGCACCTGCTGCGGTTTTGCGGGCAGCGAAAAGTAGAAGTCCTCCGACTGCGCTTTCACGCGGGCGATGCCGTCCACGACGTTCGTGCCGGACTTGAACCGCAGCTTCAGCGGCAGTTCGAACAGCAACACGGTGGGGCCGAGCTTCTGCGTCTGCTCGATCGACACCTTCGCCAGTTTGGTCTGTTCGTTCCAGGAATAGGCCAGCTTCAGTTCGGGATGATGTGCGTGATACACGTACTGGTCGAAAAACTGGTCCCAGTCGCGGCCGGATAGCTCTTCGATCACCTCCACCAGATCCGCGGTCGTCGCGTTGCCGTAGGCGTGCCGCTGCAGGTAGGCGGTGACGCATTTGCGGTAGAGCTCGGGTCCCAGCTGGCTTCTGAGCATGTGCAGGATCCAGCTGCCCTTGGGGTAGGCGCGGAAGCCGAACTGCTCCACCGGATCGCCGTATTCGCGGTAAACGATCGGCACGACGTCGTTCTGCTGGCCCAGCACGCTCCGGGCATTGCCAAGAATGTCCCAGAGAAACTCGTCCCGGCCGTGGGCGTGCTCCCGGTAGAGCGACTCGTAGTAGGTGGCAAAACCCTCGTTGAGCCAGATGTGGCTCCAGTCCTTGGCGGTGACCAGATTGCCGAACCACTGGTGAACGAGCTCGTGGGCCACGAGGCCGATGCTGCTGCGGGTTCCCGCCAGTTCATCCGGGAAGAGCGTGTTGTCGGTCAAGGTCGTCTGCGCTGTGTTCTCCATGCCGCCCCAGTTGAAGTCGTCCACCACCACCTGGTCGTACCGCGCCCAGGGATACTTGACACCGATCTCCTGTTCGAAGAACGCCATCATTTCCTTGGTGCCGGCAAACGAGTTCTTCGCAAACTCGATCTGCGAGGGCGGCGTGTAGAACGCCATCGGAATGCTCTGGTAGCGGTCTTCGAGCTTTTCAAAATGACCCGCGCACAGCGTGACGAGGTAATTGACGTGCGGCTTGTCCTGCAGCCACCTCCAGGCCACCAGCCCCGAGTTGGGATCCTTGTCGGAGGAGACCAGCCTGCCGTTCGAAAGGGCCGTCATGCCTTCGGCCACACGGCAGATCATCTCGGTGGTGAACTTCTCGTTCGGGTAATCGTAGCTGGGGAACCAGTGCCGCGCTTCGTGCATCTCCCCCTGCGTCCACAGGTGCATGTCACCTTCCTTGTAGCCCATCGCCGGCGTGCGGAAGTAGAGCCCCTTGGCCGGCTCCTCGGCAGAATATGTGACGCGGACCCACGCGTCTGCATCGGCGGGGATGGGGTCCGTAAAGGCCACGATCAACTGTTCACCGGTGTTCTGCCAGCCGAGGATGGCGGCGGAAGCCTCGACGGTGGCGATCGCGAGATCCACCGCGTCCAGCTTGAGTTCCGCGAGCGGTTTGGCGATCGGCTTGAAATCGATCCTGATCGTGCCGCTGACCGCGTGCCGGTCAAAGTCGGGGGTCACGTCGAGCAGTTGGTGGACGATGTCGATTTCGCGGCTCGGCGCGTAGTTGCGACCGCTTCCGGCGGCGGCTTCCGCGTAGAGGGCGGTCTTGTCGCAGTAGTGGCCGGAGGTCAGATACTCGGCGTCGAGTGCCCCTGGCAGGGCGACCACGGCCGACAGCAGGATGGCGGAATATCGATGAACTGGCATGCGCGGGAGTAAAGCAGAGCTTGGACAAAGCTCAATCGAAGAGTGCGAATGCGACGTCTGATCTCCCAAAGGAGGTCCCTCGCGGGCGCGCAGCCCGACTCCGGAACCGCCTTGGCCGGGTCAGCTCTCCAGCTGGAACCGAAGCTCCTCCCTGAGCCGCTCCACCTCGGCCGTCAACTCCATGATCATCCGGACGCCGACCAGATTTAGGCCATGCTGGCAACGCAGGTGCTCCGCAAGGAGCAGCCGCCGGATCGACTCATCCGTGAAGTCGGCATCGTCGATTTCATCCGGGCCGATGGCAAGCACGCCAATTTCGCAGTAACGGAGCACGGTGTCGCGCTCGACTCCGGTGATCTCCAACACGGCCTCCAACGTGTAAGACTGCCGTTCGATGGGTTGTTCCCCGCCGCTCATGGAGTCCTCCGCGGATTGAAGGTTGAGTTCCGGGCGAGGGCTTCCCAGTTCGCCCGCTCGGCATCACTGACCCGTTCGGGCGTGGCAAGGTTGATGACGGCCAGCAGGTGTCCGCGAACGCCACCCTCGCCAGGCAGGCCGCGATCGCGCACCCGAAACTGCTGACCTGCCTGGGCTCCCGGTGGAATCCTGAGGCTGACCTGGCCCTCGAGGGTTGGCACGGAGACGGTCGTGCCCAGCACGGCCTCCCAGGGCGCCAACAGCAAATCGTGATACAAGTCGTTGCCGCGGACCCGAAAATCGGGATGCCTCGCCAGCCGCACGCGGAGGAACAGGTCGCCCGGCGAACCGCCGTTCAAGCCTTCTCCACCCTTGCCGGGCACCCGAATCAACCTGCCCTCGGTTGCGCCGGCGGGAATGCGCACGCGAAACGTCTCCGTCCGTGCCTGCCCGGATTGTCCATCGATCCGGCGCAGCGAAAGCTGCCGCACCGATCCGTTGAGGGCTTCCTGCAACGTGACCAGCAGATCGCTTTCAACATCACCGCCCCGCTGCGGTCCGGTCGCCGCGCCTCCGTACCCTCCACCGCGGCCGAATCCGGAGAAACCGCGGTGAATGTCCTGTCCGCCGAAGAACTGTTCGAAGAAATCGCTGAAACCGGTGCCATGGAAATGGAACTCCTCGGCGTCGCCCGGCCGCGTCGAGCGGAAGCCGCCGCCCATGTCGCCTTCGGGTGGCGGGGCAAACCCCTGTTTCCAGTTGGCGCCAAGCGTGTCGTACTTTCGGCGCTTGTCAGGGTCGCCGAGAACCTCGTAGGCCTCGTTGATCTCCTTGAACTTCTCCTCGGCGGCCGCCTTGTCCTTCGCGACGTCCGGGTGATGCTTCCGCGCGAGGTTGCGAAACGCCTTCTTGATTTCATCGTCGCTGGCCGTTTTTGGGAGCCCCAGCGACCGGTAGTAATCTTTGAATTCCACGGCCATGATCGATGGCCTCTGTCATGCCAGAAGCATGCACCTTTGGCAGGCTCAAACTTTCCCCAGCCGGGTCAGGCATTCCTGAGCAACTGTCTCCCAGCTCGGCGAAGCACCGCCAGAACGTTTGGGGAGTCCGAGTGAAGGCAGACGGTCCGCGCGGCAAGGGTCAAACGGCTGCCGTCTGCGGTTGGGATGCCCCGTCCCTCAGTCAACGACTTGAGGCGGTCCAGTATTTCGGTGACTTCGGACAATACCGAACCCGGTTGCGTGCGAGGCACGAGCTTGCCGGTATTCTCGTATGCCCGATCGGCGAACGCCTCGGGCCAGCCCTCCAGGCCGACACGTTTCATTTCCCCAAGGACGTGGCCGCCTCGGGCGAGGCCGAACACCACCAGACCGGGCCAGTGTCGCTTCACGACCATGGCGTATCGGCGGGCCAGCCTCACGTCCTGTTCGACGGCATGATACAGCGCACCGTGCAGCTTGACGTGATGCAGCGGGGCCCCTTCATCTGCGGAAATTTTCTCGAGCGCGCTGACCTGATGAAGCAGCAGCAGCTCCAGCCCGGTCGGTGAAATCTCGAATGCGCCGCGTCCCATGTCCGCACGGCTCCACGGACCGGGGTGGGCGCCGACGTTGACCTTGAACTGCCTTGCCAACCGCACGCAGACCCGCATCGACTTTGAGTCACCGGCATGGCCTCCGCAGGCGATGTTCGCGGAACTGATCCAGCGCATCAACGCCCGAGTCTGGGAGATGGGTTCCCCTTCGCCCAGGTCGCAGTTGAGATCCAGCGCCATGGTGGAGCCTTCAGTAGTACATCTTGAACAGGTTCGGGCAGACCGCCTTCAGATCGTCCTCGTCTTCCTCGTCCCAGGCTTCACCCGCCGGTTCCACGGGAAACGAAACGTCGCTCATCGGCAATTCCCTGCCGGTCTTGTCCTCGAACACTTCGTCGGCGACGTATTGGTAGCCTTCGAAGCTCATCTCTGCTGAGGCATCCTCGAAATCCACATCCACCAGCGAATCGGGGTTGGCCAGCGCGGCCTCATAAACTTCGCGACCCTGCAGGATCAATGACGCGCGAAAGTCCATGAATCCGTCGTCGGAACAGCCGCCGTGGATGATGTAGGCCGCCGCCCAGAGATCCCAACGGTAGGCACGGGCGTCGCACTGCCGGAAACCGCGGTCAAACTCAATGATCTCCTCCGGAGACAGCCGTCTCACTGCCTTGCGAAGGGATTCCAGCTTTTCTTCGGGATCGCCGCCGGCTTCGTGGATGACGGCTTCGATCAGTTTCCAAAAAGCGTCCTGGGTCATGGTGCTTGATCAGGTCCTGCACGGTAAACGTGAGGGCTCAGTCTGGGCTGGAGGCCGGCTGATCGGCCAGCCGAAATTGGAACGGCACTCCGGGGCGGCACTGCGCGAGCCACGATAGGTCGGCGGGATCGACCAGCCCGATCTTCGGATAACCGCCCACCGTCGGGCCATCGCGCATCGTCACGATCGGCTGGCCGCCGGGCGGCACCTGTACGGACCCCACGAGCACCGGTTCGCTGATGATCTGCTTCACTTCGGATGAGAGATGTCCGCCCTCCAGCCGGTAACCCACCCGGTCGCTCTGCGCGCTGACCGACCATGTTTGCTGGAAGAAGGAACTGCGGTCCTCGCGCGGGAACAGATCCCACTGCGGGCCGCGCCAGAGGCGGATGGCCGGCGGATGCTGGTAGTCGCGGATCTCGTCGTTGGAGACAAGTCGCCCGGCCACCGGAGGGGGGAGCGAAAGCTGATGTTCAGTGCCGACGTGCAGCACGTCTCCGTCGCCCAGCGCGCGACCGATGCGGCCGCGTGGATAGACGCTGGCGCTGCCCAGCCAGCATGGTGTCGAGAAGCCACCCTCGACCGCGACGTACGTCCACAGCCCCTTTTGCAGGAGAGGAAAGACCAATCCTTCACCGGCGTGAGCCCGGACGATCCGCCACCGCGGAAAATTGCAACGTGCATCCGCGCCGGTGATGGCGATCCAGCAGGTCCGCAGCACCTCTAGATGGGTGCCCTGCATGAGAATCTCGACGACCGGAGCAACGGGAGGATTGTCCAGCAACCGGTTCGCCCACGCCGCCGCGTGATCATCCATCACTCCGCTCGGTGGAATTCCGAACCGGGCGAGGCCGGGACGTCCGGCATCCTGAATCGACATGCCCACGCCGCGCCGGACCACCCTGAATGTCTCGTGAGTCATGGGGATCAGCCTTTCGTGGGAACGAATCGGACCCGGTCGCCCGGAATGAGAAAGAAAAGATCCTTCGGCGATTGTTGAACCGCAAGCTGGTCGGGATCGAACAGTTTGACCGGGGTGCGGCCGATGATCCGCCAGCCGCCGGGGCTGTCCACGGAATAGATTCCCGTGTGTTCGCCGCCGATGGCCACCGAACCCGCGGGTACGCGGGTCCGCGGGCTGGCACGGCGCGGCGCATGAAGCCGCGGATGCAGTTCACCCAGATACGGAAACCCCGGCGAGAATCCGAGCAGGTACACCTTGTAGGTTGGTTCACTGTGCAGACGTATCAATTCATCAACCGGCAGATTCTTCTCTTCGGCGAGGGATTCGAGATCATCGCCATCATAGACGACGGGAATCTGCTTCAACTGCGCCTCGGGGGCCTTTCCGTGGGCAAGCCGCTCGAACTGGCCGGCCAATGACCGGCCCAACTCCTCCACGTTCACGGTGTTTTCGGGTGAAAACCGCA
Organism: Verrucomicrobiales bacterium; assembly: GCA_003484235.1. GTDB lineage: Bacteria > Verrucomicrobiota > Verrucomicrobiia > Limisphaerales > RI-55 > RI-55. The sequence continues at coordinate 29,420 of DNDP01000193.1, forward strand.
ACAGCATCGTCGTGAATCCTGGAACATACTCGACGAGTCCGGTCGGTGGATGCCGGTCGAGTTCCGCCTGGATGGCACGGCTGCGCTGGAATGCTTCCTCGCCGACGCCTTCCGCGAACCGCAGCAGCAACGCATGCGGACCATAGGGAACCCATTGCATCATCCGCGACAGCTTCAACTCTGCAGTCCTCGCGTCAAGCCCAGTCACCGCGGGCGTCGGCGAGCGTGCCGGACGTGATTTGAACACGCGGAGCGTCGCTTGAAGCGATCTGCGAAATCAATTGAACGAAGGCATAGGTTGCCGGCGCAGAGGGTTGTGCTGTCGGTGTGCAAACGGCTCGGCTGGATTGCGCGTGCCTCCGGACAGTCGCCGCGACAGCCAGGATGGCTGTCCCACATTGCCGCTTCTGGCGCGCGACGTCACGAATGCGCCCTGCGCGCTGTTCACTCTTCCGTTCACGCGGTCACAGCGAATAGTCTCCCGGCCGAGGCGAAAGATCATGGATGCAGTCAAGACAAGGCGGGGCCGGACTCGAATGTTCGTGGGTTGCCTGCTTGTCGGCGTCATCGCCCTGACTGCCTGGGTGTTCTCCCGGCCGACGGGAGGAAATGGTCCGGTCATCGGCGGCCAGTCCGCTTTGTCCTGGGTTGAGCAATTCCGAACCAACGGCCCGAGCGCTCACGAGGCTTTGAATTGGCTGACCATTCATCGTGACATATCCGTTCCTTACCTGGCAGCGGTCGTCGGAGACAATACCTGGCGCGAGAACCTGCACAAGCTTGCCACCGACGAGCTTGGTTCCAAAACCGGAGACAATATTGCGCGCAGAATCGCCGGCGGATTGCATGCCGACGTGAATCGGCGAAGAACTGCCGCACTGTTGCTGGGCTTGATGGGGGACGCCGCCAAGCCCGCGGTGCCGGTCTTGATCGACTGCCTTTCCGCCGATCGACCACGCGTGGGCCATGACACCGTGCTGGTATCCAACGCGATCGTTGCCCTGCATCAAATTGCTCCGGAGAATGAGGATGCAGTGTATGCCACCATGAAACACCTGCGCGAACTCATGGGCTTCGACAGGATCAATGTCGCCGCAAACGCGGTGATCGCGGACCTGGCCGACGGGAACCAGTCGCTGATCCCTGCCATCCTCCATTCGCTTCGCGCCCGCCGGAATGACTCATACCTCAGTCTGACGGCGGCCACAGTCATGTCCGCCCAACCTCAAACAATCGAAGACGAAATGCTTCCGTTGACCACCTCCACCAATGCGGCGACCAGGGAGGCGGCACTTCACCAACTGCTGGGATCAGTGCAGCGGCGGGACCCTTTGCGGGTTCATGCTGGAGTTGCCAATGCGTTTCTCAGCTCACTGGACGACACCAGTTCGGACGTGCGCATCGTGGCGCTGGAGGGGGTTCGCGCCTTGACCGATGCGACTTCGGATCAGTTCAGAGCGACCGCGGCGACGCTCCTTCAAGATCCCGACTACGCGATCCGGCTGCGCGCGGTTGACGTGCTGCGCCAGTGCCTGCCGAACTGGCCCGAGGCGGGTGAGTTGCTGAAAGAGGTGGCGGAAACTGATCCCGCCCGCATCGTCCGGCTTTGGGCCGCAATACCGTGGAACGACGCATCCTCGGATTCCAGGTAGCCGGCGAATCCTCCAGCTGATTCGCGAGAACTCAGCTCGCCTCCGCCACGTGCGCCTTTCATACTCCGCCCGTGGCCAAGCCCATGCACATCCAGTTTCCCGGTTACGATCCCATCCCGATCCTGTTCGAGGACCGGACGGTGATCGCAATCGACAAGCCGGCCGGCTGGATGTTGATCCCCTACACGTGGCAGCGGACCAACCGGAATCTGCAGGCGGCCATCGATTCCAGCATCGCGGGCGGTGCTTTCTGGGCAAAGTCGCGCAACCTGAAACGTCTGCAGCATCTCCACCGGCTGGATGCCGAGACGACCGGCATTCTCCTGCTGGCGAAAAGCCAGGGTGCACTCAAGGGCATTGGCGACCTCTTCGAGCAGCGACAGATGGAGAAAGTCTATCTCGCCATCGTTGCGGGCGAACCGAAGCAGACGGAGTGGACCTGCGACAGGCCGATCGGTCCGGTGCCAAAGCAGTTTGGCCGGATGCAGATCGACGCGAAGTCGGGCAAGCCGGCGGAAACTGGATTCAAGTTGCTGGAAAGCCGTGCGGGCAGATCCTTGATCGAGTGCCGGCCGGTGACCGGGCGAACTCACCAGATCCGGATCCATCTCCTCGACGCCGGGCTTCCCATCGTGGGGGATCCGCTTTACGGGCGTCCGCGCGAAAAAAGCCCCTCGCGACTCCATCCGATGGGGCTGCGCTCGGTGAAACTGGCCTTCCGCAATCCGTTCACGGGCAGGAATGTTTTTGTGAAGGCGGAGCGGAGCAGTTTTCTTGAGGCATTCGGTTTTTCTTCCGCAGAAAAGGCGGGTGCCGTGAATGATGCCGACGAATCTTCGTCCGCTGGTGCGGCTGCAACCGGAGCGGTCAATCGCGCCGGTTGAAGAGCGAAAGAAAGTAAAGCAGCTGCAGGACGGCGGCGACCATCGCCGCAACGTAGGTCAGGGCGGCGGCGTTGAGCACACGGCTGACGCCGGTCTCCTCCTGCCGGCTGATCAAACCGTGTTTCACCAGCATCAGCTTCGCCCGCCGGCTGGCATCGTATTCGACGGGCAGCGTCACGAGCTGGAAAAGGGTGTAGCAGCCGAACAGCGCGATGCCGGCGATCATCATCGTCTTGCCTGCCGTGCTGGCGATGAAGAACCCCAGCATGATCAGGATGCCCGACAGACTGGTGGCGATGTTGGCCAGCGGTACAATGGCCATGCGGAAGTTCAGCGGGGCGTAGGCGTGCTGGTGCTGGAGGGCATGACCGGCTTCGTGAGCGGCCACTCCGAGGGCGGCCAGCGACCGGCCGTGATAGTTGTCCGAAGACAGGCAAAGCTGCTTGCGCAGCGGGTCATAGTGGTCGCTGAGCTGCCCGCGAACCTCCCGGATCGGCATGTCCGCCATGCCAGCGCGGTCAAGTATCTCGCGAGCGGCCTGGGCGCCAGTGAGTCCGGACATTGCCGGCACCCGCAGATAGCGAGCGTAGGTGGAACGCAGTCTCGTCGAAGCGATGAAACCGATGATCAGGCCGGGGATGGCAAAGAGAAACCAAGCGGGGTCAAGTATGAATCCAAGTGTCATGTTACATCAGTTCAATTGACCGGCTGAAACCGGGTTGGAACAGGTGAAGCCGAAACCGTGCCCAGGCGCAGCGGCTTTGGTGGAATGGGAATTCTCGAAAAACTGAACCCTTGCAGGGGTTGGTGGGTCGTGTTGGATCTGGGACTGTGCCGTTTTGTCCGGTCAAAATGGCTCAGATCTCCAATACCTTTTCGAACTTGGTGAGATTCTTCGGACGACCATTGGCAATGACCACGACGTCTTCCAGGCGGACGCCGCCCCCCATTTCCCGGTAGTAGAGGCCGGGTTCGACGGTGACAGCCATGCGATTGGCCAGCTTGTCGGAAGATTGTGCGCCCAGGCTTGGTGCTTCGTGGAGGTCAAGTCCCAGGCCATGTCCCGTGCCGTGAAAGAATCCCTGCATTGCTCCGCGCGTGCGGCCACTTTTGAAGCCCCGCTGCTTGAAGAAGTCCTGAACATTCTTGTGGATCTGGCGACAAGGGGTGCCGGCTTTCATCGCGACCATGGCCACGTCCTGGGCCTGCTGCACCGCCTGAAAGGCCTCCCGTACCGCCTCCGTGGCGCGGCCGCGCACCACGGTCCGGGTGATGTCGCCGTAATAGCCCGTCTTTGCTGAACGGGGAAACACATCGATGACGATCGGCTCATTGGCGCGCAGCGGGCCGTGTCCCTGCTCGTGGGGATTGCAGCCTTGTCTGCCCCCGGCAACGATGGTGTTGGCCGCCACGCCGCCGGCCTGAACTATGGCGGTGTCAATGATCGAGCGGAGTCGTTCCGAAGTGAGCGGGGCGTTGCGGTGGATCAGTTTCCGGTCGCGGTTGATCCGGCTCTGTTTCAAGGCCTGAAGTCCTTCCGCGAGCCCCACCTCGGCCATCAACAGCGAGGCGCTGATCTTCTTGATTTCCTCCGGCGACTTCAGGGTCCGCTCGGGAAAGATTCCGTTGCCCGCCACCTTGAGCTTCACCTTCAGGTCGCGGAGTCGACGCGCGAGACCGAGGGGAAAATTCTCCGGCACCAGCACCCGGCGGATATTCCGTTCGCTCAGCAGCAGCTGGATCACCCGGTCGGCCGACTGGTATTTCCGGACTCCCTGCTGGCGGAGCTTGTTCCAGCACTGCGACAGTGGAATCACGCGGCAATGAGGTGCCTTCCTGCGTACGCGGTCCAGTTCCAGGTCCCCAACGACGACATGGCAGCGTCCATTGACGCGGAGATAGATGAAGGCA
>DNDP01000193.1:34080-41824 GCA_003484235.1 Verrucomicrobiales bacterium
ACGCGGAGATAGATGAAGGCATCCGGCACGAACATGCGCACGGCATATAGCATGTCAGCATCACGAACGCTGTCGGCTACAATCAGGAGATTGTCGCGTTTCATGGGAACGGGCGGCGAGAGTAAATCCTTCGCGCGCGAATAACCAAGTGGAATTTGCTCACCGTCTGCGGCGCATGGAAATTAAACAATTCGGCAGTCCTCGTGCCGTCCGATCAGGCGCCGAACTGGCGGTCTCCGGCATCGCCCAGACCGGGCACGATGTATCCCTGTTCGTCGAGGCGGTCATCCACCGCGGCGCAAAAGACCGGCATTCCGGGATGGCTTTTTCTGAGATGCCGGATGCCTTCCGGTGCGGCGACCAGGCAGACCAGCCGGAGGTCACGGGCGCCCCTGCTCTGAAGCTGTCGCAAGGCTGCCCCGCTGCTGCCGCCGGTTGCCAGCATCGGATCGAGCAGGAACACCGCGTAACGGGCAAGTCGCCGTGGCAGCTTGCCGTAGTAGGCCTCCGCCTCGAGTGTGAGTTCATTCCTTTGCAGGCCGATGAACCCCACCTGCGCCGTCGGAATAATGGGCAATATCCCCTGCAACAGACCGAGGCCGGCGCGGAGGACGGGCACCAGCAGGATCGGTTTGGCCATGCGTTTCGCACGCGCCCGCTTCAGCGGCGTTTGAACACTGACCTGCCGGGTGGTCAGCGTGCGGGAGGCCTCGTGAAAGAGCAGGGTGCCCGCGTCCGCCAGAAGACGGCGAAATTCACCGACCGGAGTGTGCCGGTCGCGCAGGTCGGCCAGCTTGTCCTGCAGGACTGGGTGGTCGATGACGTGGACTTCCCTCATCACGGCACGAAGTGAGGCGGCAGGAAGTAGAGCCTGCCGGACTCGATCTGTGGAAGTTTCACCCCCAGATCGAGTTTGACCGTCCTGGATTCGCTTTCTCCAAGCAGGCGAAAGAGCATGCCCAGACGAAACGGTTGGCGGTAGGCGATCAAATTTGCGGAAGAAATGCCGGCCAATTCCAACGCACGTTCAATGGCTGCGTCGAAATTGCCCAACTCATCGACCAGTCCGAGGCGGTGGGCTTCCTTCCCGGAGATGATGCGGCCGTCGGCGAACTGCTCCCAGTTGTCGGCCAGAACGCGGCCTTCGCCGTCGTTCGCGTCTGCCGCGCGGGTCCGGCCTTCCTTGATCACGGTTTTGAAGCGGTCGAACGTTTCCATGACCATTCCCTGGACCAGTTCGCGCTCCTCCGAGGTGATTTCATCCGGGCGCTTGTCGGGGCTCAGCATGTCCTTCAGGTCGCCGCTCTTGAAGACCATCGGCTGGACACCCACTTTGTCCATCAATCCACGCCAGTTGTAGCCGGACATGATGACGCCGATGCTGCCCGTGATGGTCAGCTCGTGGGCCACGATCCATCGGCAGGGCGCCGAGATGTAGTAGCCACCGCTGGCAGCCAGGCTGCCCATGGAGGCGATCACCGGCTTGCCCGTGGTCTCCTGAAAATCGGCGATCAGCCTGTAAATCTCGTCGGACGCCAGCACCTCCCCTCCCGGAGAGTTCACCTTGAGCAGGACCGCGCGCACCCGGTCGTCTTCGGTGCACGCCTCCAACTGGTCCTCGATGTAGCTGACGAGGTTGTAGCCGCTGGCGTCAAAGCTCTGACCGCTGATGATCCCGTCGAGCACGATGACGGCGACCTTGTTCCGCGAATCGTTGTCCTCCAGTACGACTTCTTGAAATCCCGGCGCGGTCATGCTGGAGCCGGTGGTTGGAACCGAGAATATGGCCGAAACGAAATTGCCCATCAGACTGAGGCCCAACGCACAGGCCAGAAGGATGGTTGCCACCATCCAGCCGGCCCCGCTTTTCCTGCCCTGCCGTTTCGGGGCCGTGTCCGGCCTGGGACCCGACATGGCTGGCGGCGGCGGTGCCGGCGGCCTGGATGCCGGCTCCAGTGGTGGCGGCTGCGCTCCGGCCGAGTTTGCATTGTTGGGCGGTGGTTGCTCAGGTTCCATGGCGAAGACGGTATCGGAACGGTTCGTTCGCCGCAAGGTGCGAGGAAAACCGTGGCGAAATGGCCGTGCGGCCCGGCGGTCGCAGCCTTCTCTTTTACGTTTGACCCGCCCGAATCCCGGCGGTTAGCTTCCGCCCTCTTTAACCGGACCGCAGCAGACATATGTTTGGCACCTTTCGCAAGCACTCCACGACGCTTTGGGTCTTCCTGATCGCGGTGATCATCGTGTCGTTCGTGATCTTCTTCTCCCCCAACGTGGCGTTTCAGAGCTCGCCCCAGCAGTTCAGCCTCAACATCGACGGTCGGGATTTCAACCGATCGGACCTGGACGCCGCCCACAACGAGGCGCGGATCGCGGTCATGCTGGGCATGGCGCGGAATCCGGAATCCAACGAGGAGGCCAACATGAGCGCCCTGCAGCGGCTCCTGCTGCGCGGCAAGATCGCGCAGTACGGCATTCACGTCGGCGACGAGACCACTGCGGCGTGGATCCACCGCCGGTTGACCGGGCCCACCGGACCGTTTGCCGGCCAGTCATTTGAGCAGGTGGTTGAATTGCTCAAGCCGCAGGGGCTGAAGGCGGACGATTTGCAGCGATTCGCCCGCAACCAGGCGGGGTTGGAAATGCTGATCCGGACGGTCGTGACCCCCGGCGTGCTGGTGACGCCGCAGGAGGTGGAAGCCGCCTACCTGCGCGACAATGAAAAGATCGAGGCGGAGGTTGCGTTCATCAGCCACACCAATTTCGCCGCGTCGGTGACGCTCGATCCGGCCGAAGTCGCGGGCTTCTACAGCAACCGTGTTGCGGCCTACCGCTCCCCCGACCGCGTGCAGGTCCATTTCGTTCGCTTCGCTGCTTCCAATCACCTCGCCGAGGCGGAGCAGGCGCTGGCGGCGCGCGGAGGGTTGGAAGCGCTCATCAATACGGCCTACGACGAGCGCGGAACGAATTTTTATGCGGGGCTGACCGAGGCCGAAGCCAAGGCGCGCATCCGGCAGGAGATGATCGACCAGAACGCACTCGCGGTCGCGAAGCGCAAGATTTACGACTTCATCAACGGCTACTGGGACACCGAACCGCGCTCGGCGACGGTCGTGGCGACCGCGGCGCAGGCCGCGGGCCGGGAGATGAAGACCACCGAGCCGTTTGCCCGTGACGAGGTCCCCGAGGGCCTCGCCGTTGGTCCTGAGTTCGTGGATGCAGCCTTCAAGCTTACGCCCTCCGAGCCCTATTCCTCCGCAGTTGTGGGAGCAGACGGCTACTATGCGCTCTGCTTCGATCAGAAGATTCCCGGCACGATTCAGCCGTTGGAGTCGGTTCGGGAACGGGTGGAGAAGGAGTACCGTGAGAACCGTTCGCGCACCCTCGCGCAGGAGGCGGCGGACAAGTTTCATGCGGCGGCCACCAACGCCATCGCGGGAGGACAGTCGTTTGCGCAGCTCGCCGAGCAGGCCGGGTTTAAGTACGCCCGGATTCCCGATCTCAGCCCTCGAATGACCGACGTGCCCGATCTGGCCGTGCCGGTGGATCCGCGCCAGATCGCCAGCCTCGCCTTCAACCAGCCCACCAATTCGGTTGGAGCGCCAAACTATCTTGCCGACGGCATGCTTGTCATCCGCACTGGTCAACGCCGGCCGCCCTCCGACGAGGAAATGAAGGAAGGAATGGCCGACTACACGGAGCGCTTCCGGAGCGCACGCGAGACCGAGGTCTTCAACGAGTGGATGCAGCAGCAGATGGTTCTGGGCGGCTTGCAGAGCTTCTTCAGCAACCCGGGCCAATAGCCCGCCCTCCGCCCGCGTGTTTCCCCCCATCAAGCTCTCCTCGCCGGCCACGCGCGAGTTTTGGGAGATCGGCGTGCTCCACGAGGACGAGCACCTTCTGGCCATCGACAAACCGGTCCGCCTGCTGACCTCGCCCGACCGCTACGATCCCAACCGGCCGAACCTGATGAAGCTGCTTCACGCCGGCATCAGCGACGGCAAACCCTGGGCTGTCGCACGCGGATTGACCTATCTTTCCAACGCCCATCGACTCGATTTTGAGACCGGCGGCATTCTCCTGCTGGCCAAGAACAAGCCGGTGCTGGTTCAGCTGGCGAGCCTCTTTGGTTCCGAGAAACCCCTGAAGCACTACGTGGCCCTGGTGCAGGGTACGCCCGCCGAAAAGCGGTTCGAGGTGGATGTGCCGATCGCCCCGCACCCGCGCCATGTCGGTCGGATGTGTGTGAACCGGGACAACGGCAAAAAATCGCGCACCCAGTTCGAGGTGCTCGAATCGTTCAGGGGATATACGCTCCTGCGGTGCCGGCCGCTGACCGGCCGCACCCATCAGATTCGCCTTCACCTCCGGCATCTCCATCTTCCGATCGTGGCCGATTCCCTCTACCTCGGGCGGGAACTGCGACTCTCAACGCTGAAACCCGGCTATCGGCTCAAGCCCGGCCGCATCGAGCGGCCTCTGATCAGCACGGTGGCATTGCACGCCGAAAAACTGGAACTGGCCCACCCGGTGGGCGGACATCCCGTGGTGATCGAGTCCCCCTGGCCAAAAGACCTGCAGGTTGCCCTGAAGTTTCTGCGCCAGTACGCGCCGGAATGACCGGCGTCAAAGGCGGGCTGGGGCCGTCCGGCGTACACATCGCTGCAGGGCAGACCAAGGGCACAAAAAAGCCCGGAGCGGAGGCTCCGGGCTCGCAGATGAATCCCGACTTACTGCTGTGGAGACGTGGCCGGAGGCTGCTCGGTGGCGGGCACCGTCGGATTGGTGCTCGTATTGCCAGCCGGAGTGGTCGTGGACAGCGGCGTGGCCAGCAGGTTGGACGAGGTCAGGGGCGGCGTGGTGGCGCCGGGTGCCGTCGAGGGCTGCGAAGACTGGGCTTCCAGTTCCTTCACCACGCCGGTGACGTTGCGTTCGGCATAGTTCGCGTGGAGCAGCGACAGGGAGACGATCAACACGAAGAAGGCGATGGCGGCCACGCGCGTGGCCTTGGTCAGGACATTGCCGGAGCCGGCCCCAATCAGCGCATCCACGGCGCCGCCACCAAAGGCCGTGCCGCCCAGTCCGGATTCCTTTTTGGGAAGTTGCATCAGGATGAGCAGACCGAGGAACAGGCAGTCCAACACCAGCAGGAACGTGAGGATGTAGAGCGAGATGAGTAACATGGGATTCCGTTAAATGACGTTTTTGATGATATCCGCAAAGCTGCGTTCTTCAAGCGAGGCACCACCGACGAGGGCGCCATCCACATCCGGTTTGCCCAGCAGTTCCCGGGCGTTGCCGGCCTTGACGCTGCCTCCGTACTGGATCCGGATCTTGCGGGCAACCGCCTCGCCGGCGATCTGCGCGACCGTCTGGCGGATGAAGGCGTGCACCTCCTGGGCCTGCGCGGAGGTGGCCGTCCTGCCCGTGCCGATGGCCCAGACCGGCTCGTAGGCGATGATGGGTTCCTCGATCTGCTGCGGGCTCAGTCCCGCCAGGCTGCCCCGGGTCTGCGTTCCGACCACGGTGTTGGTCTGGCCGCTTTCGCGCTGGGCGAGCGTTTCACCGACGCAAACGATCGGTTTCAGGGACGCGGCGTGGGCGGCCAGCGCCTTCCTGGCCACCAGTTCATCGCTTTCGTTCTGATACTGGCGGCGTTCCGAATGCCCCAGGATGACGTAGCGGACCGAAAGGTCCCTCAGCATGCCGGCGGCGATCTCGCCGGTGTAGGCGCCGTAGTTCTGCTCGCTCATGTTCTGGGCGCCGAGGCGGATGTTCGATTCAATGATCGCCTTGGAAACCTCGCTCAACGCGGTGAACGGAGGGCAGACCACGATGTCCACTTCCTTCACGCCGTTGAGTTCGCGCTTGAGGCCCTGCACCAGGTCCAGCGCCTCGGCCACCGTCTTGTTCATCTTCCAGTTGCCGGCGATGATCAGTCTGCGTTCTTTGTCCATGCTTCGGGATTCGTGAAACTTTCAGGGGTGACCGGTCAGATCTTCTTATCGCTCAACGCCGCCACTCCGGGCAGCACCGCGCCCTCGAGGAATTCCAGGCTCGCACCGCCGCCGGTGCTCATGAAGGTCACCTGGTCGCCGAGGCCTGCATTGTTGATCGCCTTCACGCTGTCGCCACCGCCGATGATCGACTTGGCGCCGTTGTTCTTCGTGGTCTCGGCGACCGCACGGGCGACGGCAAAGGTGCCGTCGGCAAAGCGCTTGTCCTCGAAAATGCCCATCGGTCCGTTCCAGAGAATGGTTTTGGCCTTCGCGATGACGTCGCAGAAGCTTTTCACCGTGGCGGGGCCGATGTCCACTCCCTCGAGATCATCCGGAATGTTTGGCTCGGCATTCACCCTGTGGTCGTGCAGTTCGATGACCGGCTTGCCCTTCTTGTTGAGCTTGTCGGTCTTCACCGGCCGGGCGACCACGTTGTCGCTCGGAATGAGGAAATCGACCTTCTTCTCGGCGGCCTTGTCCACGGCGGCGCTGGCCACGTCCGTCTTGTCGGGTTCCACCAGGGATTTGCCGACCCTGAGGCCCTGCGCCAGCTTGAAGGTGTAGGCCATGGCCCCCCCGATCAGGATGGTGTCGGCCTTTTCCAGCAGGCGGTCGATGACCTTGATCTTGTCCGATACCTTGGCACCGCCGAGGATCACCACGAAGGGCCGGGCCGGATTTTCCAGTTCGTCGCCGAGGAACTGCAGCTCCCGCTCCATCAGGAGGCCGGCGGCGCACTTGCCGCCGCGTTTGGCAACAATGCGCGCCACCCCTTCGGTCGAGGCATGGCCGCGATGTGCCGCTCCGAAGGCGTCGTTGACATAGTGCTCGGCCACCTTGGCCAGCTGCTCGGCGAATCCCGCGTCGTTCGCCTCTTCGCCCGCGTAAAACCGGGTGTTTTCGAGCAGCACGATGTCGCCGTCCTTGAGTGCGCCAACGGTCTTCTCAACCTTCTCCCCGATGCAGTCATCCACAAAGGCGACGGGGCGGCCGACAAGATCGGCCAGTTTGGCCGCCACCGGGCGCAGGGACATTGTCGGCTCGGGCTTGCCGTCGGGCCGGCCGAGATGCGCCGTCAGGATGATGCGGGCGCCGCCCTTGATCAGCAGATCCAGCGTCGGGAGGGTGGCCCGGATGCGGGTGTCGTCGTTGATCACCATCTGGCCGTTTTGCTCGGCCATGGGCACGTTGTAATCCACGCGAACAAACACGCGTTTGCCGCGCACTTCCAGGTCGTTGACAGTCAGTTTCGCCATGTTCAGGGAACCCGAAAAAGGGACGGCGAGAATAGCGAGTCCGACCTGTGAGTCAAACGGGGAATTCGCGCCTCAAGACGGGCCTTTGCCCGGGCATTGGCAGCGGCTCAGGCAAGCCCGCGCTCGTCCAGATCGTCTTCGTCCAGGCCCAGGTAGTGACCCAGTTCATGTAGGTACGTGGTGCGAACCTCCTCGCGAAAGGTGTCCTCCGCCTCCTCGGCGAAATCCCAGAGATTCTCCAGAAAGAGCAGGATCTGTGGCGGCAGGCTGCCGTGTGCCTCCTGATCCGAATACTCCGGTCCGACGAACAACCCCAGCAGGTCCGGCTCGAGTCCATCGGCGATCTGGTTGTCGGTGGGCACCCGTTCCAGCACCAGCGGCACCTTGAGGGCGGCTTCCCGCAGCGCCGCGGGCAGGCCTTCGATCACCGCCCCGGTTTCCTGGCGGGCGATCCGCTTGAGTTCGGTGAAGTCGGGCATGGTGGGAGCCTCC
>DNDP01000193.1:42018-47935 GCA_003484235.1 Verrucomicrobiales bacterium
CGGGCATGGTGGGAGCCTCCGGCGCCGCAGTCAGCGGAGTGGTTCTTTCTGCACCGCCAGGCTCAAACAGCGGTTTGCTCACGAAACTTGAGGTACTTCTCGAGCACCTTCGGATTCTCCTCAAAATACCGGGCCAACGCCGCCAACGCCGCCAGCGTCTCCCCGCTCAAATGGTGTTCAATCCCCTCGATGTCCCGTCGCTGGGTGTCCTCGTTCAGCTCCAGCAGGCTGAAGAAACGGGCAAGCGTTTCGTGCCGGCGCTTGATCCGGCGCGCCACGTCCCGCCCTTCGTCGGTCAGGATGAGCCCGCGGTATTTTTCGTACTTGAGGAAGCCCAGGTCGCCCAGCTTCTGCACCATGCTGGTGACCGAGGCCTGCCGGACCTTCAGGGAGGAGGCGATGTCCACCACGCGGGCGTAACCCTTTTCCTCGATCAGCTCGTGGATGCGTTCGAGGTAGTCCTCGGCGCTTTGGCTCGGGGTGGCAACGGGCATGTCCCACGGATGGAACCACCCGGAACGCGGGGTTGGCAAGCTTGGGCGCGTCCACGCGGTGCTTGCACGAATCGAATTTCCCCGGAAGATTTCCGGGCGATGAAACTTGGACTGCCATTGATGGGAGCGCTCACCGCCGGCTGCCTGCTGTTCAGCGCCGGTTGCGGTGGCGAACCGGAAACCCAGACCGCCACGATCCCCGCCGCTTCCGCTTCACGCACTTTCGATGTCAAAGGCGTGGTGAAGGGGATTGATCTCGAGGCCAGACGCGCCCGCATCCATCACGAGGCGATCCCCGATTACATGGCCGAGATGACCATGAACCTCAATGTCCGCGACACCAACGAGCTGACCGGGTTGGTCCCGGAAGACGCGATCACCTTCCGCCTGAACGTCACCGAAGACGGCCACTGGATCGACCGGATCACGAAAGTCGCCACCACCACCGCGACCGAAGGCACGGAGCTGCCCCCGCCTTCATCCTGGCGACTGATCCGCACCGTCGAGCCGTTGGATGTGGGCGACCCGATGCCCAACTACACCTTCACCAACGAACTCGGCCGGGTGATCAGCCTGGCCGACTTCAAAGGGCAGGCCTACGCGTTCACGTTCATCTTCACCCGCTGCCCGATTCCTGATTTCTGCCCCCGCATGTCGTCGCACTTTCTCGACGTGCAGAACGCCCTCGCGCAGATGCCCGACGCGCCGGAAAACTGGCGCCTGTTCAGCATCACCATCGACCCGGAGTTCGACACGCCGGAGGTGCTCAAGGGCTATGCAGCCCGCTACAAGTATGATCCCGAGCGCTGGAGTTTCGTGACCGGTCCGCTCATCGACATCACGGCCATCGGCGAACAGTTCGGCCTCGAATTCTTCCGGCCCGACGGCACGATCAACCACAACCTGCGCACGGTGGTGGTCGACGCCGGCGGAAAAGTGCAGAACATCATCGTCGGCAACGCCTGGAAGCCCGGCGAACTGGTGGTGAACCTGGTCAACGCCGCCCGGGTCGAACCGGAAGTCGCCGCCCAGCCCTGACCCAATCCCCCTCCAATTCACCATGCCCCTCTACGAATTCCACTGCGATCACTGCGACCGCGACAGCGAAGTGCTTGTCCGCTCGACTGACTGGAAGGGAACCGCCTGTCCGCATTGCGGCTCCCGCAAGCTTCGCAAGAACCTTTCGGTGTTTGCCGCCACGGGAGGGGGCGAAGGGGGTGACCTGCCTCCCTGCGCCGGGAATCCCTCCTCCTGCGGACGCTGCGCGATCGATTGACCGCGCCGGTTTGGCCTGGCAGCCGGCCGCAGCCTCAACCAACCGAGCCTGACGGCACATGCAGATTCCCGCCGCTCTGCTGGATCGCCTGCGGATCGCCCGGCGGGTGGCCGTTTTGACCGGCGCCGGCATCTCCGCCGAAAGCGGGGTTCCCACGTTTCGCGATGCCCTCGCCGGACTTTGGAAAGACTACCGTCCCGAAGACCTTGCGACTCCGGAGGCGTTCATCCGCAATCCCGCCATGGTGTGGGAATGGTACTCCTGGCGTCGCGAGCTGGTTCGCGCCGTGCAGCCCAACGCCGGTCACCGCGCCCTGGCTGCCCTGGCGGAACGGTTCGAGGAATTCACGCTGGTCACGCAGAACGTGGACGGCCTGCACCAGCTCGCCGGCAGCCGCGAGGTCATCGAACTCCACGGATCGATCGCCCGGGTGAAGTGCTTCGATCGCAACCATCCGGTGGCCGCCTGGGAATCCGACGGTCAGATCCCTCCACGATGCGCTGAGTGCGGGAGCCTGCTTCGTCCGGACGTGGTCTGGTTTGGCGAACCGCTGCCTGCGGAGGCTTTGGGCAGGGCGTTCGAAGCGAGCTCGAGGTGCGATGTCTTCCTGTCCGTGGGCACTTCCGGCCTGGTCTATCCGGCCGCTGGGCTTCCGCGGATCGCCCTCGACGCTGGCGCCACGCTGGTGGAGATCAATCCGACGCCGACGCCGCTGACGGATGATTGCGACCACTTCCTGGCGGGACCGGCCGGCGTGTTTCTCCCGGCGCTGTTGGAGCAGTTGAACCGGCCTCCGGGGTGAACCGACCGGTGACGCCGACAGCCGGGGGCCGGATCTCAGGCCGGCCGGCGCCAGCGCAGCCAGTTCAGCAGGAGGAAGCCCACCAGAAGCACGGCGCCCACGGCGATGACGCCTGCATTGGGTGCCCCGGGGAAAAAGTGGAGCGACGCCACCGCGATGGCCGGCCCGGCGAAAAGGCCGGCGCCGATCGAGCCTTCGTGCAGCCCGCCATGGTCGCCCTTGGTGTCGCCCACATCCATGGAATAGAAGAGCGAGGAGTAATAGATCAGGCCCAGAGCCAGGCCAAAGAGAACCTGTGCCCCAATGAGGGCCGCCACGCTGCCGGCCAGCACGATGCCCATGAAACCCGCCACCATCGCCAGATAGGCGGCGGCGAGAAAGCGATAGCGGTAATGCCAGCCATCCCACTTCCACAGCAGGGCGAAGGCGAGCGTCCGCGAGAAAATCCACGTCGAACAGACGATGCCGGCCGCCGTGGGCGAGAGCTCGAGGCGCCCCGCAAGGAACGGAATCAGCGGCACGGCGGTATTGATCGCCACGTAGGAGAACGGGTTGGCGACCCACGCCATCTTCATGAAGACCGCCGGCGGCACGGGGGACCGCCGGCGCTCGCGGGCCGTGGAAATCGGTTGGGCAGAGAGATCGGTCGGCGGCGCGGGCTTGATGGGGCCTGCGGCATTCGCGGTCCATTGCAGTCGCAGTGCCAGCAGCAGTTGCCCGACAAAGATGACGGCGGGAAAGAAGAAGATGGCCCGGGCACCGAATGCGTCCAGCAGCATGCCGCCGGTGAAGTACGCCACGGCGTTGCCCGCGGACCAGACGAGGTTGTAGATCCCCAGCTTCCGCTGCAGGGAAACCGGGTTTTCGCCCTCGGCGATCATCGCTTCGAGGTTGGGCCAGGTGAAACACATGCCGGCGCCGGCGATCAGCAGCACGGCGAAGTGCGTCCAGACGCCCTCCAGCCAGGCCCCGGCAAAGACGGCGACCGCCATGGTGCCGAAGCCGCCGGCCAGTGCCCGCAGGTAGCCCAGCCGCTGCCCGGCGCGGCCGCCCAGGACTGCCGCGACGGTGAAGACCGCCCCCAGCGCCGCGGCCCAGAGCAGGTTGGTCTTCTTGTCAAAGGCGAACTGCGCCTCGAGAAAGAAGAAGATGAAGTAAAAGTACCAGGTGGTGGAGATGGCGTTGAGGCCTTCCAGCCAGAAGACACCGCGTTTGATGCGAAGGGAAAACATGGATGGGTTTACCGGCGGGCAACGCAGGCTGGCGGGATAATGTCCAAGGACAAAGGATCAGTTTCAAAGGAACATCCAACGGACCAACCGGTTTGCCGGGGACTGGCCGCCGCGAAGTCTTCAGCCCGAAGGCGCCGGGAAATCTCCTCGCCTTTAATTGGAGCTTCGCTGGTCATTTGTCCTTTGACCTTGGTCATTCTCCCGCCTCCTCAATCGCCTTGAGCGCATACCACTTCACCGCTTCGGAGATCGGTGGTTGCAGCTGATCGAGATCGGCGGCGGTGCACCAGCGGATGTCGTGATGCTCGTCGGCGGCCAGCCTGGTTTCGCCACCTTTGGGCCGTGCCCAGTAGATCATGCCGATGTGCTCGTGGCTGTCGGTGATGCGGTGGATGTCGAGAAATCGCGGGCCGATCAGTGCCCGGGTACCGGGGCCGGTGGTGGGCGGCCGCTCGCCGAGCAGCTCCACGTCGAGGCCGCTTTCCTCCTTCGTCTCGCGCAGGGCCGCCTGTTCCGGATCTTCATCCAGCTCGATGTGCCCGCCCAACGGCAGCCACTTGTCCAGCTTGCGATGGTGGATCAGCAGCGCCCGGTTGCCGGCGACGACGAAGATGGCCACCGTGAAATCGATTTTCTCGTGGATGTGGGGCATGAGGGGCGAATGACCAAGATCAAAGGTCAAATGAGCAGCGAATCAGCAAACGCAGAATCCCAGAGACCTGCAGCGGGACTCGAACCGGGAAATGGGTGTTTGAGCCGTTGGCGGTTCCTTGGTCCTTGGTCCTTGCGTCATTGGACCTTCAGTAATCATAGAGCCCCGCATCCCGGGAGTATGGACCGCCTCCGCCCATCCCACCCATGCCGCCTTCGTCGTCCATCCCGCCCATGGCATCGCCCAGCACGTCGCCCATGTCCTCCTCGATCTTTTCCGGGTCCTCGCCGGCTTCGAGCCGCTTGATGGCGACATCGAACTCCTTGGGCATGGCGTCGGCGGGCATGATCTCCTTCATCTTCTTCATCATGTGCGCCATGTGTTTGGGGTTGTTCTCGTCCATGTGCTCCATGTCCCGTTCCATGTCGCGCATGAACCGCTCCATCTTGGGCGAGTCGAGATCGGGCATGCCCGCCATGTCGTCGGGGCCCTCGGGGCCGGCGGCCTTGGGCTCGGGCGCGCCCTTGATCATCGCAAAACGGCTGATCTCCTTGACCAGCTTCTTGTTGCCGCACTTGGGGCAGACCGGCAGGCGGTCGGGGTTCACGCGCTTGGAGAGGAAGCTGAAAACCTTCCGGCACTTGGGACAGGCAAACTCGTAAATTGGCATGGCTCGTAAGCGATGAATTGACCGGCCGAATGACTAGGACAATCCGGTCCGGCGGGGAAGGATGAAGTTGCGGGTTGGGTTCCGTTCAACGGATGACTGAGGAACCGCCCCGAGGTGACGGTTCAATGTTCGGCGGGCGCGGATGTCCATTCGATGAATTGGTCGCGCCTAATCACCAGCTGTCGGCCGCCATGAGTTCGCTTGCAAACCACTATGACCGTGTCCGCGGAAACGCCCTCTGCATTGGCGACAATCTGTATCCAGATTGCCGGCTCCACCTTTTCGTTTGGGCGTTCGGTCTGAAGCTCTTTCAGAGCGCCGGCCAGATCGAAAGCGCTGACCGACAAGTAACGCGCAATCCATACTGCTTGCTTCTCCAGCCTGGCTTTCTCCGCAGACCTTTCCCACGCGATCTTCAGGCCAATTCCGCCGATCACCATGACGCCAATCAGACCGACGATGAGCAGGAGTTTCTTCATGCCTCAAAGATGCCGCACCCGGTCCTTGTATTTCTGCAAAATCCGGTCGTTGTGATCGTCGCCGCTGGTGTTGCTGCTGATGAAGATCTCCGGTGTGTGGCCGAGCGAAACCGCGTGCTCGATGCCGCCAACAATGACGGCGTTCACGATGAACGCCCCGGTGATCGTCGAGGTCGGCCCAATCTTCCCGGGCAGTTTGGCCAACTCCAATGCCGCGTCCCCGTCCACGCCGCAGTTGTCGATGGTCAACTCCGCCGCGTCACACAGCCGCTTGCCGCTCGGGTGCCGCGAAGGCCAGGCCCGGCTTTGGGT
>DNDP01000193.1:48170-49697 GCA_003484235.1 Verrucomicrobiales bacterium
TTTCATCCCGCGCTCCCGGCCGAGCAGCGCGAGTTCGATGGGCACCGCGTTGCGGCCGGAATTGGACGCCACGATCAGGACGTCGCCGGCCGCAACCGGATACTGCGCGATGATTTCGGCGGCGAGGCCCTGCTTGCGTTCGAGGTAGGTCGCCTCGATGGCCTCCTTGTGCATCATCAACCGGTCGTCGAGGATCGGATTCGCACGGCCGAGGTTTCCGGCCCGATAAAAGATCTCCTCCGCCAGCATGTGCGAGTGCCCGGTGCCAAAGGCATACAGCCAGCGGTCGGCGGCCAGGGCCTCACCCAGCCAGCGGGCGGCGGTGTCGAGCAGCTGGCGCTGCGTTTCGAAAACGGCGCGCAGCTGGCGTTCGGATTCGGCGAAGTAACGGGCGATGATGGGAGGATTCATGGGAAAGCATTCTCAAAGAGTGCGCCCGAGGAACAACGTGTCGGGCGGTTGATCGGTCCCGGCATCAAGTTCGAAAAAACCGAGCCTGCGATAAAATGCCTGCGCACGGCTGTTGCCGGGGGCGACGCACAAGTGCATGCCGGTGGCGCCCGCATCGCGCAGGCGCTCCATCTGCAGTTCCATCAGGCGGCGGCCCCAGCCCCGACCCTGCACGCGCGGCAGCAGGTCGATGTGGCCATGCGCCGGCCAGGCCCCGAATTCGGGCGGGAAATGCATGAGCGGCGCAGGGTGATGGATGACGTTCTGCAGCTGCTGGGTGAGCGTCCAGCCGGCTGGCTGGCCCGCGGGCTTCGGGACGGCGCGCTGAATCGCCGGGAGCCATTCGCGCTCGAATCGCCGGTAAAACCTCGTCGAGTCGGGCGTGCCCAGACAATAGCCGCAGACGCCTGCGGCATCCTCGAGGACGAACGAGAACGACGGTTCAAATTCCAGATAGGGGCCCACGTAAATGTGGCCAAGCAGGTCCGGATCGTCATGCAGATGCGTGCCATCGGCGCCGTTGTCGCTCGTTTGCAGGCAGACGCGGTAGCAGGCCGCCCGATCGGCGGGAGTGGCCGGTCGCATTTGGACATCAGGGGTCATGCTCGATTGAAAATCTTCCATCCGGATGCTGTCGGGTGAGTGCGCGAAGCGAGTGCAGCAGCCCGCCACGCGCAATGTCCCGGGGAAAGTCCGGCAGATCGTGCGGGCCGGGGCCGGGCTCTTCGCCGAGTTGGCGGATGAGTGCCAGCTCGTCCTTGAGCTGCCAGACCGGCGACCAAAAGGCTTCCAGCAAATCGCGGTTTTTGAGCGGGGCAAGGTCGTGAAACAACGCCGCCAGGCGGAGCTCCCAGTGGTGCAGTTCGCGGCGGGCGGCGGCATCGCCGGTCAGCGTCCGCCGGCCAAGCTCCAGCAGGCGCCTGCCGCCTTCGCCGGGACCGAAAGGAAGGTGGAAGCAGTCCACAATCACCCTGATGAGCTCGACGGGAATTGGGGCGCCCGAATGACGCTCCCATTCCGGCGACCATTGCACGACGGCCGCCTCGATGATGTCGTCGGCGCCATTGGCGCCCGACA
>DNDP01000193.1:49964-50249 GCA_003484235.1 Verrucomicrobiales bacterium
CCGCCGTGCCCAGCGTGGCGAGCGGCACGAAGTTGGCCTCGAACTGGCAGTTGGGATTCAGCAGCACGCCGCGCGTCAGTTCCGGCAGCCGACCGGTTCGTCCGGTGTAGGGGCCCAGGTGGAGGCGGGCCGGATGGTAGTCGTTCGCGTGCAGATTGTCCCAAAGCGTGACCGGCCTGCGGAGCACGGTGTGGATTGACCGCAGGTCTTCATCGGTGATCTCGGGTGAGATCACCTCGGGACCGGTCCAAAGGATGTCGATCCCGGGCGTCAGTTCCGCACCGA
>DNDP01000080.1:0-3582 GCA_003484235.1 Verrucomicrobiales bacterium
AGGTGCTGGGCCTCATCGGCGAGTCCGGGGCCGGCAAATCCACGATCGGATTGGCGACCCTGGCCTATGGCCGCGGCGGCTGCCGCATAACCGGCGGGGAAGTCTGGCTGAGAGGGCGCAACATCCTTCAGCTTTCGCCAGCGGAACTGGGCAAGCTGCGGGGGTCTGAAGTAACCTATGTGGCGCAGTCCGCAGCTGCCGCCTTCAATCCCTCGCACCGACTCATCGACCAAGTGGTCGAAACATCGCTCGGTCCAGGCGCCCGGCGAGACCGGATCGAAGGTCGCTCAATCGACCTGTTCCGGAAGCTGCACCTTCCGGATCCGGATCGGATCGGCGAGCGCTATCCGCACCAGGTATCCGGTGGACAACTGCAACGCGCCATGACCGCGATGGCTCTGTGCCCAAAGCCCTCTCTGATCGTGTTCGACGAGCCGACGACGGCGCTGGACGTGACGACGCAGATCGAGGTGCTGGCGGCAATCAAGGAGGCGATCCGGGACGAGCAGACCGCCGCGCTCTATATCACACACGACCTTGCGATCGTCGCCCAGATTGCCGATGAGGTCCTGGTGCTTCGGCATGGCAAGGCCGTGGAACACGGCACGGCACAACAGGTTCTGGAGGCGCCACGCGAGGACTATACCCGTCGCCTGGTGGCGGTGCGCAAGATCCGGAAGGATGCTTCCGCCGTCGATAGCCGGCCGCTCCTGGAGATCAGGGGCGTGACGGCCGCCTACGGAAATGCCGTGCCGGTCCTCAATGACGTATCGCTCGCGGTGCCGCGCGGCCAGACGCTCGCGATCGTAGGGGAATCCGGTTCGGGGAAGTCGACCCTCGCCCGCGTTGCGACCGGCTTGCTGCCGCCTTCGCAGGGCGAAGTGGTGTTCGAGGGCAAGCCGCTGCCTGCGAAAGTCGAGAACCGCAGCAAGGAGCAGCTGCGCAGGATCCAGATGATCTATCAGATGCCCGACACGGCGATGAACCCGCGCCAGACGGTCGGAGATATCATCGGGCGGCCGCTGAGATTCTACTTTCGGCTCTCTGGGGCGGAGCGGCGCGCCCGTGTCGTCGAGCTTCTCAAGCTGATCGAGATGGATGAGAAATACATCGATCGCTATCCGGCGGAGCTCTCCGGCGGGCAGAAGCAGCGCGTCTGCATTGCGCGGGCCATCGCGGCAAGACCGGATCTGGTCATTTGCGACGAGCCGACCAGCGCACTCGACCCTCTTGTGGCCGACGAGATACTGAAGCTGATGCTGACCCTGCAGGCGGAGACGCACGTCTCCTACCTCTTCATCACGCACGATATCGCGACTGTCCGGGCCATCGCCGACTCCATCGCAGTGATGTACAAGGGCAGCATTGTGCGCTACGGGCCGAAGGCGCGGGTGCTTTCTGCGCCGTTTGACGACTATACGGACCTGCTGCTTTCGTCAGTCCCGGAGATGCGCATGGGTTGGCTCGACAATGTCCTGAAAACACGCCGCATGTCGGCGGGAGGAAACTAGGAACATGGCAAAGGTTATCTTGCTGCTCATCGATGCGGTCGGCTTCGACGCTGCCGTGTCGTGCATGGGAACTCTTGAGGGCTATGTCGAAGCCGGTCTTGCTCGGCGCTGGAAGATGCGCACGGAGCTGCCCTCGCTCTCAGCCCCGCTCTACGAGACGATTCACACCGGCACGCCGCCCGTGGTGCACGGTATCCGTTCGAACGACTACGTGCCTCTCTCCAAGGGGCCTCACGTCTTCGGCGCGGCTCGGGCTGCGGGCAAGACGACGGGAGCGGTGGCGCACTACTTCTTCTCCGAGCTCTACAATCGAGCCCCTTATGACGCACGCCGCGACATGGAAGTCGACGACGACAGCCTGAACATCCAGCATGGCCGCTTCTACAGCGAGGTTCGGTATACCAAGGCCAATCTGCACCTGCCATCGGAGTTCGACCTGTTCACCCAGGTTACGGTGATGATCGATCGCCATGCGCCTGACTACATACTGCTGCATGCGTTCGCACCCGATGCCGTGGGCCACATTTATGGCGGAGATAGTGCGGAGTATCGCCACGAGATCTGGGCCGTGGACAACGCCCTGGCGGAAACTCTGCCGATCTGGCGCGAGGCGGGATATCGCGTGCTCCTGACCTCCGACCATGGCATGACCTCGGACGGTCGGCACGGGGGAACGAGCGATGTCGAGCGCTTCGTCCCCTTCTACGACGTCGGGAACCCGATGGGCGGCGCCGACGATCAAGTCGTTTCTCAGCTGTGCGTGGCGCCGACATCTCTTGCACTGATGGGCGTCAGGCCGCCGAGGGAAATGACGGCTTCACCGCTTGCCTCGGCATAGTAGGCGTTCGCCGCAGTTTCCGTGCCTGAATTGCCGTCTCAGGACCGCTCGCTGAACCGGTTCAGCACGTTCCGCGTTACCTGTTCGACCTGGATGTCGCTACGCGTCAGGCCCATGACCCATTCGCAGGTTGCCGCGTTGAAGACCTCACCCTTCCCGCGTCTCCAGTGAATGATGACGCCGTTCCCGCGCGTGGTTTTGTCAAGGGTGGCCGGAGTGACTTCGCCGTAGAGCGAGCGCGCTTTCCACTCCGCGTCGGCGGACCCGATATAGAGGTGCTCGCCCCAGACGCGGTGGTCCGCTTCTGCATTGGTTCCCAACCCCAATCCCAGTATCTGGATATCCGTCGAGGCGCCGTCCGCGCCCGTCGGATAGGGCAGCCCATCTCGAATGACGTAGTCGAGACCGTCGACTTCGTAGCCGTAGATTCGTGACGTCGCGCCAAGGACATCGCCATATCCCAAGTGCGCACCTTCAAACGCCCAGTGATCCGGCCTGTAGATCGTGAAGCCCCCGCTGCCGCGACCCACGCAATTACCCAGCCCCGCATAGACACCCTGCAGGCCGTTCGCGCCAAGGGTCTGCGCACCCGGCCAGCCGACTTCCGGCAACTCCCAGGCGGTTGTCAGCAGGTGGTGGTCCTTGGTTCCCGCTACCGGGTCGTGGTCCGTGGCAGTGTGTTTGTAGCAGACCTGCGTCTTGCCGTTGTTTTCGACCCGTATCTGCCAGGTGAAATTTCCGGCGAACCGGGCGACCCGGCCGCCCGCCTCGATCCAGCGGTCAAGGGCCTCCCGCATGGCGCGGCTCCAGTACTCGTCATGTCCGACGAGGACTGCACACGCATAGCCCTTCAATAGGTCGGGCTCGCTCTCCAGGTCGTGCAGGGTCGCATAGTCGAGGCGGAAGCCCTCGCGTTCGGCCCAGCGTGCGAAGTGGCGCTCGTAGCTCGCCCACCCGGTCGAAGCATACTTCTTGGAATAACCGTAGGCGTAGGCCCACTCCATGTAGGGATAGCGCACCATCTCGCCGGGCTTGGACGGCGTTTCCAGCACTGTCCGCGGAGCACCCTCCGGCAGCTTGCAGAAACCTCGCGTCCAGGGTCGTTGAGTCGAAATCACGGGGGAGAACTGCCGCCCATCGGCACCCGTAATTCCTTCGTATGAATTGGAGCCGCCCCAACAATTGTAGGCCACCCAGGTAGCGGTGGCGCAGATCAGGAGGATCGGCGCCTGG
>DNDP01000080.1:3838-4146 GCA_003484235.1 Verrucomicrobiales bacterium
AGATAGGCACCGGAGGCCCAGTCGTCAGGAATTGTGATCTCTTGCGCCACCGGCCAGTGGCAGCCATTCACCGAGCAGTCCGCCGGTGTGTCGTGGTGCGTGCCCGCTAGTCCCTCGAACCGCAGAAGCGGCTGATAGTCCGCACCATCGCGGCCGATCTCGACGTCATAGGTTTGTGCCGTTGTGCTGACCCGTAACGCCAGGGTTTCTCCCGGGGCATAGCTGAACTGATCCGTGTACGCCCAGACCTCCAGCACATTTGGGTCGCGCGCCGGCCCGATATAATAGTTGTCGACTATGTGACGCGC
>DNDP01000128.1 GCA_003484235.1 Verrucomicrobiales bacterium
GCTGCTCGCCACCGGCGCGGTGACGCTGTCCACCTTCGACGACGGCTGGCGTTTCGTGGACACGATGATGACCACCATGGCGTGGCTCGGCGTGTTCCTGCTGGTGAGCCAGCTCCTGTTGTCGGTGATCTGTCTGCACTCGGAGCGGGACACCGGCGCCCTGGAACTCCTGCTGGTGACCACGCTGAAGCCGGAGACCCTCGTGAAGGGCCGCGTCTCGGCCATTCGCTGGGCCTTCCTGCCCGCCGCGGCGCTGCTCACGCTGGGATGGCTGGTGTCCATTCAAGCGGAGATTGCGGTGGTTTCCTATCGGTACGCGGCCGGCGAAGTGCCCTGGGAGCCGCTGGTCATCGTGTTGATCTCCTTTCTGCTGCTCACGCTGCTTCTGCCCGTGATCGGCCTTTGCTTTTCGCTGAGCCGGCCGGGTGTCATCTCCGGGGCCTTCAACGCCTTCTTCTTCGCCGTGATGCTTCCTTGGGGAGCGTTGCCCGCCCTTTTCGGAATCGGCTACATGCTGCATCACGAGATCGTGCAGCCGGCGACGTTGCGGGTGTGGCCGCTCTGGATTGAACTGCTGGTCTGGATCGGTGCCACCGGCGGATTCCAGGCCGTCCTGTGGTACGCCATCCGCCGGGGCAAGCTCGAAGGATACCCGCGTCTGCTGCCGGACTGGTTTGTCCGCTGCCGTCTCGGCTGGATCCTGCCGTGGGCAATTCCCGTGGGAGTGGCGGGGTTCCTGACGTTTGGCGGCCTCGGACTGCTGCAGCAGCTCCTGTATGCCTACGAATGGTTTCCGTTCATCGTCTGGCAGATGAGTTCGTGGATCGTTCTTTTGCTGTCGGCCCGATGCTGCTGGCAGGCGGCGGTATGGCAGCTGGAGGAACGGACGTTCAGCCAAACCGGGTGAAAGGCTGCCCAGGGCATGCCGGCGCTCTGGGCCTCATTCCGCCGGCGACCGGCCGAGGCTTTGTCCCTGCACGTAGTGCCCATCAATGAGATGCCTCCAACTGACGGGGATGCCCGGCCCTGACTTGCCGAGCTGCTCCCGCGGAATGCCCATTCCCACATTGTAGTAGTGGCCGTTGCTGGTCTTCTCCATGACGTTGAGATTGATGTCGGTACGGTTCGGTTCGATCCGCTCGGCGACAAAGAGCCAGCGATCCGCCTCGCCGAAGCTCCCGAAGTGGCTGCGAAACTGTTCCTCTCCAAGTTCCATGAACATTCGTGCCCGTGATGAACCGAGCTGGCCATGCAACTCAGCGGTGAACCGGTCCCGCAGCCGGGCTCCCGCTTCAGGCATGGCGGGCACGTGAAAGCCCAGCAGCAGCGTGGCGTTCAGGTCGTTCATCCACTTGAAATCCGGGTCCAGCACCTCGTCGCTGACGATCAACTGCTCCCTTTCCAGCTCCCGATAGCTGCGGGTGATGGCACGCAGGGATTCGTTGGCCGCCTGGTGTTCCTCCCTTGTCATCGAAAGCGCTGCGGCCAGCAACGGGTCCACCTCGAAGTCACCGTCGTTGGTCTCCATCAGGGGGCGGACCCGCATCGACTTCAGGAACCGTTTGCCGACCCGGGCCGTCGGCGAGGCGTCGTCCCAGCGGTAAGGGAGCTCCGCTTCGACCTCGGGCGCCGGAGTGGCGGACTCGGCCGCAAGCCGCTCTTTTTCCGCGATGATTTCCGCGAGCCGCCTGTTCAAGAGTTCCACGTTCTCGTTCATCTTCGCTTCGAGTTGCCGGGCTTTGGCGGCCTCCTCGGCGGTGGCAGTGCGGGCCAGTTCCAGTTCGGAGCGCAGTTGTTCCAGCTCTGCCTCCCTCGCCGCCGTCCGGGTGCGAAGGTTGAACCAGACCAGGGCGGACACCAGCAGGCTGGCGGCGATGACGGAAACGTGGACGTGCTTCGACTTCATGGCATCAACGGGGACGATCGTTCAGGTGCCAGCGGATGGCGATGGCCTGCATCGGAGCCGGCAGCGGGTGCAGGTTGGCGATGGTGCCATCGGGCAGGGTGTGGATCCGGTGGAAGGTGGTTCCGATATTGCGGCCGTCGTGAACGGTTGCGATCTGGTAGTTGACTGCGCCGCTCTCGTTTCCGGTCCGGATGATGGTGATCAACCGTTCCCTCCTGCCCTGCGAAGCGAACATGACATCGAGCGATTCGTCGGCGTAATTGAACAGCAGTCGGCTCCTCGACTCCCCGAGCGCGGCGTGTACCGCGGCTTCGAGATCGCTGCGAATGGTGGTTCCCTGTTGCTGGAGCGCGGGGAACCGCATGGTAAATGCTTCAAGCTGCGCTTCGTTCCACCGGTTTTGGGGCACGTAACCCGGTTCGTACCGGCCGGAGGCGGCCTCAAGCCCCTGCCACTTTCTGAGCTGGGCGGCGAAAGCGCCCTCGACCGCGACGATCTCATCCCCCGTGAGCGCGAGCACATCGGCCAGGGCTTCCGTGACTTTGCCGTCTTGGTTGATAGCGTGAACCTTGAGGTGATTCAGCGCTGCTTTGGGAAGCTCGATGTAAGGCAATTCCTCCCGCCATCCAGCCGGCTTGGGCGTTTCGATCTGTGCTGCCGGTGGCGCAGCCACGACGAGCTGGGCGGGCAGGGGAGCCTGCAGCAGCGCCATCGTTTGATCGAGGGAGGCCAGTTCGG
>DNDP01000115.1:0-378 GCA_003484235.1 Verrucomicrobiales bacterium
ACCAGCTCGATGCCCACCACGCAGCCGGTCTGCCGGATGTCGCCGACCTGCGGGAGTCCCCAAAGCACCGGCAACTCGCGCCGCAGGGATTCCTCCAGGCGCGTCCGCCGGCGGATCGACTTCTCCCCGTGGAGCAGTTCCAGGCTCGCGAGGCCGGCCGCCGCACCCAATTGGTTGCCGGTGTAGCTGTGGCCGTGGAAGAAGGTCTTGAAATCCTCATACTCGCCGAGGAAGGCGTCGAAGACGGCCTGCGTCGTGAGGGTCGCCGCCATGGGCAGGTAACCGCCGGTCAACCCCTTGGCGAGGCAGAGAAAATCCGGCTGCACGCCCTCGGCGTGGGAGGCGAAGAGCATTTCCGATTTCTGATTTCTGATTTCT
>DNDP01000115.1:622-921 GCA_003484235.1 Verrucomicrobiales bacterium
TCGTCGGCGATCAATAGGGCGCCGCGGCCGCGGGCGATGTCGGTGACCTGCCGCAGCCAGCCAGCCGGTTGCGGAATCATGCCGGCGGCCCCCTGCATCACGGGCTCAAAGACGAACGCGGCGTGGCCTTCGCCTTTCTTCGCCTGCCGCGCGCAGGCCTGTTCGACCTTGCCGACGCATTCCCAGTTGCACTTCCGATACTCGCGGGCGTCGGCGCGCTCGGGCTTCGCGCGGTTGAAGGGGCAGCGATAGCAGTACGGCGCCATCACCTTGTCCGACTTGAAGAGCATGCCGCCGTA
>DNDP01000115.1:1275-12596 GCA_003484235.1 Verrucomicrobiales bacterium
GGTAGGGCGAGGCTCCTGCCGAGCCGTAACTTGTTGGGATCAGTATGGGCTCGGCGGGAGCCTCGCCCTACCAGCCAGGTAGGATTCGCGGCTTTGACCAATTCTCCCGCCAACAGGCTCGCCGGTTCGTTGGCCAATCCCAACGCCGAGCTGTGGGCGATTCTGCCGAGCTGGCGTTTGATCGCGGCATTGATCCGAGGGTGGCTGTGTCCGTGCAGGTTGGTCCAGATGGAGGAATTGCCGTCGAGATACTCCTTGCCGTGCTGGTCCACGAGCAGGGCGCCCTTGCCGCGGATGATGACGATCGGCTCGCGCTTGAGCCAGTCGCGCATCTGCGTGAACGGATGCCAGACGTGAGCGTGGTCGAGCCGGGCCGGGTTTGGGGCGGAACTGGGATTCACGATCTACGATTTCGGATTGAGAACCAGCGCGAGCGCCTGGGTGAACTGCTCGACATCCGCTTCCGTGTGATCGGCGGAAAGGGTCATGCGCAGCCGCGCCCTGCCGCGCGCGACGGTCGGGTAGCGGATCGCGGGAATGAAGAACCCACGTCCGCGCAGAGCCTCGGCCGCGGCCACGGCGTGCGACTCGTCGCCGATTATGATCGGGAGGATCGGCGAGGTAGGAAAGGCAACTTGCCTGTCATTCGACGGAGCCCGAACATCGACTTCTGTCGGTTGTGACGATGAGGGCGAGGAATCGGCTGCTGACGTCTTCGGCTCAGTTCTGGAGATCGCGCCTCTTCTCTCCTGCTGGACCACGCTGCTTGTGCGTTCGGTGACAGGCAGGATGCCTGTCCTACTTTGGCGGGTGCGCTCCCAGAGGCGCGCGCAGCGCTGGGCACCTTCTTCGGCTTGAATGAGTAGCAGGCCGGCGAGCGCGGCGGCCGCCGAGGCGGGCACGGGTGCCGTGGAAAAAATGAAGCTGCGGGCGGAATTGATCAGGAAGTCGATCAGCGTGCGCGAACCGCAGATGAAACCGCCGGCGGCGCCGACGGCCTTGCCGAGGGTGCCCATCTGAATCTCTACGCGGCCGCTGAGCCCAAGTTGCTCAATCAACCCACTGCGCCGCCCACCGAACAGACCCGTTGCGTGCGCCTCATCGACCATCAACCACGCGCCGAATCTTTCCTTCAACTCGACGATCTCCCGCAGCGGCGCCTGATTGCCGTCCATCGAGAAGACCGACTCGGTGATGATCAGGACGTTCCGGTTCTCGGGTTTCGTGCTCCGCGTTGGATCGTTCGCCCAGCGGAGGATGCGTTCCAGGTCGTCAAGGTCGTTGTGTTTAAAGACGCGCAACGTCGCACCGCTGTGCCGGGCGGCATCAACGATCGAGGCATGCACGAGCTTGTCGATGATCACGACATCGTCGCGGCCGAGCAAAGAGGTGATCGTGCCCATCGCGGCGGCGTAGCCGCTGGAAAAACTCAGCGCGGCCTCGGCGCGTTTGAACTCCGCCAGCGCCTCCTCCAGTTCGTGAAACGGCTTCAACGACCCGCAGATCAAACGCGAGGCGCCAGCACCGGCGCCAAACTCCTCAACGGCCTTGATCGAGGCTTCCTTGAGCGCAGGATGATCGGCGAGCCCAAGATAATCGTTGGAGGAGAAGTTGATGAAATCGCGGCCGCCGAAGCGGATGTGCGTCGCCTGCGGAGAATCCAGCTCGCGCAATTGCCGATGCAGGCCGGAGACGCGAATGGCCTCCAGGCGATGACCAAGTGCCGCCTCCATGTTCACTTCTCTTCTGCAGCCCGGGAGCTGCGCATGAATTTCTTCAAGGTGGGCAGCACGGCGAGGTCCTTGTCGCGCCCCACAAACTCCTTGCTGGCCACCAATCTGTCCAAAGGCAGAACGGCAACTTCCTCGCCCTGCCATTGGCACCAGCGGGCCTTCCGATACTCAGTGCGGAAGGTTTTGAGTCCATGAACCTCGTAGAGAAAATTGACCATGACATCATTGATGCTCACCAAGCACTGCCCCAGGAGGGAAGCTCCCAGTTGGTGGCAAATGTTGATCACCCGCATGTACTGGCGGGAGGGAAGATCAATCCAAATGTCGACATCGAGCGTGACAAACGGTCCGCCCTGAATGACTGCGGACGTCATCCCCACAATCATGAACCGGATTTTCTTTTCCCGTAGTCCGCGGAGGACTCCATTAAGCGGAGGTAGGTCCTGTTTCTTGCCCATCGTTCGTCCGGAGTTTCAGCCAAGGTGGTGGCAAACATCAGGCGCTCCTTCTCGGACAGGTCTTTCACCCGCTTCAAGCGCGAATAGATCACTTTGGCCTTTGCCGTCATCAGGAGGAACGGTGCGCGCTGTCGGAGCCAACGTAAAGAGGCATTTTAAGTCCACGCCCCGATGCGGCTGTCGAGTTGGAAGACCTGGCCGGACACGTGCCGCATGCCCGCCAGATGCACGATGAACCCAGCGACCTCCTCGACGGTGGTGGTGCGACCCAGGACGTTCGCGCCGGCGAGCTGCTGCTTCTGCCCGGGCGTCAGATGGGCGGTCATCGGGGTGTCGAGCACGCCGGGGAAGATCGCGTTCACGCGCACGCTGCGCCGCCCGGCCTCCTTGGCAAGCGACTGCGTGAGTCCGACCATGCCCGCCTTGGCGGCGACGTAGTTCGACTGGCCGAAGTGCCCGTTCTTAGCGGCGAAGCTCGAGATGTTGATGATGTGCCCGTCGCGCTGGTTGAACATCATCGTCTCCAACACCGCCTGCGAGCAGAGAAAGGCACCCTTGAGGTTTACGTCGAGAACCCGCTGCCAGTCTTCATCGGCAATTTTGGGAAGGAGATTGTCCGCGGTGACACCGGCATTGTTGATCAGCACGTCGATGCGCCCCCATTTGGCCAACACCGACTCCACGGCCGCTTTCACCTGGGCGGCGTCGGTCACATCAAGCGGAACCGCGAGAACGCCGTCGTCAGCGTCTGCATCCGCCGACCGTCGCGAAGCGGCCGCCACCTTGGAACCGGTGGCCCTGAATGCCCAGACCAACGCCCGGCCCAGTCCGCCGGAAGCACCGGTGATCAGAATTACGCGGCATTCAACTTTGTGGGAATCAGTCATTCAGATGCTGAATCGCAGCGCGGCCGCACCGGGCCGGCAAGGCGGAAACGTTAGCAGGCGACGAAAAGTTGATTTCGCGCGCGCCCTTCCCGAATCGGATCGAAACAGTCCGGCTACCTTCGTTTGCGTCCACCCTTGCCGGGTGAGAAGAAGTAGCCACCCCGCACGCGGACCGCCTTCACCCCGCTCGGACGAACGTTGGGCTGGGCGGTCTTCTCCGCGTCAAACAGCGCGGTGTATTGATAGTCGAAGCCCGCCAGCCGTTCGCGCGGGATCTTCTGGTTGATGAACCGCTCGATGTCGAACACCTGCGGCCCGTCCTCGGCCACCATGATCGTGAAGGCATCTCCCGTGGCGGCGGCGCGCCCGGTGCGGCCGATGCGGTGGACGTAGTCTTCCGGATGCAGCGGGACATCGAGGTTGATCACGTGGCTGACGTCCTGAATGTCCAAACCACGGGCGGCGATGTCCGTGGCCACGAGCACCTCGTATCGCCCTTCGCGGAACCCCTCGAGCGCCTTCTCGCGCTCCTTCTGGGTGCGGTCGGAATGCAGCACGGCGACGGAATGCTGGTTTTGCTTGAGCAGCCTGGCCGCGTCGTCGGCCCGGCGGCGGGTGCGGCAGAACACGATCACCGACTGGTAATGGACGTGGTCCAGCAGGGCGAGGAGCAGGGGCATCTTCTGCACCTCGGCGACCGGGTAAATCACATGCTTGACCGTTTCCGCCGGCGACTGCCGCCGGCCGATCTCGATCGTCTGCGGATTTGTCATGGTCCACTGGATGAGCGTCTCGATTTGCGGCGGAATGGTGGCCGAGAAGAGCGCCGTCTGCCGCGCCTTGGGGCACTTGTCGATGATGCGCCGCACGTCGGGAAGAAAGCCCATGTCGAGCATGCGGTCGGCCTCGTCGAGCACGAGATACTGGACATGGTTCAGCCGGCAGCCGCCGCGCTGCACGTGGTCCAGCAGCCGGCCCGGGGTGGCGATGATGACGTCCACGCCCTTTTTCAACGCGTCCAGCTGCAGGCCGTATCCGACACCGCCGTAGAGGACGGCCACCCGCAGGTCGGTGAACTGCGCGTAGGTCTTGAACGCCGCCTCCACCTGGAGGGCCAGTTCGCGGGTCGGCTCGAGGATGAGCGCCCGGGTGTCGCGCTGGTGACCCTGCAGTTTCGTCAGGATCGGCAGGGCGAACGCTGCGGTCTTGCCGGTACCGGTCTGGGCGCTCCCGATCACGTCCCGGCCATTGAGCAACAGTGGAATGGCTTCCGCCTGGATGGGGGTGGGCTCGGTGTAGCCCTTGGCGGTGACGCTGCGGAGGACGGGGTCGCTCAACTGAAGCGAAACAAAAGACATGGCGGGGGAATACGCGATTCCACCCGGCAATGGAAAGCGAAATTCCGGCCCGGCCCGCCCGGCAGCGGCCACCCGGGCGCTTGCCTCGACCGGCGCAAGGGGATTTAATCGTGACTCGCATGCACCGTCAGCCACTCATCCTCGCGTTGGGATTCCTGTCCGCGCTGTGCGCCCGGCCCGCATTCGGTCTGGAGGCGGCGGAAGAGGAGTTTTTCGAGCGGCGCATCCGGCCGATACTCGTGGAGCGCTGCTACGAATGCCATTCAACCGGGGCGAAGAAGATCAAGGGCGAGCTCCTGCTGGATTCCAAGGCAGGCTGGATGGCGGGCGGCGAATCGGGCGTCTCGGTGGTGCCGGGCGATCCCGATGCCAGCCTGTTGATCAGGGCGGTGCGCTACAACGATCCCGACCTCGAGATGCCTCCCAAGGGCCGGATTTCGGACGAAGAGATCCGGCTGCTCGTAGAATGGGTGAAACGCGGCGCGCCCGATCCCCGCACCGAAGCGACGCCCCTGGCGCACCGCGAGGAGATCGACATCGAGGCGGGGCGACGGTTCTGGGCCTTCCGACCGATCGACCGCCCGGTCCCGCCGACCCTCCAGGACACTGCCTGGCCGTACAACGAAATCGACCGTTTCATCCGGGCACGGCAGGAGGCTGTCGGGGTTGTTCCCGTGCGCGATGCCGAGGACGCGGAGCTGCTGCGCCGCCTCTACTTCGACCTGATTGGCCTGCCACCCACGCCCGCCGAGCTGAACTCCTTTTCGACGGATATGCGCCCCGACCGCCATGCACGCAAGGTGGACGAACTGCTAGCATCGCCGAGGTTTGGCGAGAAGTGGGGACGCCACTGGCTCGACCTTGCACGGTATGCGGAGTCCACCGGCGGCGGACGAAGCGCGATCCTCCCCGATGCCTGGCGCTACCGCAACTACGTCATCGAAGCCTTCAACGCCGACAAGCCCTACGACCGCTTTGTGCGCGAGCAGGTAGCCGGCGACCTCCTGCCGGCTGCGGACGACGCCCAACGTTCCAGCCAGTTGATCGCGACCGCATTTCTGGCCCTGGGTCCGAAGAATCTCGACCTGCAGGACAAGGAACTCCTCCGCATGAACACGGTGGACGAGCAGATTGACACGGTCGGGCGGACGGTGCTTGGCCTGACTCTGGGCTGCGCCCGTTGCCACGATCACAAGTTCGATCCCGTGCCGATGAAGGATTACTACGCGCTGGCCGGCATTTTTCGCGGCACGCGCACCCTGGTGCGGGACAACGTCTCCACGCTGGTTCACACCCCGCTGCCCGTGCCGCCCGAACGGCGGCAGGCGCTTCGCGAACATGAGGCGGCGCTCAAGTCCGCACAGGATTTGCTGAAAGCCGCGAAGGCGGCAGCCGATTCAGACGCGGAAAACGTCCGCCGTCTGGAAGCGCGCGTGAAGGAGCTTCAGGCGGCCGCGCCGGCTCCGCTGCCCCAGGCCATTTCCGTGACGGACGAAGCGGAGACGGGAGACTACCACATCTGCCTGCGTGGCAACGTGCATCAGCCGGGCGAAACCGTGTCCCGCGGCGTGCTACAGGTGGCCGCCCCCGCCGGCGACGCGACACTCGGGATCGCGCCGAAGGAGAGCGGTCGCCGCGAACTGGCCGACTGGCTCGCGAGCCCGGAGAATCCCCTGACCGCCCGTGTCTATGTGAACCGCCTCTGGCATCACGTCTTCGGCGAAGGGATTGTCGGTTCCGTGGACAATGTGGGGCTCCAGGGAGATCGCCCGTCGCATCCGGAGCTGCTCGACTACCTGGCCGGCCGCTTCATCGAGAGCGGGTGGTCCACCAAGTCGCTCCTGCGCGAACTGTTCAATTCACGCACCTACCGGCTCGCCAGCGTGCCGCATCCGGCGAACCGGCGGATCGACTCCGAGAACCGGCTGCGCTGGAGGATGCCCCGCCGCCGCCTCACCGCCGAGGAATTGCGGGACACGATGCTCCTGCTGAGCGGCGAGCTGCGGCTGGAGCAGCCGGACTCCCTCCTGCCAACGGCTGCGCAGGGCGACAAGGCGCTCAGCAAATCGCGGTTCGACACAGGCGAAGTCCTTGAGCCGCCCTATCGGAGCGTCTACGTGCCGGTGTTCCGCGAAGAGGGGCTGAACGAGCTGTTCGAGGTGTTCGACTTCGCCAATCCGAGCTTCACCGTCGGAGCGCGCACCACGAGCACGCTCCCCACACAGGCACTGTTCTTGATGAACAGTCCGTTCGTTGAGCGCCAGGCCGCATTGACCGCCGGGCGGCTGCTGAGAGAGCACCCGGACCGCGCCGCCCTCCTGCGGTCGCTCCATCTCGCGGCGGTGGCCCGGCCGCCCACCGAAGCCGAGGAAGAGGTGCTGGCTGAGATCTGGGCTGCCGGGCCGTCGCCGGACGAGGCAATGGCCCGGATCGTCGGCGCGGTTTTCGCCTCGGTCGATTTCCGCTACCTGCGGTAGCTTTCAGCTCTGATTCCAACCCATCAAAGCTCCCTCCGCCTTGCTGACCGGTGCCTTCCTTCCCGGTTAACTTTTCCCACCTGAGGGTTCAATTCTGCCGGCTGGCGACCGGCGGGAACGGAGTCTGACTGCGAAAACCCGCGGTTTTCAGGGGTTTTCAGCACTGGCAGAGACGCTGCTAGGTGGCCAGTGATGAACGTCAGTCTTTATCAGGCCGCCGCCGCCATGAATGCCACCGCACGTTGGCAGGACGTCATTTCCAGCAACCTGGCGGCGAGCTCGATCCCGGGCTTCAAGAAGGACGAAATCAGCTTCGCGGCGATCGAGGCGGGAATGATGCCGGTGGAGGGCGCACAAGGCCGCGGTCGATTCCAGATGCCCATGGCCTCCGGCACCGTCAATTTCCAGCAGGGCGAAATGCAGATCACCGGCGTGAACACGGATCTGGCCATCAGCGGCCCCGGCTTCTTCGAGGTGCAGCTGCCCGACGGCCGCCTGGCCTACACGCGGGACGGCCAGTTTAACATCAACAACCAGGGCCAGCTGGCCACCAAGGATGGCGGCCTGGTGATGGGCGAGAACGGCCCCTTCGTGGTCGATCTCAACAACCCCGCCGAGCTCGAATTCTCCACCTCCGGCGAAGCCAGCCAGGGGGTGGACCGCAAGGGCCGGCTGCGTGTCGTCAATTTCGACCAGCCTCAGCAACTGCTCCGTCTGGGCAACTACTTCCTCCCCGAGAATGGCGAGACCAGGCCCGAACCGGTGGCCAATGTGAGCATCCAGCCCCGCTCACTCGAGCGTTCCAACACGTCGCCGATGATCGAGATGACCCATCTCCTGACGGCCATGCGCCTGTTCGAGTCGAACAACAAGTTGATGCAGATGCAGGACCAGCACATGGAACGGCTCGTGCGCGACCTGACCCCGAACCAATAGCAGGACGCTGCAACCCACACCTGACCCAGCATGATCCGCTCACTTTACTCCTCGGCCTCCGGGATGAACTCCCAGCAGATGAATCTGGACGTCATCGCGAACAACCTCGCCAACGTCAACACCACCGGATTCAAGAAGAACAAGATCGAGTTCCAGGACATGCTCTACCAGACCACCCGGGCGGCCGGCGCGGATCAGGGGGCGGGCAATCTCCTGCCGGCCGGCGTGCAGATCGGCCACGGTGCCACCCCGGTGGCGACGGCCAAAATTTTCACCCAGGGCGACCTCACCAAGACGGGCGAGCCCATGGATCTGGCGATCAACGGCCAGGGATTCTTCGAGGTGCAGCTCACCGACGGAACGCGGGGTTTCACCCGTGACGGCGCCTTCAAGGTGGCCGCCGACGGCCGCATCGTCACCAGCGACGGCCTGATCGTGCAAAGCGGCTTCCAGCCGATTCCGGCCGGGACCGAGGACATCACGGTCTCGCCCTCCGGCGTGGTGACGACCAGTGGTTCGTTCGGTTCGCAGACCTTCCAGATCACGCTGGCCCGGTTCCAGAATCCGGCGGGACTCGACAGCGCGGGAGGAAACATCTACCGGGAGACCGAGGCCTCCGGAGCCCCCGAGGTGATCAATGCCGGTGAAAACGGCATGGGCACGCTCCAGCAGGGCTTTCTCGAAATGTCCAACGTCAAGGTGGTGGAGGAGATGGTCAACCTGATCGTCGCCCAACGGGCCTATGAGGTGAACTCCAAGGCGGTCCAGGCCGCGGACGAAATGATGCAGCTCAGCAACAATCTGCGCCGTTAAGGATGAAGCAGCTCGAACAGCCGATCCTGATCGTGGCCACGGTGCTGACCGCTCTGCTGGTCTCCGGCACGCCGACCGCGCGCGCCGTCGAGGCACCGGCCGCGGCCGGCACCTCCTGGACGCTGAAGACCAATGTCCAGGTCACGAGCGTCGGCGTCTATCTCTCGGATGTCGTCGTTCCGCCCACCAACATGGAGCTGCCGCATCTGCGCGTGGCCGATGCGCCGCTCTTCGGCAGGGCCGCGGTGCTGAACCCCGGCGCACTGAACCCCCTTCTCAAACAGGCGCTGCAGCTCGATCCCGGAACCAACTGGATCGGTGCGCCGCAGGTCACGATCACCCGCCGGGCCCGCACGCTCACGAGCCTCGACATCGAGGAACTGCTGACCGAAAAGCTGTCCTCCGACTACCTCTCGCAGGGCGGCCAGCTGGAGCTGAGGCTGACCCGCACATGGAACGACGTGGCGGTGCCCGACGAACCGTTCGAGGTGAAGATCGTCAGCATGCCGGCGCAGGGGATCATGCCGAGCTTCATCGTCCGCTTTGAGATCGGCAACCAGGTCGAAAAGTTCGGCCAGTGGCAGCTCGCCCTCCGCGCCAGCCTCTGGAAGGATGTCTGGGTCGCCCGCCAGCGGCTGACCCGCGGCAACGTCCTGATGCCGGAAGACGTGGCCCGGGAAAAGCGCGACGTGCTGATGGCCCGCAACCATCTCGAGGCCGACCAGCACGAGATCAAGCCCAACGACTGGGAACTGACCGAGAACGTGGGCAACGGCGCCCCGCTCAACCGCTGGTCGGTCCGCCCCAAGCCGGTCGTCTACCGCGGCCAGCTGGCCGACGCACAGATCCGGCAGGGCGCGCTCTCCATTTCACTCAAGGTTCAGGTCCTCGAGGACGCCGTCCCGGGGCAGGAAATCCGCATCCTCAACCCCAACACCAAACGGGAACTCCTCGGCAAGGTGAATCATGACCAGACCATTCTCATCCAGCTTTAAGTTCGTGCTCCTCGTCTCGGCGACGGCGGCCGGCCTCCTTTCGGCCACCGCCGACTCCCTCGTCAAACCGAACGCCAAGTCCATGTTCGCCGACAAGAAGGGTGTGGCGGTGGGCGACATCATCACCATCATCGTCCAGGAAAGCACCAGCTCCTCGAAGGACAATTCGACCTCGACCTCGAAGAAGTCCGCGCTCGACGCCCAGCTCGAGACGTTCTTCTACTCGCCCGCCGCCAGCGGCCTGCTCACCAAGGGCGGCCAGCTGCCGGCCTTGAAGTTCAACTCCGGCAGCTCGTTTGACGGTGGCGGCTCGATGCAGAACAGCGAGAAGATCACCGCCCGGGTGGCGGTGCAGGTCATCGACGCGCTGCCCAACCAGACGCTGCTGATCGAGGGACGCAAGCAGACCAAGATCAACGGTGAGACCTCGGACGTGATCCTGCGCGGCGTCGTGCGCGTGCAGGACGTGACCGCGGCCAACACCGTCTTCAGCTACAACGTCGCCAGCGCCGAGATCCAGATCGTGGACAAGGGGCTGCTCCGCGAAAACCAACGCCCCGGCTGGTTCAAACGCATCTGGGACTTCGTCTCGCCTTTCTGATGTCACCGCTCAATCAGTTCAAAATATTCGCGATGATGGTTCTGGGGACCGTCATCGCTTCGGCTTCCGTCGTCGCCGGCTCGGTGACTGTCCGCGACATCGCGACCGTCGCGGGCGCGCGCGACAACCAGCTCGTCGGCTACGGCCTGGTGGTCGGGCTCGCCGGCGATGGCGACAAGGATCCGGTGTACGCGAAGGCGATGATCGCGAACGTGCTGAACCGCTTCAACCTGACGCTGCCGGCCCAGGCGATCTCCGCCAAGAACGTCGCCGCCGTCATGGTGACCGCCGACATTCCCGCCTTTGCCCGGCAGGGTTCGCGGATCGACGTGACCGTTTCAGCGATGGGCGACGCCAAGAGCCTGCAGGGCGGCGTGCTGCTGCAGACCTTCCTGCTGGGTGCGGACGACGAAATCTACGCGGCGGCCCAGGGGCCGATCGCGGTCGGCGGATTCATTGGCGGCGTCGGCGGCCCCGGCGGCGCCACCGTTCAGAAGAATCATCCGACGGTCGGCCAGATCATCGGCGGCGCCCTTGTGGAGCGCGAGATCGAGGCCACCATCGTCGAGGACAACATGCTGGATCTCCTGCTGCGGCAGCCGGATTTCACGAATGCGGCGAAGATGGCCGCCGCGATCAACGAAAAGTATCCCGGCAGCGCGGTGGCCGTGGACTGGACGACCGTCCGGGTAAGCGTGCCCGAAGATCAGCGCAGTTCGCCGGTGGATTTCGTGGCCCTGCTCGGAAACATCGGCGTCACGCCGGATGCGCCGGCCCGCATCATAATCAACGAGCGCACCGGCACCATCGTGGCCAACTCCCAGATCCGCATCGCCGCCTGCGCGGTGTCGCACGGCAATCTCACCATCAATGTCGCCACCACGCTCACCGCCTCGCAGCCGAACGCCTTCAGCGAGACCGGCGACACGGTCGTGGTGCCCAACACCGAAACGGGCGTGACCGAGAACGCCGGCCGGATGGTGGCCCTGCCGGAGCTGCCCACCGTCGAGAACGTGGCTGCCAGCCTGAATTCGCTGGGCGTCACGCCCCGCGACATCATGGC
>DNDP01000257.1 GCA_003484235.1 Verrucomicrobiales bacterium
GCGATCATCAGCAAGGTGCTCGACGAGCTGAACCAGACCCACGAGCGGGCCGGACAGCTCGCGCTCGGGGTGACGGTGCTGGAGGACGTGGTGGCGGTGGTGATGCTGACGTTGCTGACGTCCGTGGTGCAGTATGGCGGAGGTGGAGCCAGCTCCGTGCTCTCCACGTTGGGAGCGCTGGGAGCGTTCGTGGTCTTCATCGCGCTCCTGTCGCTGCTGATTGTTCCCCGACTGTTGTCCCGGCTCAGCCGGTCGGGGCAGCCTGAGATCCTGGTGCTGGTTGTCGCCGGACTGCTGCTTTCGCTGGCCTGGCTGGCGGCAGCGGCCGGATATTCCATGGCGCTCGGCGCGTTCGTGCTTGGGGCCATTGTCGGCAGCACCCGGTTCAAAGCAGCCATCGAGCGGACATTCAGCGGGCTGCGCGACATGTTTGGCGCGGTGTTCTTTGTTGCCGTGGGCATGATGGTGGACTTTCGCGACCTGGGTGAGGCGTGGCCGATGGTGCTGCTGGTAACGGGCCTGGCGCTCCTGCTGCGGCCGCTCGCCTGCGCCGCCGGACTGCTCGCCGCGGGCAATCCCGGCCAGGCGTCCTTCCAGGCAGGCCTGGCGCTGGTGCCGCTGGGCGAGTTTTCCTTCATCATCGCGCAGCTCGGGGTCGGCTCCGGCGAACTGCCCGCCTCGTTCTACCCGGTGGCGGTCGGAGCCTCGCTGCTCACGTCCCTGGCTGCCCCCATTGTGACCCGGCGGGCCGGGAGCTGGAGCGAAGCGTTGACCCGGATGGAACCGAAGTTCCTGCGCGACTGGACGGAGCTTTATCCCCGGCTGCTCAACCGGCTGCGAACCGGCAGCGCCTCCAGCATCCTCTGGCGGCTCACCGGCCGGCGGATCATTCAGGCCGGCGTGCAGACGCTGTTCGTCTCCGCGCTGATCCTCTTTGCAAGGCCGCTGTACGGCTCGGCGGAAGAGCTGCTGGGCCGTGACTGGCTGTTTGCCAACGGGCTGATGGTGATGTTCTGCTGCGCCATCGGGTTGCTGGCGCTGGCGCCGGTGATCGCCCTTTGGCGGAACGTCTCGGCACTGGCGATGATCTTCGCGGAAAGCGCAACCAGCGGTTCCCATCGGCAACGACATTCCCGGGTTCTCCTTGAGTTCGCGCTCCGCGCGGTGGCGCTCACGGCTTTTGTCGTCTGGTTGCTGGCGCTGCTGCCCGGAGATCGAACTTTCCTTGGAGTCGCGGCGGGCAGCGTCGTGCTGCTGGCAGTGGTGGGGGTGGTCTTTCGACGCCGCTTCATTCGCCTGCACAGCCGGCTGGAGATCGAGCTGCTTGAGGAACTGAAACGGGCCAGCCACGTCGCTGCCGCCTCCGCGTGGTCGGGCCGGGTGGCGGACCCGCACCGCGACTGGAACGTGGAGATCGAGGAGGTGACCTTGCCGGGCGACACCGCGCATGCCGGCAAGACCATCGGCCAGCTGGCCGTGAGGGGGCGGCATGGGTGCAGCATCATCGGCGTCGACCGCAGTGGCCACGGTGTGCAGAACCCGCGCGCGGATTTCGCACTGTTTCCGTATGACAAGCTGCTCCTGCTGGGCCGCAAGGCGGACCTCGAGCAGGCGGTCCGGTTTCTTGGCACGACCGGCGCGCCGGCGGGAGGCGAAAGCTTTGACGAGATCACGCTCCTGACCCTGGCGGTGCCGGCTGATTCGCCGGCCGCTGGACGGTCGCTGCTGGAGCTGGACCTCATTGGCCGGACGGGCGTGCAGGTAGCCGGGATTCACCGCCGGCCAAAACGCATCATCGCGCCGACCGGCAGCGATTGTCTGGAAGCTGGTGACGAACTGCTTGTGCTGGGCACGCAGGAGCAGGTGCACCGGCTCCACGAAGTGCTCCAGCCCGCCGACCGGCCGGCATGAGCTTGGACAGCTCGCCAGGAGTTCGAGCGACAGATTCTCGGTGCGGCCTTGGTCGGAGGAAAGCCGGCTACTGTTTCCTTTGATAGTCGATCGTCAGCACCAGCTGCTCCTGACCGCCCCCGCCCGTGACATACATGGTGAAGGTGTGGTGGTTGTCGTCCTTGTAGTGGGTCAGCATCCGGTATTTCACCGGGCTTCCATCAGATCCCGGACCGGTGCCGGTCATGGTCAGCTTCTTCGCTTCCTTGTCGTAGGTGCCCTCGAGCATTAGCGGGGTGGTGCTCCAGGAATCGACCCAGACCGACACGTATTTGCCTTTGGCCGGATCATAGCCATCCAGCCCGCGACCTTGGAACGGACCGCCGGCCATCATGCCCCGGAAATCGCTGACCAACCACATGCCGCCGCACTCCATCTTGTAGGTTGCGGTTGCGGCGGACTCGCTGTCGCCCATCTTCATTTTGGCGCTCCACTGACCCTCCAGCCTCTTGAGCAATGCATGCTCGGGACCGGGCGCCGGTGGGCCGCCTTCTTGACTGAAAGCCGGATGATGAATGAAAGCGAACGCGAACAGCAGCGCCGCCCTGGTGGCAATGGAGGCTTTGGAGTTCATGCTGACACGCTGGTAAGGCGGCACACAAATGTCAAGGGGCCGATTGTCCGATGCGGCTGGTGGCGACCGGCGACGTCAACGGTCGTCCGCTCCGCCACGCCTGCGGCCCGGGTTGCCACCGGAAACTGCGGATTGGGAAAACACCGATTGCCCGTTGGAAGGAACGTTTGCTCTACTGGGAAAAACTTTCTGCCAGCCATGAAACACCAGTATGTCGAACGCGTCGTGGATCTGCTCGATCCCGCCCTGAACCGCATCCACAACCAGACCGTCGAGGAGGCCCGCGCCCGCGTGCTCTCGGCCGATCCCGCGGCCGTGCTCGGCATCGACGGGTCCTTCTGCCTGGTGGCCAAGGATGGCAAGACAGTCCGGATGGCGCGGTCGATGGACCGGCCGATGCGCTACTTCCTGGCGAAGCGCCACGAGGGTCCGGCTTTGGTGGTGGCCGAGCGCATGGAACACATTCACGCCTGGCTGAAGAGCGAGGGTTTTGGCGACCAGTTTCACCCGAGCTACACGCGGATGGTGCCGGCACACTACATCGTGGAAATCCAGCTCATCGGCTGTCCGGATCCGGACCCGGTTTACACCCGCTTCTTTGATCCCAAGCACAACACGCAACCGACGGACATCGACGCCATCGGCCGCAACTATATCGGAGCGCTGGCGGAGGAGATCGACAAGTGGCTCGCCACCGTCCCGGACCGGGAACCGATCGGCGTCTGCTTCTCGGGCGGCATCGACAGCGGCGCGGTGTTTCTCACGAGCTACCATGTCATGCGCAGGCGGGGCCTGAACCCGGCGCGGCTGAAGGCCTTCACGCTGTCGCTGGGCGGCGGCGATGACCTGAGCCAGGCGCGTGAGTTTCTTCGGGCGGTCGAGCTGGGGTTGTTCCTCGAGGCGGTCGAAGCCTCGCCCGAATCGCTCAACCTGGAGGAGACGCTGCGCATCCTGGAGGACTACAAACCGCTCGATGTCGAGTGCGCGACCATGGGTATCGCGCTCCTGCGGGGCATTCGTGGACGGTATCCCGACTGGAAATTCCTGCTCGACGGCGACGGCGGTGACGAGAACCTGAAGGACTACCCGATCGAGGAGAATCCCGAGCTGACCATCCGCAGCGTGCTGCACAACCAGATGCTGTATCAGGAGGGCTGGGGCGTCGGGAAGATCAAGCACTCGCTCACCTACAGCGGCGGGTTGAGCCGGGGCTACCTGCGCACCCATGCTCCCGCGCGGAAGTTTGGCTTTGAGACGTTCAGCCCGTTCGTGCGGCCGGCGGTGATGGCGGTGGCCGAGGGAATCCCGTTCATCGAACTGACCGGCTATGACCACACGAAGCTCTACGAGCTGAAGGGTGCGGTGGTGGCCAGCGGCGTGAAGCAGCTGACCGGCATCGACATGCCGGTCTACCCGAAGCGGCGGTTCCAGCATGGCGCCCTGCGGAAGGAGGAGCTGACCCGGCTGCTGAGCGAGCCGGAAAGCCGGATGCGCCGGCGGCTGCAGGAGCTGTTTGGCTGACCCGGACCGATTTGCCGACTTTCCCGACGGTCGGACTTCCGCTACGTTCGCCGGACATGAGCGCTGTTGCCACTGAATCGATGCCGGACGCGCAGGGTCACTTCGGTCCCTACGGCGGACGCTATGTGCCCGAGACGTTGATGCATCCGCTCCAGGAGCTGGAAGCGGAGTACTTCCGTGCCCAGCACGACCCGGAGTTTCAACGTGAGCTGCACTATTACCTCCGCGAATTCGTCGGCCGGCCTTCGCCGCTCTACTTCGCCGAACGCCTCACCCGCGAACTGGGCGGCGCAAAGATTTACCTCAAGCGCGAGGACCTGCTCCACACCGGCGCCCACAAGATCAACAACGCCATGGGGCAGATCCTGCTGGCCAGGCGGATGGGCAAGACCCGGATCATCGCCGAGACCGGCGCCGGCCAGCACGGCGTCGCTACGGCGACGGTCGCGGCGATGTTCGGCCTCGAATGCGTGATCTACATGGGCGCGGTCGATTGCGAGCGCCAGCGGTTGAACGTTTATCGGATGAACATGCTCGGCGCGAAGGTCGTGCCGGTGCATGCGGGTCAGAAGACACTCAAGGAGGCGGTCAGCGAAGCGATGCGCGACTGGGTGACCAACGTCCGCAGCACCCACTACATCCTCGGCACGGCCTACGGTTCGCATCCGTATCCGGTGATGGTCCGCAACTTCCAGCGCGTCATCGGCGACGAGGCGCGCCGGCAAATTCTCGAGCAGGAGGAACGCCTGCCGAACCTGCTCATCGCGTGTGTCGGCGGCGGCTCGAACGCGATCGGTTTGTTCTACCCGTTCCTGAATGACGCGGACGTGCGGATGTGCGGCGTCGAGGCGGGGGGATTGGGCATTCAGCCCGAGCAGCACGCGGCGCGTTTTCACGGCGGTTCGCTTGGCGTCCTGCAGGGGACGCGCAGTTACATCTTGCAGAACGACGAGGGTCAGATTCAGCTCACGCACAGCGTCAGCGCCGGTCTCGACTACGCGGCAGTCGGCCCCGAGCACGCGTGGTTGCACGACCAGAAGCGGGTGCAGTACACCTACGCGACCGACGCGGAGGCGCTCGCGGCGTTCATGAAACTGGCGCAGCTCGAAGGCATCATTCCGGCG
The DNA here is from genome assembly GCA_003484235.1 of Verrucomicrobiales bacterium. GTDB lineage: Bacteria > Verrucomicrobiota > Verrucomicrobiia > Limisphaerales > RI-55 > RI-55. Next base: position 5,170 of record DNDP01000257.1, read on the forward strand.
CTCGAATCCGCGCACGCCGTCGCGGAGGTGATCAAGCAGGCCCCCAAACTTTCGAAGGACGAACTGATCATCGTCAATCTCTCCGGCCGCGGCGACAAGGACGTGGCCCAGGTCGCGGACAAGGTGGGATTGCAGATGCCGGAGTGAAGGTCACGCTGGCACGAAAGCTTGAAGCGAGGCCGTCGCCGATCTAGGTTTCGACCATGAAACGAACCTTCAATGCAGTCATCAAGAGGGACGCCGACTGGTGGATTGGCTGGGTGGAGGAGATTCCCGGTGTCAATTCCCAGGGGAAGACCCGTGCCGAGCTGATGCGCAACCTGCGATCGGCGTTGAAGGAGGCGTTGGAGTTCAATCGCGAGGAAGCGCGAGCCGCAGCGGAGAGCGACTTTGAACAGGCCGCCATTCTCGTGTGAAACGCCGCGAGTTGATCCGGCACCTGAGGTCCAACGGTTGTGTTCTCATCCGCGAAGGCGGCAGTCATTCATGGTGGGGAAATCCGGCTCGCAACCTTCGCTCCGCGGTTCCCCGTCATTCCGAGATCAACGATTTCCTGGCCCGGAAGATCTGCCGGGACCTCGGCGTGGCGGTCCCGTGAGAAGACCCACGGGGACAATGGGCATTGGACGCAAGGTGGGATTGCAGATGCCGGAGTGAGCGGTTAGTTTCACGACATGATCGCGCCGACCAAACATCGCTTCACGGTGGTTGACTATCATCGGATGGCGGAGACCGGAGTGCTGTCGCCCGACGCCCGGGTCGAGCTGCTCAATGGGGAGATCATCGATCTGTCACCGATTGGACCGTTTCATGGAGGGGTTACCAAGTACTTGATCGATGTCTTCTCAGGCGCGGCCAAGAGCCGCTGGAAACTCTCAGTGCAGGATCCTGTGTGCATAGATGAGCATTCCCAACCCCAGCCGGATGTCATGCTGCTACGGCCGGCGGCGGATTTTTATCGGCGCCGGCATCCCCAGCCTAAGGATGTCTTTCTTTTGATCGAAGTGGCGGATACCTCGTTGGAACAAGATCGTGAGGTCAAGCTTCCCGCCTACGGTCGAGCCGGCATTGCCGAGGTGTGGATCGTGAATCTCAATGAACTCACCGTCGAGGTGCATCGCGAGCCTCACTTCGAGGGTTATGCCGCACGCACCGTCTTGAAAGTGGGCGACCACGCCAGACCGGCGGCGTTTCCGGATGTGGTGGTGGATGTTGCCGAGTTGCTGAAGCGGTAGGTGATTGGCGGTTTCGCCACGGTAGTTTTGTGAGAGAACGGTAACCAGCGGGGCCATTCCAAATTGTCCACAAGAGCGCCAAGTATCCAGACGAGCAGCCAATCGCGTGCGTCTCCATCTACGATTCGCTGTTATCTGCTCAACACCGGTGTGCTGATCGCAGGTGCAGCAGCATGGGGTCTCGTCTCCAGCGCCACCTTGGATCAGCTACACCTCAATCTGACCGGCCTCGTCTTTGGTGTGCTGGGTGGATTAATCCTGTCGCAGCTGATGCTGGTACCGGTCGCGATTACCCGGGCGATCCTCGATGGCCGACAAGCAACTCGAAATCGGCAGCTGATCTGGTTGTGTGGTCCGTCTGTATTGTTGGCGGTGGGGATGCTGGGCCTGGCGATATGGAGCGGCCTACCGTCCAGGCGATTGAAGTATATCGCCGGCGCTGGTCTCGAAAACATCAGCAAAGTTCGCGTGACCGGAGTTTCGGGATTTCTTGCCGGTGATTGGGTGGTCGCCTGCCAGACAGATGAGGTTTCCTTTCTGGGCTATTGCCTTAAGCAGGATATGAAACTGGAGGAAACTATTGATATCCAAGACCGGCTGAAACGACGCAGCCTGATCCGCTCGGCCAAACTGGTGGCATCACTACCCGATTTCGATGATCCCCTACAATTCAGCAGACTTGAAGGCGGGAGACAGGAGTACGGTTTGCTGACGATGTTCGACCGCCGCTCGGGCACGATGGTAATCTATCGCTACTACCACGACTGACCTTGCGGGCGTGATCTGGGCTGCGGCATCTTTCCGGCGATGGAACCCTTCCCCGGCTACCTCACGGCCGTCCGTCTCAAGCGGGACCTGGTGCCGGGCTTTGATCGCTATCCGGTTGCGATTCCGGCGGTGCGCGAACTCGATCGGTTGCCCCTGCACCCGAAGGTCAACTTCCTGATCGGCGAGAACGGCTCGGGCAAATCGACCCTGCTGGAGGCAATCGCGGTGAAGTGGGGTTTCAATGCCGAGGGAGGCACCAAGAACTTCAACTTCGCCACGCGCGAATCCCATTCGGAACTGCACGACCTGCTGGTGCTCGAGCGCTCGAAGTTCCGGGCCCACGACGGGTTCTTCCTCCGGGCGGAGAGCTTCTACAACGTCGCCACCGAGATTGATCAGCTGAGCAAGCTTCCCGGCAGTCGCCGGCCGTTCATCGAATACTACGGCGGTGAATCGCTCCATCGCCGTTCCCACGGTGAAGCGTTTCTCGCGCTGATGAACAACCGCTTCCGGGGTGACAGCTTCTTCGTCCTCGACGAGCCCGAGTCCGCGCTTTCGCCCCAACGGCAGATGACCGCGCTCGTGGTGATGCACCGGTTGATCGCGGACAACTGCCAGTTCCTCATCGCCACCCATTCGCCGATCCTGTTGAGCTATCCCGACGCCTGGATCTACGAGTGCGGTGAAGCCGGCCTCCGGCGCGTTGCCTACGAGGAGACCCAGCATTTCCGGCTGACGAAGGATTTCCTGACTCGCCACCGGCAGATGCTCCATCACCTGTTGAATGACGAATCGGCGCAGGGCGAACTGGGGCTGGAGTAGGCCTTCCCTCTCTCACGCTCCGGCGTCCGGGGGACGCGTCTCCTCTCCGAAGACGATCCGCGCGCCGCGTTTGTATGTGCAGTAGGAGTAGATCCAGTGCAGCAACACGGCGGCCTTGCTGCGGAAGCCGATCAGGAACACAAGGTGAACGAACAGCCACGCGAGCCACGCGAGCAGTCCGGAGAACTCCATCTTGCCCACCTGGGCGACGGCCGCCGATCGCCCGATCGTCGCCATCGAACCCTTGTCCCAATACTTGAAGGGCCTTCGCCCGGCACGGTGCGGACGATCCAGCTCGTCGCGAATGGTGCGGGCGGTGTGCTGCGCCATCTGGATCGCCGCCGGGCTGACGCCGGGAACGGGCTTGCCATTGTCGTCCATCACCAGCGCGAGATCGCCCAGCGCAAACACGTCGGCGTGACCGGGCAGGCTGAGGTCCGGCTCGACCTTGATGCGGCCGGCGCGATCGGTCTCGACGCCGAGACCGCGGGTCAGCGGACTGGCGCCCACACCCGCAGCCCAGATGACGTTGCAGGCGGCGAGCGTCTCGACGGAGCCGTTGCGCGAAACCTTCACCTCGCCTTCGCGGATCTCCTCCACCCGGCAACCGGTCCACACTTCGACGCCCAGTGACTCGAGTTGATCACGGGCGCTGCGGGCCAGATCCTCGGAGAAGGCGCCGAGCAGACGCGGGCTGTTCTCGATCAACACGACGTGCGAGTCCGACGGATTGATGCGGCGAAAATCACCCTTCAAAACCGTGCGGGTCAGTTCGGCGAACGAACCGGCCAGCTCGACTCCCGTGGGGCCGCCACCGACCACGGCGATCGTCATCAACTTGCGCCGGCGTTCGGCGTCCGCCTCCATCTCCGCCCGCTCGAATGCGAGCAGCACATCGCGCCGGATGCGCATGGCGTCGTCCAACGATTTCAGCCCCGGCGCAAACTGCTCCCACTCGGGATGCCCGAAGTAGCTGGTCGCACCTCCGAGGGCGATGACGAGGTAATCGTATTCGAGCGTCTGTCCGGCGAGCATCACCTTGCGCTCGGCGAGCCGGATGTCGCGCACTTCATCGAGCAGCACGGTGACTTTCTCGTGATCGGACAGGATGGAACGTATCGGCTGCGCGATCTCCGGCGCGGACAGGCCGGCGGTCGCGACCTGATACAGGAGCGGTTGGAACAGGTGGTGGTTCGTGCGGTCCACCAGCGTGATGCGCGCCCGGGAATGGCGCAGCGACTGGCAGAAGGTCAGCCCGGCAAACCCTCCGCCGAGCACCACGATGTGTTGTTCAGGGTCGTTCACGTAGCGGGCATCTTTACCGAACAACCAACCGGCGGCCAATCAGGAGTTGGCGGTCTTGCTCCCGAGGGGGGCCGGTCAGTAGCCGCCGCCCTTGATCTCCATCCGTTCCGGCTGGCTGGAGGCGGGCAACGGCAGGGTGAAGGTGAAGGCGGCGCCTCCCTTTTCTCCGTTCTCCAACCAGATTTCGCCCCGATGATCCTCGATGATCCGACGGCAGATCGAAAGTCCCAGTCCCGTGCCGTTGGGCTTGCCGTGGGTGACAAATGCCGTGAAGAGATTGTGCCTGACGGCCTCGGGGATGCCGGGACCGTCATCCATGATCGTGGTGAACACGTGGTTGTTCTTCACCTCAAACCGGAGCGAGATCGTCCCGCCGTCCGGCATGGCTTCGCTGGCGTTGCCGAAGAGATTGCTGAACACGCGGGCCAGACGTTCGGGGTTGACGGCCAGCTTGATGGCCGGGGGTTCGTTCAGCAGATCGACGCTCACGGAGCGGAGGTTCATGTTTGGCCTGAGATCAGCCAACACGTCGCCCACAAGCTGGCGGTAATCCAACAATGCGAGGACGAAGGTGGTGTTGGAGTTTCTGGTGAACTCGACCACCTCGTTGACCATGCTGGAGATGCGGTTGATCTGCTGGCGGATCCGGCCGCGCGCCGACTCGCGCATCTCCAATGTGGCGCGTTCGTTCGTCGCCATGTCCGCGGCGATGCCGATGATGTTCAGGGGATTCTTGAGATCATGGACGATCGAACGGGTGAACCG
>DNDP01000404.1:0-124 GCA_003484235.1 Verrucomicrobiales bacterium
AACGTCCAGCCGTCGCGCCAGCCGATGTGCAGCACGCCCTTGGTTCCGTAGAAGTAGGCGCCGATTCCGTGCTTCTCCGTTTCGTTGCCCGCAAAACGGCGGTGCTCCCAGACGCAGGTGAAGT
>DNDP01000404.1:344-1430 GCA_003484235.1 Verrucomicrobiales bacterium
GCGCCACCTGGTGATCGGGCGCGTCGGAAGTCTGGCCCCGCCCGTCGTTGACGGCCTCACCACGGACCGGCCGGCCGCCGCTGCAGAACACCCGCCGGGGATACTGCTCCCCGTTCCACCAGAGCACCTGGTCGAGCCAGTGGACGCCCCAGTCGCCGAGCGTGCCGTTGCCGTAGTCGAGGAAGTTTCGCCAGCCGCCCGGGTGAAGCTTCTTGTTGAAGGGGCGCAACGGCGCCGGGCCGCACCAGAAGTCCCAGTCCATCGATTCCGGCGCCTCCTCGTTGGGCGAGGGGCTTTCCTCAGCGCCGCCACCGTGGGCGAACAGGCGGACCATGCCCACATCACCCACCGCACCGCTCTTGAGGAAGTTCATTGCGCTGACGTGATGCGGACCGATGCGCCGGTGGAGACCGACCTGCACGATCCGTCCCGTCTCCCGCGCCGCCTTGAGCATCGCCCGGCTTTCGTTCACCGAGTGCCCCGTCGGCTTCTCGACAAAGACATGGGCGCCCGCCTTGAGGGCGTCGATCGTGTTGAGCGCGTGCCAGTGGTCGGGTGTCGCGATGATCACGACGTCCGGCTTTTCCCTGGTCAGCAATTCCCGGTAGTCGCGATACAGCTTCGGGGTGTCACCGCTAAGGTCGTTCACCTGCTCGGCGGATATCTCCAGAATGTTCGCATCCACGTCCGCCAGGGCTACGACCTGGCATCGACCCGACGCCATCGCCTCCCGCAGGATGTTTTTGCCCCACCAACCCGAGCCGATCAGGGCGGTGCGCAGCTTGCGTCCGGAACTGGCGGCCCGGATGTAGGGCACGGCGGCGAAGGCGGCGGTGGTGACGGAGGCGGTGCGGAGAAAGGTGCGGCGGTTCATGGCAAAGATTGGCTGACAGGCGGCGGTTGTGCGGATCAATTGGCGACGGATACCGCCACGACGTCACCCTGGCTATTGCGGCAGAACACGATGCCGTTGGCGAGAACGGGCACGGTCCATGTCTTGCCGCCGATGACCTGCGCGCGGGCGGTCGGCTGGAAGCCCTCCGGCGTCGCCGGTGCGATCATGAGTTCACCTGTACCGCTCAGGGC
>DNDP01000404.1:1574-3819 GCA_003484235.1 Verrucomicrobiales bacterium
CAACCGCCGCCTGTCAGCCGCCGCTCAGGGCGATGAGCTTGCCGTCGGCAATGATGATTCCTCCGGAACCGAAATTTGGCTGCGCCCACTTCACCCTGCCCGTTGCGAAGTCCAGGCACTTGAGCGCGGCCTTGGAGGTGGTGTCGCCGTCCGTGCCGTAAAGGTGGCCTTCGAAGAGCACGGCCGTGTTGAACTGGGTGCGGAGGTCCTTGGTCTTCCACGCTTCCTTCGGCTGGCCGGACGAGAGATCCAGCATCACGCCGCCCTTTCCGTAGCCGCTGGAGATGAACACGCGGTCGCCACTGACGATCGGGTCGGCGGCATTCACGCCGTATTGGGTCAGCCATTTGTGCCGCCAGAGTTCCCGACCCGTTTTGGGGTCCAGTCCGAGATAGTGCTCCGTGTTGGCGAGCAGCACCTGTGACGTGTCGCCGAGCTTCACGGGGAGCGGCGAGGAATAGCCGGCGTCCTTGGTGTCCGACTTCCAGACGATGGCGCCGGTCATCTTGTCGAGGGCGAGTCCCGCCTCGCCGATGTTGAGAATGAGCAGGTTTTCATGCGCCAGCGGCCCGCCGGTGAAACCCCAGGTCGGCACCGGCGCCCCGGTCTCCTTCTGCACCTGCTTCGACCAGATGATCTTCCCGTCCGCGGCGTTGAAGCAGAACACATCGCCCCACTTGCTCGACCAATAGACGCGGCCGCCGTCAACCGTCGGGGCGCCCGTGGTGCCGCCCTCATAATACTTGTCGCCCAGTTCGGCGGCATAGGCGTGCTTCCAGATCAGTTTCCCCGTCCGCGCGTCGAACGCGAAGAAGGTGTCCGTGCCGTCGGCGTGTCCGGCGGTGAAGGCCCGTCCATCGGCCACCGCGAACGACGAATGGCCGAGGCCGACGTCGGCCTTCCAGAGGATCTTGGGTTCGCCACCGGGCCAGGGGTTGGCCGGGACGGTCTCGGGGGAAATGCCGTTGCGGTTCGGGCCCCGGAAATGCGGCCAGTCTGCGGACGCCGCCGGAAGGGCGAAACCCACAGCCGCGGCAACGGTCAGGGCGCAACGCACGAAACGGAGAATCGATGGTAGTTGGTGCATGGCGATCGTAAATGACACAGGGTTATGAAAATGGCCAGCCGTTCTTTCCAGCGGGGGTGAACGCGCGATTGGATGCCGGCGCGGCCCGCGCGATTCAATGAAAAAGCCCGCCGTGGGAGCGGCGGGCTTGGTGAAAGTCCCAGATGGTCAGGCCAGATCCAGCGGGCCGCCCTCGCATAGGCTCGCCTTGCCAAAGCTTTCGATCCGGTGCCCAACCGCGTGGGCCAGCGCCATGTGCAGGCGGTTGTGGGGAACGCCCTTCAGCTTCAGCGACCGGCCCATCTTGAAGTTGAAGCCATTGCCCAGCAGCACGAAAGGAATGTCGTTCAGCGTGTGGCTGTTGCCCTTGCCCAGCTCGTTGGTCCAGACGATCAGCGTGTTGTCCAGCAGGCTGCCTTCACCGCCCGGTTCGGGAGTGCCGGCCAGGCGCTGGGCGAGATACGCAAGCTCGCCGGCGAACCAGTGGTTGATCTTGGTCAGGTGCGTCGCGGCCTCCTCGTTCTTGTCCGGTTCGTGCGACAGCGTGTGATGCCCTTCATTGATGTCGAGCCAGCGCATGCGGGCGTTGCCGACGGACTTGGTGTACTGCAGCGTGGCCACGCGGGTCATGTCGTTGACGAAGCTGTTGATGAGAATGTCGATCTGCATGCGGCTCAGCTTCGGCACGTTGTCGTTCTGATCGGCGACGCCCTCCTCAAGTGATGGCGGGGTGGCAACGAGCTGCTGCTCGTCGGCATTTTCAAGGTCGAGCTCCATCTGCCGCACAAGCGCCTCGTGCTCCTCGAGCAGGCGACGGTCCTCGGCGCTGATCTTCCGGCGCACCTTGCGAAGATCTTCCTGCACGTCGTCGAGGATGCTCTGCAGGCTCTCCTTGTCCTTCAGCTCGCCGTAGAGCTTGCCATAAATCTGGTAGGGATCGGAGATGGGCGCGATCGGCTTGTTCGGGCCGGCGTAGGACATCCGGGTCCAGGGATCGGCGCGGTCGGAGACGCCGACGCCAAACTCCAGCGAGCCGAACCGGGTGCGGGTATCGGGCCGGCTTTGCAGGTAATTCCTGATCTCCTGGTCGATGGAAATGCCGCTGGCCCAGCCCGCCGGGGTGTGGGAGCCGCCCTGAATGTTGCCGGGGAACAGCTCGATGCCGGTCAGCAGGCAGCT
>DNDP01000264.1 GCA_003484235.1 Verrucomicrobiales bacterium
GCGAGCCCCGCCTTCAGGGTCGTGGCCACGTGCAGGTCAAAGCGAAATCCGGAGGCATGCCGGTCCAGGCAGGACCGCAGCAGCTTGGCGTAGGCTGCATCATCCTCGATCAGCAGAATGTTCGTTGCGCGGTCGTTCATCTGGATTGGTCGGTGAACCGGCAGGCACCGTGGCGTGCGAATCTATTCGTTGGCGGTGGAGCGGGGAAGAGCGTATTCGCTCATGGCTGCGGGGCGGGCTGCCCGGTGCCCAGCTTGATCTTGCCGTCTTCAATCTTCAGCCACTTGATCATCGCCAGCAGTTCCTTCACCTCCGGCGATTCCTGAATCTCGTGCCAGGGCAGCGACTTCTGCAGCTCCCGAATGGCCTCCGCGGGCAGCGAGTCGCTCTTCACCGTGGCGCCGTTCAATGTGGTCTGCAGCGTGTCATTCTGGATCTCGACGCTCAGGTCCAGGCTGGCATTGAGATAGCGGCCCTCCAGACCGCTCATCAGGGGAAGCTTGGCAAACTCGTCCAGCGGCATGCTCACCTCGCATCTGGCGCTGTCGCCCTCGAGGCGCACCCTGAGCAGGTCTTTGAAGTCCGCAAAGTTTGTGCTGGTGGTGATGATGGCATTTACCTCGCGGCCGTCGAGTTCCAGCATGGCGACCCGGTTGGTGTCGTCCAGCGCCTCGCGGAAGGTGCGGATCCGGCCGCGCAGCGCCTCCATTTCGGCATCGGACATTGCGACCTCCTCCATTTTCTGGGGCTCGGCCGATGTGAACTTCTCGATGCTGGAATTGATCGCGCTGCGGACGACGAGATAGACGGCAAGCGTTCCCAGCAGGGTCAGGACAATGACCGACAGGCAGCCGTAGAGAAGACAGCTGCGGCCGCCGGATTTCTTGGGTTCGGGAGTGCTCATGCGGTTGGATAATTTCCGGCAGCCTGAGCCCGGCGCGGGGATGGCTCAACCAAAAAGGTCCGGCCCAACTTGACCGTGCGAATGCCGGAACTTGGCATCGGCGCGTCGCCGGTGAGCCGGTCCGGATGCCGGTCGGCAAGCTTCAATACCGCTCTGTGCCGGGCGAAGCAACACGCCGTGCCGCGCCCTGGTCGGTGGGCGTGAACTGCACGGCATGCGCGCCCGCCGCCAGGATCCTGAACTGATCACGGCTGAGCAGGAGAATCTTCCCCGCGTCGGGATCCCAGACATCGATGCGCCGCCCGCGGACCGCCAGCAGGGTCATGGCGTGGGTTCCCTGCTGCACGAACAGCACGGCCGGTGGCGTGACGGCATCCACGCTCTCCCGCTCGATGTTGACCGCGCGTGCATCGTACCCGAGCTCGCGCATGCCCCGGACGAGTTGGGACGGTGAAGTGCCGTCCACTCGGGTGTCGAAGAGTTTGACGAGCTCGGCCTCGGTCCGCGGATCGCCCAACTGGTTCAACAGGCTGGCGGCGGCGGCCGGCACGCAGGTGGAGCTGTTCGATTGGAGGACCAGGCCGGACGGTGTCACCTGGGGCGGGCCGAGCTCCGGCGTAGGCAGCTGGGTGGCCTGGAAATGCATCAGCTGCACGCCGGAGAACAGCATGACGATTGCAGCCCCCAGCTGGATCCGCTTCGGGTGCCCGGTCGTGACGAACACCGATCCGCCGAAACCCGCAAAGTAGGTGAAGCACGCGAGCACCAAGCCCCAGGCCACGGGGCCGTAGTAATACTGCACCGCGAACGGCAGCAGCCATTCCCAGTCGCTGTTGAATTCAAACAGCGTATGGACGGCCATCACCAGCAGCGGCAGCAGGAGCACGGTCCACAGATGCGGCGAATGTTTGAGCACCTTTGAGGCTTCGGAGATCGGCTCGCGACGGTGGGCCCGCAGACCGACGGCTGCGCCCAGAACCGCGGCAAGGATGCAGAGCACCAGGTTGGCGAAGGTTGGCAGGCCGGACATCTGTGGACGAAGTATCAGGCCTTCCATCGTTTTGACAAGCGGCAGGGCGGGTTGCCGCCGGGTGGCATGGGCCGACGAGGAGTGCCCGGCCGAATTTCCCTTTTCCGGCCGGGGGTGTTCGCGCACTCTCCCGCGCATGTCAGGCATCATCGCCATTGTCGGCCGCCCAAACGTGGGCAAGTCCGCCCTGTTCAACCGCATCGCCGGACGGCGGATCGCCATCGTGCACGACCGGCCCGGGGTGACCCGCGACCGCGTAACAGCCGAGCTGGAATGGCGGGGACGGCCCTTCACGCTGATCGACACCGGCGGCATCGGCGTGATGCGGGGCGAGACGGCGCAGGATGTCATCACGCGCGCCGCCTATGACCAGGTGCAGGTCGCCATCGACACCTCGGATCTGATCCTCTTCGTGGTGAACGTGCAGGAAGGCATTCTGCCGCTCGACGAGGAGGTGGCCGTGCGTTTGCGCAAGTCGGGCAAGCGCGTGCTGCTCGTCGTCAACAAGGTGGACACCGGCCGGGCCGAAGCAGGCGCCGGCGAGTTCGACCGGCTGGGTTTTCCCGATTCGTTTCCCATCAGCGCCATCCACAGCCGGGGAATCGACGAGCTGATGACCGCCTCGATCGCGGCGCTGCCCGAGATGGCCGAACTTCCCGGCCCCGGCGAGGGTTCCAGCACCGCTCCGCTCAAGCTCGCCTTTGTCGGCCGGCCAAATGTCGGCAAATCGTCGATCATCAACAGGCTCACCCGGTCCGATCGCGTCATTGTCAGTCCGATCCCAGGCACCACGCGCGATGCGGTGGACGTGCCGTTCGAGGTGGAGACCGACGGCGCGCGCGAGCGGTACCTGCTGATTGACACCGCCGGCATGCGCAAGGCCCGGCGGGTGGACGACTCGATCGAGTTCTTCAGCGTGCAGCGGACGGCGGACTCGATAGGCCGGGCTGACATCGTGGTGCTGGTGCTGGACGCCGTCTCGGGAATCCTTGAGCAGGACAAGAAGGTGGCGGACATCATTGTGGCGAAGAGGCGGGCCTGCATCGTGGTGGTGAACAAATGGGACCTCGTGGCCGAAGGCGTGCGCAAGGCCCGGGAAGAGGAGATTGAGCAGCGACGCAACAAGACCCGCAACCGGGACGATCACCGGCAACGCATGACGACCCTCTCCGAGTTTGGCGAGTGGGTGCAGGCAAAGCTTTTCTTCCTCGACTACGCTCCGGTGATCTTCACCTCGGCAGTGGAGGGCTTCCAACTCGACCGGCTGCTTGAGGCGATCCGTTACGTCGGAGCCCAGATGCAGCAGCAGATTCCCACCGCCGTCCTGAACCGGACGATCAACGACGCCGTGGAAAACCGGCAGCCGGTCAGCAAGCAGGGAATGCGGTTGAAATTCTTTTACGCCACGCAGACCGGCCAGGCCCCGCCCAGTTTCCTCATGTTCGTCAACCGCGACGACATTCTCTCCGATGAATACACGAAGTATCTCACCCGTGAGATGCGGAAGGCATTCGGCTTTGAGGGATGCCCAATCGTGCTGCGTCCCAAACCCCGGCCCAAGACGATTGCGCCCGTGCGTAAACACGCCGCGGCGCGGAAAAAATCGCCCGGGAAACGGCCGGAGAGGCGGTCCGTTCGGCGGCGCTCGGAAAAGGCGAAAAGTCGGCGGAAGTGAGGGACATTTTGGTCGACCGGGATAAGCGTTTGGCGACCCGATGTGAAGCAAAGGCTGAGGTCCGCTAATAATTCCTCGGTCCTTCCAAAAACTTCTTGTCGCTACTACATATGGTGCTAGCCTTGCCGCCGCTCCACCACTAAATGGGGTTGCCGGCTTGGTTGTTTTTGCCGGAAAACCCCCAAAATGGAGGTGCATTTGGTCGATCGGGCTGTTACTTCCGCCTCCATTTCGAGGTCGGACAGGGAGTCCGAGCTGGTGCAACTTAAACAACCTGTTTCAACCCCATGATTGATACCCGCGAGCAAGTACTGTCGTCCCCCACCGCCTCCCCCACCCGGCGGTCTTCAGGCCGCGTCGCCAAGGGCCGTTCCCGGTCCGGCGCGCGTGCCGGCAAGTCGCGCAAATCCCGCACGGCGCTGCCCGTCGATCGGGTCTTCAGCGATGCCAAGGTCAAGCCCTTCGACCAGCTCGAATGGGATCAGCGTACCGCCGAGATCACCGATGACTCGGGCAAGGTCATCTTCAAGCAGGAGCACGTGGAGGTGCCAAAGTCATGGTCCGTGCTTGCCACCAAGGTGGTGGTTTCCAAATATTTTTACGGCGAACAGAACACCCCGGAGCGTGAGACCTCGGTCCGGCAGCTCATCCATCGCGTCGCGCGGACGATCGCCGACTGGGGCGTCAAAGACGGCTATTTCAGCAAGGCGGATGGCGAAGTTTTCTACGAAGAGTTGGCGTGGCTGTGCGTGAATCAATACGGCGCCTTCAACTCGCCCGTCTGGTTCAACGTCGGTCTCCATCACGAATACGGCATCGGCAAGAAATCGGACAAGGGCAACTGGCACTGGGACCCGGAACTTGGCGAAGCCAATCGTGCCAATACCCAATACGAATACCCCCAGGGCAGCGCCTGCTTCATCCAGTCCGTGAACGACAACATGGAGTCGATCATGCACCTGGCCTACAGCGAGGCGATGCTCTTCAAGTTTGGATCCGGCACCGGCACCGACCTGTCGCCCATCCGCTCGAGCAAGGAGAAACTTTCCGGCGGCGGCCGTCCGAGCGGTCCGCTGTCCTTCCTCAAGGTTTATGACCAGGTGGCCAATGTGGTGAAGTCGGGCGGCAAGACCCGGCGCGCCGCCAAGATGAACACGCTGAAGGACTGGCACGGCGACATCGAGGAGTTCATCGACGCCAAGCAGGTTGAGGAGCGGAAGGCGTGGGCGCTCATCGAGCAGGGCTACGATGGTTCCTTCAACGGTGCCGCCTACGGTTCGGTGATGTACCAGAACGAAAACCTTTCGGTCCGCGTAAGCGACGAGTTCATGAACGCCGCCATTGCCGGCAAGGAGTGGTGGACGCGCTCCGTCACCACGGGCAAGCCGCTGGAGAAGAAGGATGCCCGCACCCTGCTCAACAAGATCGCCGAGGGCACGTGGGTCTGTGGCGACCCAGGCCTGCAGTACGACGGGGCAATTCAGAAATGGCACACCTGCAAGGGCACCGAGCCGATCCATTCCACCAACCCCTGCTCGGAATACGTCTTCCTCAACAACACCGCCTGCAATCTGGCGTCGTTGAACCTGATGAAGTTCAAGCGTGCGGACAGCACCTTCGATGTCGAGCGCTTCAAGGCCGCCGTCCGCATCTACATCACCGCGCAGGAAATCCTGGTGGACAACGCCAGCTACCCGACGAAGGAGATCGCGGAGAACTCCCACATCTTCCGCACGCTCGGTCTGGGCTATGCCAACCTGGGATCGCTCATCATGAGCTACGGCTTTGCCTACGATTCCGATGAGGGTCGTGCGCTGGCCGGAGCCATCACCTCGATCATGACCGGTCACGCCTATGAGCAGTCGGCCAGGATCGCCGGTGTGATGGGGCCCTTTGCGGGACTGGACGACGCCCGCTGCTCCGGCGTGCCGAAGCCGGTCCAGAAGAACAACCGGGAATCAATGAACGGCGTCATCCAGCTCCACCGCGACGCCGTCGAGGAGATCCAGCCGAGCAGGGAGTTCAACTATCTTAAGGATGAGGCACGCAAGACATGGGACGCCGCCTTGGAGCTGGGACGCCTGGATGGATTCCGCAATGCGCAGGTCACCGTGCTGGCGCCGACCGGCACCATCGCGTTCCTGATGGATTGCGACACGACCGGCATCGAGCCGGACATCGCGCTGGTGAAGTACAAGCTGCTTGCCGGGGGAGGCATGCTGAAGATCGTCAACCGCACCGTGCCGCAGGCCCTGCAGCGGCTCGGATATTCGGCGAACGAGATCAAGGGCATCGTCGAGCACATCGAAAAGTACGACACCATCGAGGACGTGCTGGAGGATGGCGTCACCATTGCGAGCGGGCTGCGTTCGGAGCACCTCTCGGTGTTTGACTGTGCGTTCAAGGCCTACCGAGGCAAGCGCAGCATCCACCACATGGCCCACCTCAAGATGATGTCCGCCGCCCAGCCGTTCATCTCCGGCGCCATCTCCA
>DNDP01000324.1:0-950 GCA_003484235.1 Verrucomicrobiales bacterium
ATGAGGTGGCTCTTGCCGTCGCCGACGTAGTTGCGCCCGGCGCGGATGCCTTCGCACCACTCGTTGTAGTCCAGGGTGTCTCCCAGATGCACATAGCTGCGGCCAAGTCCCACCTTCTCGCCGTAGATGCACGGGAAGTCCGTCTCTCCGCTGATGCGCGTGCGGAAACCGACATTCAAGGTGTGGTACCAGATGTTCAGCTCCCAAACATATGGAGTGTCCACGGTGGAGATGAAGTCCACGGCTGGAACGAGCTTGCCGTCCGGGCCCGGCACCTGATGGGTGACGTCCACGATGTATTCGTTTGCCCCGATCCCGTCGAACGGCGGCACCTCGTAATTTGGCAGCTCGTTCGACTTGGACTGCAATCCCCAGCCCGAGTGCGCCGGTCCCACCAGGGCGCCCTGCGCCTTGGCCCACTTGAGCGTGTTCAGCCCGAGCTTCGGCCAGTGATGCATGGAATCGCCGCCCGGATACATCTGATCCTTGAGCCGCAGGAGGCAGAGGTGCCCGCTCTGATGCGATCCAAAACCCGACACCTCGATGTCGTAGCGGAGCAGATAGGGATACTGCGACACCTTGTCGTCAACACCCGTGAAGAACTGCTTCTGATAATCGAAGCACGGCCCCCAGGTCAGGTTGGCGCCCACTTTCAGATCCTCGCCGATGCAGTGCCGCATCATGTCCGGTGCGTGCACCCCTTCGGTCGGGTTGGTGTAATGCGCGCAGCCGGCGGCATGGATGTGATGGTCCCCGGACCACCAGCCCATCAGGGAGGGATCGATCCAGCGCTTCATCCGGAACTCCAGTTCCGACGTGTCCTTGCCCACCACCACCTTCCGCCGCTCGGCGATCGATTCCGGCCCCCGGTTGATCTCGAAAGTGTAGGTGCCCTCGGGCAGCCGCACGGTCTCGCCGTCCGCCCGGTAGACCTGCGGGTGAAATGCAAA
>DNDP01000324.1:1220-2730 GCA_003484235.1 Verrucomicrobiales bacterium
ATCTCGAAGGACGCCGTCGTCGGCTTGCCGTTCTCATCCTTCACCCGGAACGTGATCGGCCGTGCCGGCTGGCAGTCGAACAGCAGATCCACCTCGTTGCGGTAGCCGATGTCCTGTGTCCCCTGCCCCACGTTGAAGGCCATCTTGGCTTCGCGCTTGCCGGCATCGCGGCTGAACAGCTGGATGATGCGATACTCAAGCTCCAGCCCGCTGAGGGTCCGGTTGAGGGGCTGGTTGTTGAACATCTGGACATCCAGCCAACGATCCTCATTCGGCAGCTCCGCAACCGGGGCCGGCCGCGGTTGATTCCGGGGCCGGTCGCCGACCGGCGGATCGGATGGTCCGCGGTACCAGCCCCCCTTGAAGAGCGACTGGCCGTTCGGGCTCACGGCCATCAACTCGGCCGTGGTGCCGGACTCGTTGTGCACCTTCACCAGGAACTGCACCCAGCCCTGCTCGTGGAGCACCGCCTTGGCCGGACCGGCGCTCACCTTGACCCGCATCTCGGGATTGATGTGGACGCCGTAAAGCGCATGGCGGTCGAGCACCCGCTGGATGCCTTCGCGGGCGGTCGGCTGGTGTTCCTCCGACATGGCCGCCTCCAGCTCCCGTTGTTCGGCATCCGAGAGCGGGAAGCCCAGATAATTCATCGCCTCGACCACCCGGCGCACCTGCGCCTTGAGCGGCTGAAGCTCGACGTTGAAGGATTGCGGGAACTCGGCCGCGGTGGTGGTCGACAGGACTCCGGCGAGCAGGAGCGGAACAAACAAACGAGTTTTCATGGCAGGACAGTGCTGAGGTTGGGAGGGAGTATGCACCTCCCTCCGAATCCTTCAACCATTTGCAATCACGAAAGAACTTGAGCGAAATCCGGTCGCTCTGCTAGCAACCGGATCTCACCGGCGGCCCGCAACACCTGATGTCCCTCACCAATTCAGCCGCGGCGGTCACCACCGCCCACCGATCCGGCGCCGTTGGCGGATTCTTCGCCATCGGAATCTTTCTCGGCAGCTACCTGCTTTTCGTCGTCCAGCCCCTGATTGCGAGGTTCATCCTCCCCTGGTTCGGCGGCGCGCCGGCCACCTGGACGGTTTGCATGCTCTTCTTTCAGACCCTGCTGCTGGGTGGCTATGCCTACGCACACTTCCTGCATCGACGGCTCGCCGGTATTCGGCAGCAGTTCGTGCACGTGGGGATGGTGCTGCTGTCGCTGCTGACTCTCCCGGTCATTCCCGACGAAGGCTGGAAGCCCCCAGGGGCCGAGGCGCCGGAGATCCGCATCCTCCTGCTGCTGCTGGTCACCGTGGGCTTTCCCTATTTCCTGCTGGCGGCCAGCAGCCCGCTTCTTCAGGCGTGGTACGTTCAGGCATTGCCGGGCTGCGGCAACCCTTACCGGCTCTTCGCCCTCTCCAACGCCGGATCACTCCTGGCGCTTCTCGGTTTTCCTTTCCTCGTTGAACCGCTGCTGTCCAGCAACGCCCAGGCAGCAGCGTGGTCGGTGGCTTATGGC
>DNDP01000324.1:2945-7932 GCA_003484235.1 Verrucomicrobiales bacterium
CGGCCGGAAGTCCGCCCGCCGGGAATCCGTCTCGCCCCGCTCCGTTCCGCACCATCCGGCCGGAGAGGCGCCGCGCTGGTCGGATCACGCTTTCTGGATCCTGTGTGCCGGCGGAGGTTCGGTGGTGTTGCTGGCCCTGACGAACACCATCTGCCAGGACGTCGCCGTAATACCGTTTCTCTGGATCCTGCCCCTGAGCCTGTATCTCCTGACGTTCATCATCTGTTTCGGACATCCCGACTGGTATCGAAGGGCATGGCTGGGACCGGTCGCCGCACTGCTGGGACTCCTGCTGATGGCCCGTTGGCGCGGCTGGTTCCTGCCCTCGCTTTCGTGGGAAATCGCTCTCCACGCCGCCACGGTGCTGGTCGGCTGCCTGATCACCCACGGAGAACTGGTGCAGACGCGGCCGACGGCGACCCACCTGACCGGCTTCTATCTTGCGGTCGCGCTGGGCGGCGCCCTCGGCGGAGTCTTTGTGGCGCTGGTGGCACCCGTCCTGTTCGAAGGCTACTGGGAAACCGAACTCGGTCTGACCGGTGTCGGCCTGGTGTTCGCCGCCGGTCTCTGGCGCGACCAGCAGCGGCAGCCAGGCGCCGCTCAAAAAGCGGGGTTCCTCGCGGCAACCGCCTTCACTCTGGTTTTTGCCGGCCTGGCCGCCTGGCACATCCGATCGGGACTGCGCGACGTCATTGATCAGCGGCGCAATTTCTACGGCGTCCAGAAGGTCCGCCTCTACGCGGGCAAGGACCCGGCGAACCGGCAGCACCTCTTCTACAGCGGTTCCACCATCCATGGCATGCAGTTCATGGAAGGCGAGCGCCGCGCCTGGCCCACGCTCTATTTCGGAACCACGACCGGCATTGGCCGCCTGTTTCAGTCGGCGTTGGATGACGACGGACCGCCCCGCCGCCTCGGCTTGGTGGGCCTCGGCGTGGGGGTGCTTTCCGCCTACGCCCGCCCGGGCGATCATTTCCGCTATTACGAGATCAACCCGGCCGTCGAAGCGCTTGCCCGCGAGCATTTCCATTTCCTGGCGGACTGTCCCGGGACGGTTGAGGTGGTCACCGGCGATGCCCGCCTCTCGCTTGAACGCGAGCCGGACGCGCAGTTCGATGTGCTCGTGCTGGACGCCTTTACCGGCGGCGCAATCCCCATGCACCTGCTGACCCGGGAAGCCTTCGAACTCTACCGCCGACAGGTCCGCCAGGACGGCGTCATCGCCTGCCACATCACCAACGAGAATCTCGACCTGCTGCCCGTGCTGGCCCGCCATGCACAGGAACTCGGCTGGCAGCTTGTGGCGTTTGAGAACCCGAACGATCTGGCTCGGGCCGTAGTCCGTGCCCGCTGGGCCATCCTGACGGCGAACACATCTGTGGCCCGGCGGCTCCGGGAGGCGCGCCCGCCGGACGCCGAACCGGAACCGACCACCGGCCCGCTGTGGACCGACCAGCGCCACGATCTCTTCAGCGTCCTGCGGCGGACCACCGACTGAACCGGCGCCCGCAGGCAAACCCTTGGGAACAAACCGGATTCAGACCCGGCCGTCGCCGGGACAGTCTGGGTCACCATGGGCAAACCCGCACCAACGCCGCTTGAAAACGTTCAGCGGTGCTTCCCAACGAGTTCGCCGCGCCGGAAGCAGCCGAGCGAATGGTCGTTCACCATGCCGGTCGCCTGCATGTGGGCGTAGATGATCGTGGAGCCGACGAACCGGAAACCGCGCTGCTTGAGGTCCTTGCTGATCGCGTCGGAGATCGCGGACTTCGCGGGATAGTCCTTCAGCGTCCTGAGCAGGTTGACGATGGGTTTGCCGTCCACGAACCGCCAGATGTAGGCGTCGAATGAGCCGAACTCCGCCTGCACCTTGAGGAACTGCCGGGCGTTGTTCACCGCCGCCTCGACCTTGAGCCGGTTGCGGACGATACCCGGATCCTGGAGCAGCTTCCCGATCTTCGCCGGGGTGTAGCGCGCGACCTCGACGGGATCGAAGTCGGCGAAGGCGCGGCGGTAGTTCGCCCTTTTGCGAAGAATCGTATACCAGCTCAGGCCGGCCTGCGCCCCTTCGAGCACTAAGAATTCGAAGAGCTTGCGATCATCGTGAACCGGCACGCCCCACTCCTCGTCGTGATAGCCGACGTAGTCGGGTTTCGAGAGATCAACCCAGGGGCAGCGGGGCAATTTGGCATTCATATGAAATCTGGTAGCGCGAGGCTCCAGGCGAGCCGCATACCGTCGCAACGACTTGTTCGCAGCCTATTGTTTGACCAACAGCTTCAGCAACCGACGAAGCATGTTGATGCCAGCGCGATTCGTCCGGGAACCGTACGCCGGGTGTTCCTCCAACAACCTGAGCCAGATTCTCAGAAACTCAGAATCCTGCTTGAGCGCACGCTTTTGATCTCGCCACTTCGATTGGCATGCCGCAATTCCCCGCTCAATTTGCAGTCTCTCCCGCCAACAGTCCGGGCACAGATTCCTACGCTGCCAGATGTATGCCTTGCGAACCTCAAACGCCTGCTTCTGTTCAGCAGCTGAAAAGACGGCACGCTGACCGCATCTCCAACAAGAATAAGGAATGTCCTCGTAATCACGTGGCGCTCCCTGAATCTCCGCCAACCTCTGGCTCTTCCCAGACCATTTGCTGGAGTCGACGGGAGCCGTTTTTGCCTTTGGCTTCAAGTGAACAAAGACCCTGTTACGGTTCCTGCTTTCATTACGACGGCTCACTCCCATTGCCATCAGTTCGACAAAAGTTGCTGCTCGGCAGGAGCCTTGCCCTGCCAAGAAGGGCTATCCTCTCCTATACATGTCCCCCACCCAGTCCGCATAGCCGTTCAGGTAGAGCGTCCGTTCCCGTGAGCCGGTGTCGATCAGACGGTGGGTCGCCTGCGACCAGCGCGGGTGCGGCACCTTGGGATCGACGTTCGATTCGAACGGATATTCCTCCGGCTGCAGCGCCTCCCAAAAGGTCTTCGGCTGCCGGTCGATGAACTCGATCTTCACGATGGACTTGATGCTCTTGTAGCCGTATTTCCACGGCACCACCAGGCGCAGCGGCGCGCCGTGTTGTTTGGGCAGCGCCTTGCCGTAGATGCCGGTGGCCATGAACGTCAACGTGTTCATCGCCTCGTCCATCCGCAGTCCCTCAAAGTACGGCCAGGGATAGTGCGGTGCCTGACGCATCCCGGGCATCTGCTCGGGTTTGCTGGCGGTAAGCATCCGAATGAACTTCGCCTCCGACTTCGGCTTCGCCTTCTCGATCAGTTTCCGGAAGGGGTAACCGGACCACGGCACCACCATTGCCCAGGCCTCAACGCACCGGAACCGGTAGATGCGTTCCTCCATGCCGAACTCTTCGAGCAGCTCGCGGGCGTCGACGGTCATCGGGTTCTCGCACAGGCCGGTGATCTCGATCTTCCACGGCTCGGTCGTGAAGGCCTCCACGTGCTTGAAAACATCCTTGCCCAGCGTGAACTCGTAGAAGTTGTTGTAGGTCGTAATGTCTCGATAGGAAGTCGATGGTTCGTTGGTGCTGTAGGAACTGCGGCCCGCAGTCGTGAGCGAGGGCGTACTCACACTCACAGGGGAGGATTCGGGCTCGCTGGCCCTGTTCCCTCCCATCAACCACAGTAGACTCCCTCCCGTGCCTACACTCGTGGCCGTGAACAAAAACGTAGTATGGAGAAACTCTCGGCGTCGCAGATAGAGCGGTTCCGGTGTGATCTCGGAGGAAGAAGGAGCTTTGCCAAGCGTGTTCATGTCGTGGAATTTGATGCGACGTGGGCTCCCAACGTTTCACGCTCGGCGTGATTCCAACGCGGGCAGGTTGATCCGTACGAGAATCCCTCGCCAGCTGGGAGTGTCCACAGTAATTCGTAACATTCCAGGTCCTCACGACAACGACAAACGCTGCAAGGAAAAAATCGTGAACAAGGGGAACTAGAAGAGAGCCTGCTTTTGCATCAGCGTCGCGCTCAAAGGGAAAAATCCATAGCGTTGGTAAAAAGCATGCACCCGTTCGTTCCCCCACAGCACCACGAGGATTTTGGCCTTCACTTCCGCTTGCTCCATCCATTCTAGAGCGCCGCACATGAGGTGATCAGCGATCCCGTTTCCTCGGTGGTCTTCCTCCACGAAAATCGAGTCGATTTCTCCTGTTTTGTCGGGAGTAATAGTGGAGACACAATAGGCAATCACTTGCTGCTCCGCTTTGGTCTTCACCACTTCAACCCGTAGCTGCCCGTTTTGAGTCTTTTCCAAGAACCCCTGTTTTCTGGCGGTGAATGAGTGAGCCGCCGCCCGATCGGAAAAATGGGGGGAGACCAGGCGATGTAAGTCGTTTAGTTTTTTCCACAAGGGTTCGACAATATCGAGCAGTTCCGACCCGCCGCAAAGGTACTCATAAGATTGCATACGTGTCTTCCTTTCTCTCGAAATCTTGTGCTTGAGTGAGGAGCGTCGCTAGAACGCGAAGCGAAATTCCGCCAAGACATTGTAATCCCTTTCTAGCCCTCGCCCTTTGACATCGGCAAAGACTGGAAACTGCACTGACACACTAAAAAGCAGCTGCTCCGTCGCAATGTACTGGAGCCCGGGAGCCAGCAACAGCTCTGTCCGCCTAGTCGCTGAGATCGCACGATCACGAGATTGATCTACTTCTTTATGAACAAAGGTTGCCTCAAGAAGCGTAAACAGCTCATGGCCCGGCTTCTTATACACCCAGGGGAGCAGGATATATTCAAAATCAAGGTTCAGGCGGACCTCATCGCCAAATTGGTAACGAGTATCCCCTTCGGTATTCAGCCGGTAACTGACGTCTCCGCCGTACACAAACCTGCGCCGCCCTTCTTGGTAAATGAGATCAAAGATGAAGTCTGTCGAGCCACTGCCCGGTTGCAGGCGGCGTTGTCGTTGAATTGGGAGCCTACGGTCGACCCGTTTATTGGTCTCCCCCGTGGGGAGCTTTAGTCCTATCTCGATG
>DNDP01000324.1:8111-8435 GCA_003484235.1 Verrucomicrobiales bacterium
TGGGGAGCTTCAGTCCTATCTCGATGGCGGCATGCCGGTCGGACCACATCCCCACGCTGCGGAAGAAGCGATGTTTAGCCGTGACGATAATGTCACCGAGCCCAGTCATCGACTCCGTCCCGACCAGAGGACTATCCAGGGTTCGCGTCAAGGTGTACGGGATCCGCAGGCCGAAAACCCAGTGTGTGGCAGGCGTATAGCGGACATCGCCGACGAGTGTGACATCCCATAGTCTTTCACGATGATTTGATTCTTGCTCCACGATCATCTGGCCTAGCACTCCGCTGCCGATGAACACCCCGGTTCCAGGCTCATTCGTCCGAA
>DNDP01000324.1:8580-9920 GCA_003484235.1 Verrucomicrobiales bacterium
ACACCCCGGTTCCAGGTTCATTCGTCCGAATCGGACGGGCAAGGGCAGATTCCGTGATCAGCACGAACACGGTGACCAAAAACGGGACGAACTGTAACATGGCCACCTCTCAATCATGATGAGCCAGTGGACCACTTCTGTATGACAATTGTGTCTATGCCCCGCTCTGTTTTCCATTGGCCAGAGACCGTCACCGGTAAATCAGAACTCACTTGCTCGCGCAGCCTGCTCAGTTCCTCCTCATTAACCAAGTGGAAGGTTTGGTCCGTCTCCTCAACGCGCAACTGCATATTGGTCACTAACTTCCCGATGACCTCAATCGACGCTTTCTCGATCTCGTAGCCGGCGCCAGTGATGACCTTATCAAGATCGCCATACGAGACTTGCCTCCCGGACAGTGGGGAGAAGACGAAGTGTCCGGTGGCAATGTCTGTAACTTCCATGGACTCCGTCTCAGGCGCGAAATCTAAGCGGCTCACGGCCGCCTTGAGGTTATACACTCAGAACCCACACAGGTAGCCGGCGATGTCGAGTTCGATGCGCTGGACCTGCGCTTGAGCTGAGGTAAGAAAGAAGCCAAATAAAAGCATTGCCGATAGGAGTAGTTTCATTCCTGTGTTCTTCATAGGTAATGCGCTCCTCAGATGAGTCCAAATCTGTATGCCCACAAAACGAGCGTTATCGCCGTCGCAAACCACACCACGCTCCTGCTCAGCCCACTCCCATGCTTGCGCCAGTATAGGAGATAGTGCGCCCTCCCGAGAAAACCAGCGGAGAGCGCGACAAACACAAACGTCAGTTTCCCAACCCAGACCGCTGCAACTCCGGCCCCTGCTAACCCGAGCAGGGAGAAGATCCCTGGCAGCAGTCATCACCACGGCAGGGCAAAAACTGCTCCGCTCATCCCAGAGACTCTTGCCCCTATGACTTTTCGCTTCATAAATCCCCTCACGGCTTTGCTTGAGTTTCTAGCTCAATTGAGCACAGTCGCTGTGAAGCCGGCTCCCTGAATCGCTTTGACAAGATCGGTATCCTGTACCTTTTCATCAGCCACGACGGTCGCTTGCTCGCCTTCCACTTGGGCTGACTTCACCCCGTTAACTTTCTCCAACGCCTTGCGTGCGGCTGGCGCGCACATGGCGCACGACATGCCGTCTACCTTGAGGTTCACGGTTCGCTCTCCAGCCCACGCCAAGGCGCTGAGAGCCAAAGCCAACGCTCCCGCGATTGCCATCAACTGGTGCTTCTGCATAACACACCTCCATTCTCGGTTTTCGTTATCAGGGCTTTACGAAATGAAGTAGGGCAACACCACCGGATAGAGCGCAGCCGCCACAAAC
>DNDP01000324.1:9989-10250 GCA_003484235.1 Verrucomicrobiales bacterium
CTCCCGCGATTGCCATCAACTGGTGCTTCTGCATAACATACCTCCATTCTAGGGTTTCGTTATTAGGGCTTCACGAAATGAAGTAGGGCAACATCACCGGATAGAGCGCAGCCATCACAAACACGACACTGGCAAACCAAAACACCACACGGCTCGTTCTGAGGGTGGACCGTCCATCTTCGACACAGTCAAACTGGGGCGGCTGAACATAGAGATGAAAAAACGCATACCCCAGGACCCCTACGGCAATAATCATGAACA
>DNDP01000132.1:0-375 GCA_003484235.1 Verrucomicrobiales bacterium
CTTGCCCGGCCGGTCCTGCGCGTGGACCACGTTTTCGCCCCGGTCCCAGTTCCCCCGCCAGTCGAAGCGGGGGAGCGGGCGCCGGTGCGTGATTGCGTATTGCCACGCGTTGAGGGTGTCGATCGCATCGCTGTCCTTGAGCGAATGATCGGCGTTGGGCACGTAGCGCAGGTATTTCGGCCCCTTCAGATCGTCGAAGTAGAAACGGTGCGAGTCCGGCAGGAAGAACTGGTCGCCGGTGGCATTGATCATCAGCTTCGGCAGGATGAGCCGGTCGCGGTATTCGTAGGGCTCCACCAGACCGATGAGCCGCTGATACTCGGGCGTGTCCTGCCAGTCCATGATCCCGTGCGCCACGTAATCCCCCACCGCCGG
>DNDP01000132.1:653-5632 GCA_003484235.1 Verrucomicrobiales bacterium
GTCCAGCCGCGCTTGGAGCCGCCGGCCACGACGAACTTGTCGACCTTCAGCGAGCCCCGGCCGGCATCGCCCAGAAAGGCGGTGATGGTGTCCATGGCGCGCACGGCGCTCTTGGTCATGGGGAACCGCGCCAGCCATTCCTCGCGTCCGCCGCGGAGAAACCGGTCCCAGCCATAGGCGATCAGGTCATCCTCCACCCGCTCCTTGCCGTCGCCGTGAAAGATCAACGGCTGGTTCGGAACCTGCCGCAGCTGCGCGACCACGCTGCCGGTGTCGTTGGCGATCCGTGTGAGGGTTTCGTCGGGGTTCGGCCGTTTGCCGTCCTTGTTGTTGCCGCCGGTGATGAACAGCAGTGCCGTGTCGCTGGTGACCTCCTTGGGGCGATGGATGATCAGCCAATGCCACCAGTTGGTGTGGTTGACCTCCGCCGCCGTCAGCCAGGACTGCGAAGTGAACTTGATCAGGTAGGTGGTGCCTGCCTCGCCGGTGTGATTCTCCACCAGTTCGTGACGGTAGGCGGGATCGGGGGCATTGACGTAGCGGTCGAGGGCGGTCGCGGCGGCCAGCGGCGAACCGGCGACCAGCGGCAGGAGGAGGCACAGCGCCGGTACAGCCTTTAGAGTGAGTTGAAGCCTGATTTTCATCGAGAATGACAACGGTATATCCGGCCTGCTACCGAGCGGCGAGTAAAAGTTCACCCCAGGCGGCTCCCTCGGGGTGTCCTGACTGAAGAAATCAGCGCGGGAACGGCCTCGGTAAATGAAGTGGCGGACTGCCGATGATTTGCCTTGGCAGACCCCGGTTGGCGGCCTATCACAGCCGAGCTCTTTGAAAGATACGGACCGCAGGGTCCGTTGAAACACCAGCGCGCGCCGGGAACCCCGTGAGAGTCGGGGACGGTTGCGCCACTGTAACGGGCTACGAACTCCCACAGCCACCGCAAGGGAAGGCGGGAGCGAGGTCAGGCCCGGAGTCAGGATACCGACGCGCTGGTGCTCGTCGCGGTTCCGCAAGGAACCGGCTTCTCCGCAAAGAGAAGGATGAGGCCTGGCCGCCGGACCCGTAGTCCGCGGCATTCGTGGAGCCTTCTTTCCCCGTCTTGCGGGAGGAAGGCGTTTTTGTGTACGGGCAGAACGGCTCAAGAGCCTGCTGCCGGAAAACGTCCAGCGCTCAACTTCCAACGTTTCAGGTCGCCAACAATCGACTTATTGGACGTTCAGCGATGAACGTTGAATGTCGAACGTTCCGCAAAGGAGAGCCTTCCCCCCGCACTGGTCTCGCAGTTGAAAACCCGCGGCGCACTTTGCCGCCGCCAGCAGAAAGACCAGTCATGCACAAATCATTGATCATCGTCACGGCGCTCCTCGGCGCCGTGGCATCGACCCTGCCCGCCGTCGCGCAGTTCGCCACGCGCGTCGAGGGCTACACCGCCGGTTCCAATCCCGCGCCCGGCGGCTACACGGATCCCTCGGTGGCGCTGGGCGAACCGTCCCGCGTCACGCCGGGTCAATTCGGTGGACCCGTCACGCCCTTCGCCGCGCCCTACTTGAACTCGCAGGTCGTCTCCATCGGCCAGGGGGGCTCGCTCACGGTTGAGTTCGCCAACCCGGTGCAGAACAACCCGCTCAATCCCTTCGGGTTTGATTTCCTGATCTTCGGCGGCACGTCGTTTGTGGACTTCGACTGGCCCAACGGCGTTGCCGATGGTACGGGTTCCACATTCGGCGAAAACTCCGGTTCAACCCGGGTGTACGTGGGCAACGACGTCAACAACCTGTTCCTGTTGAACCCCTCGTTGGCGCCGGTGGTGGATGGACTGTTCCCCACGGACGGCGCGGGCAATTTTCACCGGCCGGTAAACCCGGCGCTGAACAACGCCAGTTTCGCCAGCCAAACGCTGGCCGGCATCCGCACCCTCTACAACGGTTCCGGTGGCGGCACCGGCTTCGACCTGGCGTGGGCGGTGGACGCCCAGAACAATCCGGTCAACCTCGCCAGCGCGCGCTTCGTGCGTGTCGAGGTGCTGACCGGTCGGTCGGAAATCGACGCCTTCAGCGCCGTCATGGTCCCCGAACCCACGGTTTTTGCGCTGGCCGTCGCGGGACTGGCTGGTCTAGTTTGCTGCCGCCGGAAGCGGCAGGGCTGGTGAAATTGGGACCAGCCCGATGAATACGAAGGTGAAACCGCCGCGGTGGGTCGTGGGACTGGCCATGATTGGGATGGTCATCCAGCTTACCACCGCGGCGGATTTTTTTGAGGACTTCACGCAGGCGCCCACTCGGGACCGCTGGCGCATCCACGGCGAAGAGTCCCTGTTCCGCTGGCATCCCGACGGGCGTCTGGAGGTCACCTGGGATTCCCGGCGGACCAACAGCTACTTCCTGCATCGGCTGGACACGATTCTCGGCAAGGACGATGACTTCGCGATCCGCTTCGAACTGACGCTCGAGTCCGTGCAGTTGGGAGTGTCCGCCGGCAAGCCAGACACCTTCGAGCTGGCGCTGGGGTTCATCAACGTCGCCGACGCCACGCACACCAACTTCTTCCGGGGCAAGGGCACCGGCACGGTGCGGAACCTGGTGGAGTTCGACTGGTTCCCCGACTCCGGCTTCGGTGCCACGCTGTGGCCGGCGTTCTGGTCCACCAATGCGACGCTCAGCTTCCGGGGCGGCGATGATTTCACGCTGCTCGAACTGCCAATGGACCGGGTGCTGAACGTCACGATGGCGTATTCGGCCGCGACACGCACGCTGCGCACCACCATGGCCGCCGGCGGCGAACCCATCGGTCCCATCAACGACCTGCGGCTGGCCGATTCCTTCACCGATTTCCGGGTCGATGCCTTCGCGATCTCCAGCTACAGCGACGCCGGTTCGTCCGGTTCATTGCTCGCAACCGGCCGCATCGACAACATCCGCCTGACGCTGCCCCCGCCGGCGGTCACCGGCCTGGCCGTGTCGCGGACGGAGGCCGGATGGTTTCTTCAGTTCACCGGCCGGAATGGTTTTGTCTACCAGGCCGAGAGTACGTCCGACTTCGACACCTGGCAGGCGGAAGGGCCGCTGACGGAGGGCACCGACGCGCCGCAACGAATTCCGATCCAGCAGGGGCCGGCAAGCAAGTTCTGGCGGATCCGGGTGTTGCGGCCTTAAGCTGGCCGGGCTGTGGCTGAATCTCTCTTTGAACGCATCGGTGGCCGGCCCAAGCTGGAGCTCTTCCTGCGCAATTTCTACGCGACGGTCCGGATCGATCCACTGATTGGCCCGATCTTCGAGGGCGTGGTGGAGGACTGGCCCGGGCACCTCGCGAAGATCGCCGGGTTTTGGTCCCTCCAAACCGGCGGCCCGCCCGACTACCGGGGCGGCATGATGGCCCGGCACGTTCCCCTGAGCCTTCGCCCGGGCCACTTCGATGCCTGGCTCGGGCTCTGGGAGAAGAGCTGCCGCGCCCATTTCGATCCGCCCGAAGCCACCGAAATGATCCGGCTGGCGGAGGGGTTTCGCCAGCGCATGGAACCGGTGCTCGTCCGCAGCCGCTGAGAAACGGCCCGCGTCGGCGCGCACCTTCGGTTGACTTGCACCGCGTTCCGTCGGCATCTTCGCCGCCGTCCGAAAACACCTGATGAACCCGTCTCCAACCACCGTCACCACGACCGCCCGGCAGTTGTCCGGCGGCGGTCCCCGCATCGGCATCGTGGGCGGCGGGCAACTGGCGCGCATGACTGCCCTGGCCGCGTTCGAACTGGGCTGTGACGTGGTGGTGCTGGAGCGGGCGGAGCAGGTGCCGGCGGCGAACCTCGCCGTCCACACGCTGATCGGCGACTGGGACAACCCCGCCGCGTTGGTGGAGCTGGCGAAGCAGGTGGACATTGTCACCCTCGAGAACGAATTCGTGGACGCGCGCAGCCTCGCCGCGATCGAGGCGGTCGGCCGGCCATTGCATCCCACTTCCCGGACGATCGGCATCGTTCAGGACAAGCTGACGCAGAAGCAGGCACTGGCCGAAGCGGGTCTCGAGGTGCCCCGGTTCCGGGCCGTGGCCTCGCCGGAGGAGATCGCCGCCGCCGCGAAGGAACTGGGCTGGCCGCTCGTGCTGAAAGCCCGGCGCAACGGCTACGACGGCAAGGGCAACGCGACCCTCCGCGACGAAGCAGGCATCGCCGGAGGCTGGCAGAAGCTTGGAGCCGGCAGCCGTGAATTGTTCGTCGAGGAATGGTGCCCCTTCACCAGGGAACTCGCCGCGATTGTCACCCGCAGCATCAACGGCGACTCGGCCGTGTATCCGGTCGTCGAGACGGTGCAGCGCGACCACATCTGCCATCGCGTGATTGCGCCGGCACCGGTGGCGGCGGATGTCGTCTCACGCGCGTCCGAGCTGGCGCAGGCGGCCGTCGCCGCCGTCGGCGGCACGGGCAGCTTCGGCGTGGAGATGTTTCTCACCGCCGACGGCAAGCTCGTGGTCAACGAACTGGCACCGCGCGTTCACAATTCCGGCCACTACACGATCGAAGGCTGCCACTGTTCGCAGTTTGAAAACCACCTCCGTGCCATCCTCGGCTGGCCGCTCGGCTCCACTGAACTCGTCATGCCCGCGGCGGTGATGGTCAATCTCCTGGGCGCCGCCGCCGGTCCCGGCCGGCCCACCGGCGTCGAAAAGGCGCTCGCCATTCCGGGCGCCCATGTGCATGTCTATGGCAAAACCCGCAGCAACGCCGGCCGCAAGATGGGCCACGTGACCGCCCTCGGCCGCACGGTTGCCGAAGCCATCGACCGCGCCGGGCGGGCCGCCCGCGAGATCCGTTTCGGAAACTGACATGAAAATGCAACCAGCCTCCCCGCTCGTCGGGATCATCATGGGCAGCGACTCCGACTGGCCCACGCTCCAGCCCGCCGCCGACGTCTGCGCGGAGTTCGGCGTGGTCTGCGAGGTGCGCGTCGTTTCCGCTCACCGCACGCCGCTCGACATGGTCGACTACGCCC
>DNDP01000461.1:0-469 GCA_003484235.1 Verrucomicrobiales bacterium
GGCAACCACTGCAACACGGTCACCGCCACCAGCGGCAGCCTGAGCGAGTCCGCCCGCGCCTGCACCCAGTGGAAGGGCATCGCGGCCGTCCTGCTCGAAGTCGTGGACAGCCCGGATCCGATCCAGGTGGGCGAAAGCACGACCTACACGATCCGCGTCACCAACCAGGGCTTTGCGCGGCTCAACAACATGAAGGTGACTGCCAGCTTCGCCGACGAGGTGACGCCGACCGCCACCGTCCAGGGAAGCATCAGCGGCAAGGCCGTGAACTTCCCGAACGTGAGGACCCTCGCGCCCAAGGAGGTCGTCACTTACAACATCACGGTTCGGGGCGCCAAGGTGGGTGATGCCCGCAGCAAGATCATCCTCAACGCGGACGAACTGACCACGCCGGTCGAAGAGACCGAAAGCACCACGGTCTACTAAGACCTTCAACCCGGGGCTGGCGGGTCCACCGACCCGCCAGCCC
>DNDP01000461.1:692-4754 GCA_003484235.1 Verrucomicrobiales bacterium
CCCGCCAGCCCCCTAACTCTGCGAACCATGAATTCCCCCGAACTCTTCCTCCCGCTGGCTGGCGCCGCGTTGTTTCTCTGGACCGCGATGCGTGACGGCCGGGAAGCCGGCCCCACGTCTGGGGCATCCGCAACCGGCAACCGGCTGCCGTGGCGGGTCAGACCGCGCCGTTCAGGATCGGGCTTTCGGCGCGGGCGCGGTCCTGCACTTTTGAGACCACAACGGCTTTCACACCAACTCCGTTGACCGGCCTGATCACCGGCCGGCAGCAGTAAACCGACTGACTCAGCCATCACCGACACATGAAATACAAACTCCCCAAAAGCCGCGCAGTCCTCGCTCTTTTCACAGGCAGCCTCTGCGGCGCGACCGGCCCCAGCCAGGCAAGCGCCCAGGATTCCCCATTGACCGAACCGCCACCCCCCAAATGGGAAACCAGCGCCGCGGTCGGTCTCACGCTGACCAGCGGCAACAGTGAAACGCTCACCGCCACGGCGAACCTCCTCACCCAGAAAAAATGGGACCAGCACGAGCTGAGCTTTGGCGCGGCCGGCAGCTACGGCGAGAACGACGGCGTGAAGAACGCGGAATCCCTCCGCGGCTTCGGCCAGTACAATTACCTGTTCTCGGAACGGGCCTACGGCTACTTCCGGGCCGACGCCCTCCGCGACACGATCGCCGCGGTCGATTACCGGCTCACGCTCAGCCCGGGTGCCGGCTATTACTTCATCAAGAACGACCGCACGAGCCTGAGCGGCGAGGTGGGGCCCGGTGTGGTTTTCGAGAAGCAGGGTGGTCAGGAGACCACCTACCTGACGCTGCGGCTGGCCGAGCGGTTCGAGCACAGGCTGAGCGACCGCGCCCGCATCTGGCAGTCGCTGGAGTGGCTGCCGCAGGTGGACGACTTCGAGAACTGGATCCTCAACTTCGAGATCGGGGTGGAAACCCAGCTCACGGAGAAGATGTCGCTGCGCGCTTTTGCGCAGAACACCTACGACAACCAGCCCGCACCCGGCCGCAAGGAAAACGACCTCCGGGTGGTCACCGCCATCGCCTACAAGTTCTGACCTCAATCCCGTTCCAACCGAATCCCAACCCACTGCATCCATGAGCATCATCAAAGAATTCAAGGAGTTCGCCATGAAGGGCAACGTCGTGGACCTCGCCATCGGCGTGATCATCGGCGTGGCCTTCGGCAAGATCGTCACCTCGGCCGTGAACGACATCATCATGCCGCCCATCGGCAAGCTGCTGGGCGGCGTCAACTTCAGCGACCTCTACCTCAACCTGGACGCGGCCGAAGGAACCTTCACGTCATTGAAGGCGGCGAAGGACGCCGGAGCCGCCGTGATCGCCTACGGCTCGTTCATCAACACTGTGATCGACTTCGCCATTGTGGCGTTCTGCATCTTCATGGTGGTGAAACTCATGAACGCGTTGAAGCAGAGGCCCGAGCCCGCCGCGCCCAAGGCCGCGCCCAAGCCCACCGCGGACCAGGTGCTGCTCGGGGAGATCCGCGATCTTCTCAAGGCACGCTCATGAAGCGCCTTCCAGCCAGGCAGGAGCCGCCGCGCGCGCTGGCGAGCCCGTTTGTCGGCGGGTCCGGCCGGTCGGTGGTCACCGGAAGGTTCCTCTCCTACGACGAACATTCAAGGCGCCAGCGGCCGGCCCCATGCCGGTGGTGCTAGGGGCCTGAGAAACCACTTCACCGGGTTCACCACCCCTCATCGCATGATCAAGATCATACTGGCAGACGATCATAAGGTGATCCGGCAGCAGCTGAAGCGGCTGCTGGTCAAGGTGAAGGACTGGGAGGTCAGCGCCGAGGCTGAGGACGGCCGCCAGGCCGTACGCCTGGTGAAGAACGAGCAGCCCGATGTGCTCATCACCGATCTTGCTTTGCCCGGACTGCATGGACTCGAGGTTGCCAGCCAGGCGCAGCGGGATTCGGAACGGACCCGCGTCGTGGTGGTTTCCATCCACGACGACGAACAGTACGTCCGGCAGGCGCTGGAAAATGGTGTGCTGGGCTACGTCCGCAAGGACGAGATCGCACGGCATCTGCTCCCGGCCGTCCGTTCGGCGCTGGCGGGCCGCCGCTACCTGAGCCCGGCACTGCCGAAAGTACACAGGCTGCCCGGCTCGACTGGCCAGCCAGTTGCCGCACAAGGCTCCGGCCAACCGCTGAGTTCCCCGGAAAAAACCTATCTGCGCCTGCTTACGGCCGGGCTGTCCGACACGGAGATTGCCCGCCAGATGGAGGTCTCGACCGTCGCCGCCAGCCTGCTTCGCACGCGGCTGCTGCAACGGCTGGAAGTGAAGACCGCGGCCGAATTGATCGCCCTCGCCCGGGAGAAGGGGCTTGTGGATGACCCCAACCGGGAGTAGCAACATTATTGACCAATCAGCCGCCCACGCGACGGCACAACCATGAAAGCGCAATGAACATGACATTCTCAACCTGCTCCAGACTCCTTTCCCTGCTCGCCGCCGCCGCGCTTGTCTCGGCCTCAACCGCGGATGCCGCCAGTTTTCTCGAACGGCTTGGCCTGAAGAAACGCGCGCCCGCCAAAGATTCCCCGAAGGAGGGCATCGCCGCCCTGCTGACCGAGGACCAGATGGTCGGCGGACTCAAGGAAGCGCTGGCCAGCGGAGTGGAAACGGCCGTGGCGTCACTGGGTCAGACCGACGGTTTTCTGAAGGATCTCTCCGTGAAGATACCCATGCCGGAAAGCCTTCAGACGATTGACCGGTCGGTCCGCGCCCTCGGACAGGATCAGCTCGCCGACGAATTCATCCTTTCGATGAACCGCGCTGCCGAGGAGGCCGTGCCCGAGGCCGCCGCCGTGCTTGGTGGCGCGATCAAGCAGATGTCAATCGCAGATGCCAAGTCGATACTCACGGCGACGAACAACGCCGCCACGGAATACTTCCGCCGCACGAGTGAAACAAACCTGCACGCACGGTTTCTTCCGATCGTGAAGGCGGCCACCGAGAAAACTCAGGTTACCGGCGCCTACAAGCGGTTGACGGCGTCGACCGAAGGCGGATTTGGCAGCCTGAGCCGGCTGGGCGGCTCACTCCTCGGGGCGGAGGCGCCGGATCTGGACGACTACGTCACCCGCAAGTCGCTCGACGGATTGTTCCTCAAGATCGCGGAACAGGAGCGGCGGATCCGCGAGAATCCCGTCGCCCGGACCACGGAGCTGCTGCAGAAAGTGTTTGGAACAGTCGCCAATTGATCGAATTCCTGTATCCTTGCATCATTCAACGGAAGTCAACGACATGAACAAACCAACTACACCCCAGCCCGGCAAGCGTTCCACCTGGGGCCGCAAACTGCTCTACGCCGGCGGCGGCCTGGTGCTCCTCCTTGTGCTCCTCTACTTTGTCGCCACCAGTTCGGCCTTCTTCAAGGCGGTCATCCTGCCGCGCGCCAGCGACGCTATTGGCGGCGAGGTGACGGTGGCCGAAGCCTCGATCAGCCCTTTTTCGCAGGTGACGCTGCGGCAGTTGGCGGTGAAAACCACGGGCACGGAACCGGTGCTGACGGCCAAGGAGGTCCGCCTGCGCTACAGCCTGACGGCCATCATGGGCGGCTCGCTGCAGGTGGACGAGGTGACGATCGAATCCCCGGTGTTGCTGATCGTCGAGAACGCCGATGGCACGAGCAATCTGGATCCACTCCTGAAGCAGGGGGAACCCGCGACCGAACCGTCGCCCTCGCCGGAGGCGGGCACGCCGCCGCAGGTCGCCCTCAAAAACTTCGCGCTGACGGACGCGACATTGCGCCGGACCAGGCTTCTGCCCGACGGAGGGCGCGAGATCGCCGAACTGAGCGGTGTCAACGTCACGCTGGACCAGCTGCAGAACGGCGGCGCGGGCAAGCTGACCACGGCAGCCACGTTCAGGCTCACGCGGCCGACCAATGACGTGTTGGAGGCGCGCAGCTCCGGCGAGGTGAACTTCGAACTGGGTGACGACCTGATGCCGCGCTCAGTCAATGCCCGGCTCGATCAGCAGGTGCTGCAGGCGGGCGGCTCGCTGCAGGCTCTGGCGGGT
>DNDP01000461.1:4937-8220 GCA_003484235.1 Verrucomicrobiales bacterium
ACTGGCGGGTCATCGCATGGCTCTGACGACCGAGATCACACCTGCCGAGATCCGGGAGTTCTCCCAGCGTCTGTTCAAGGGTGACCAGCTGCTGGGCGAACTGAAGGTCACTGGTCCGATGGATCTGACCAACCTGGAAGGCCGTTTGAAGGTGGAGGTGGCCTCGATCGATCGCCATGTGCTCAATCTGGTGGGTGCGCCGTTGGGAATCGACTTTGGAGCAACCACGCTCAACTCCACGACGGACCTGACGCTGGCGAAAGGGGGTTCCACCATCACCGCGAACACGCGGTTTGATGCGGCCAAGTTCAGCCTGACTCAGGACGGCCAGACCACGCCGCCGCTCGATCTGCAGTTGGCGCTCGACGTTGCGGTCGACACCGCCGCCGAATCGGCCACGGTGCAATCCTTCACGATCAATGGAACACAGAACCAGCGGCCCCTTCTGCGGGCCAGCCTTGCCCAGCCGATGGACCTGGCCTGGGGGGCCAATGCCACCGGGGCCGGCGATTCTGCTCTCGATCTGGAAGTGACCAACTTCGACCTCGCCGAGTGGAAGGCCGTTGCCGGCGATGCCGTCTCGAAGGGCAAGCTTTCCGCCCGGCTCAAGCTGCTTTCGCAGCAAGGCGGCAAATTGCTGAAACTGGCGCTGGATTCGCAGATCGCGGATCTGGCGGCCAACGCAGGTGCCGAACCGCTCACCCAGGCGAAGTTGATTCTGAAGCTCGACGGTGAACTGACGGACTTCAAGGAGGTCAACGTCGGCAGCTACCGGATCGAGCTGACCGAGAAACAGCAGCCCGCGCTCAAGGTCTCCGGTTCCGCCGCCTACGATGGCGCCACGTTCAATCTGCAGTCCGACCTCGAGGCCGTCATGGCGACCCTCATGGGCAGCGGTCCGGAGACACCGCTGGCCGCCGGGGTAAAACTCGACGGCAGGTTCGCGGATCAGGTCCTCGAGCTCCGCCAGCTTCAGGTGGCATTGAGCCCGACGGCCCGTGCCGCGAAAAATGAATTCGTTGCCAGCGGGCGGATCGATCTCGCCACGCCGGGCATGACCAAGGGCAATCTCCTGGTCAATTCGGACACGCTGGATTTGACCGACCTCTACGATGCGTTCACGGCGGCGCCCGCCGATGCGCCGGCTCCGGCCCCCACCCAGCCCGCGCCCGGATCTTCCGGCAACGAGGAGCCCGAGCCGGTGGTCCTGCCGCTGCAGTTCACCGTCGAGGCCGTGCTGGACAGGTTGTTCCTGCACGAAATTGCCATCACCAACCTGCAGTCGGTGGTGAGGGTCGACGGAGGAAAGATCGCTCTCGATCCCTTCCGGCTCACGCTCAACGGCGCACCGGTCAATGCCAACATCGATCTGGATCTCGGGATCAAGGGTTACACCTACGCGCTGGCCGTGAGCATGGACAAGGTTCCGTTGGAACCGATTGCCAACACCTTTTCTCCCGCCAACCGCGGCAAGTACCAGGGTTTCATCCTCGTGGATGCGAACATCACCGGGGCGGGCGTCACCGGCGCCAGCCTGCAGAAGAACCTGGGCGGGCGGGCCGGATTCAGTTTCACCAACGCGAACCTGCAGGTTGTCAGTCCGCGCGCGCAGAGGCTTCTCGTACCCATCGCCACGCTCCTGCGATTGAACGAGCTGACGCAGACGCCCCTCAACTGGCTCCAGGCGAGCACCGAACTTGGCGGAGGCAACATCACGCTCAGCCGGTTCGCCGTGCAGGGTGAAGCATTCGACGCCCGGACGCACGGCACGATTCCCATCGCACAGGTCCTGACCAACTCGCCGTTGAACCTGCCCGTTGAATTTTCACTCCGCCGCTCGCTCGCCGACAAGGCGGGCCTGCTCCCCGCCAACACCCCCACGAATGTCGCCTACGCAACTCTTCCGCAGTTCGTCACCGTCAGCGGCACGCTGGGCGAACCGAAGAGCGAGGTGAACAAGCTGGCGCTGGGCGGACTGCTGCTGAAGTCCGGAGCGGGCATCGCCGAAAAGCTTGGCGTCAAGGTAGGCTCCGAAGCGGGCAAGGTCATTCAAGGCGTGGGCAATTTGCTGACCGGTGAAAAATCGGATGCGGCGAAGGAGGAGAAATCCGAGGAAGCGCCCAAGCCCAATCTCCTCGACCTGTTCAAAAAGCCGAAGGACTAGATCGGCCTCGGTTGGCCGGCACCATCGCAACAAACCTGCGGAGACACTGCGGCAATTCTGCCGCCACAATGCGGTCGTGCCTTCCGCCAACAACCCAGGGCAAAGAATGCGTACGAATCGAACCTCCATGATCCTCATGCTGATCGCTCTCACTGCGTTGACGGAACCGGCGTTGCAGGCGCAGGAGCACCGCGCGACGCGGCTGGGCAATCCCGCCACCCGGTTTGCGGCCCCGCTGCAGACTCCTGACGACCTGCGGAAGTTGCTCGGCTCCGAACTTTTTCGGAACGACGTGGAGTTCGTCGTGCGCGAGTGCGGCTTTCAGGGGGAAATGCCGGCATTTCATCGGGCGGTCGCTGAGGCCTACATCCTGCCGCTCAGGATCCCGGTCGGCACCCGCCTCCCCGCAATGTCTTCACGCAGGAAGGGCAAGCCTGTCCTGCTGCGGGATGTCCTGTGGGCGGGCAAGAAACCGATTGACGCCTACGAATTCCGTTTCAGCTCCCTTGGCGAGCAGTATCGGGTGGTGGCACCCCGGGCCTGCGCCAATTTCTGGGTGGAGCATCTGGGCGCCGTGCCCCGCGCCTCGCTCACTCTGCGGTGTGAAAGCCCCTCCTCCGTGACACTCGGTCGACCGGCGAATGTCTGCCTGGTTCTCAGCAATACGGGTGATGCCGCCGAACCCCGGGCGACGGTGAGTCTGGCGATTCCCGCCACCATGAGCCTGACTGCCGCAACGGGCGGCGGCGAAGAATCGGCGGGGGACGTCGTGTGGGAGATTCACAATCTGGGGCCGGGAGAAAGCCGGCAACTCTGTGCAACCTTCGATGCTTCGCAGACGGGCATGCAGGCACTGGCCGCCACCGTTCGCGGCGGCCGGGGAATCACGGCACAAACCCGCTGTGAAATGCTGGTTGCCGGCGTGCCCGCCGTCCTCCTCGAGGTGGTGGACCTCGACGATCCCGTCGCGGTCGGGGGCACTGCAACCTACGAGATCACGGTGGTGAACCAGGGTTCGGCGGCGCTCACCCGATTGACGCTGAATTGCCGGCTGGCCGATGGTCAGTCCTTCCTGGCCGGTTCGGGCACCACCGCGGTCCTGGCCCAGGACCGGGAGGG
>DNDP01000461.1:8381-19981 GCA_003484235.1 Verrucomicrobiales bacterium
GGAGGTGACCACGGCTGAATTGCCGGAGCTGGCGCCCCGCGAGGCGGCGACCTGGCGCGTCTCGGTCCGCACAACCGCGGCCGGAGACATGCGGTTCATCACCGAACTCACCTGCGACCAGTTTGCCGATCCGATCGGTGAAACCGAGGCCACCCAGCAATACTGACCGAGCCGGCCACAGACATCCGCCGGGCTACCAGGGGAGCGACTCCAGATCGACGTTGCCTCCGGTCAGCACCACGCCAACACGCTGGAGGCCATTCCGGCTCCTGAACTCCTCCGAAAGGACGGCCGCCACCGCCACGGCGCTGCTGGGTTCGATCATCAGCTTGGCCCGTTCCCAGACGAGCCGCATAGCATGAACGATTTCCTCCTCGGTCACCGCGATCACAGCTTCGACCTCGTCGCGTATGAAGGGCCAGGTCAGGTCGCCCAGGCTCGCGCGCAGACCGTCTGCGATCGTTTTGGGCCCGGTCTGCGGGATCAATTCTCCCGCCCGTTTGGATCGCAGTGCGTCGTCGGCGCCTGCGGGCTCGCCGGCGAAGATGCGGATGTCCGGCTTCAACGCGCGGGCGGCGACGCAGATCCCGCTGATCAATCCGCCGCCGCCGACCGGCGCAACGATCGCATCCAGGTCCGGAGCCTGATCGAGAAACTCCAGCGCCACCGTCCCCTGCCCGGCGATCACGTCGGTATGGTTGTAGGGTGGCAGGTAACTCGCGCCGGTGTCGGCCGCGACCATTTCCACCGTGGCCTCGCGATCCTTCAGCGTCGGACCGCAGAGGATCACATTCGCGCCATACTCACGCACGGCGCTGATTTTCGCCCGCGAGGAGTTGTCGGGCATCACCACATGGGCCGGAACTCCGCGCAGCTTCGCGGCGAGCGCAATCGCCTGGCCGTGGTTGCCGGAGCTTTGGGTGGCCACTCCGCGCCCGGCGGCGGCCGGGGGCAGTTTCATCACCGCATTGCAGGCGCCCCGGAACTTGAAGGCACCGGCTTTCTGGAAGAGCTCGGCCTTGAAACGAAGATCCCGACCGGCCAGTTGCGAAAGGGTCGAGCACGTCTCCACCGCTGTCCGGCGCGCAAACGGCGCGATGCGTTCCGCGGCGGCGCGGACTTCGTCGAGAGTGGGCGGAGAAGCGGGCATGCGCGAAGCATGCATCGCCGCGATGCCTCAATGCAACCGGGCGCATTGAAGCCGGCTCATCAACGGCCGAAGGAGCGGCGGGGACGCTGACGGTTGCGGCGTGGTCCCGTCAGCGGACGGCTTCGATTGGCACCCTCGCGGTTGCCGTTGAGATGGCCGCTCGGACTGGACGACGAGGCGTGCAACCGACGGAGGACCGGCGAAAGGTTCTGGAGCTGTGGCGAGGAAGGTTTCTTCTTGTTCTTCCACTTCTTCTTGCGGCCGCCCGGGCGTCCCTGCCCGCCGCCGCCGCCGCCCTGTCCACGCGGCACCGGGCGGGCCTCGCTGCCCGTGGCATTTTCCGCAGCGAAGGAGTGCTCGGGATGCTCGCGGTCCACGGGAATCGACTTGCGGATCAACCGCTCGATCGCGCGCAGCTGACCGCGCTCGCTGGCCATGCAGAAGCTGACCGCGTCACCGTCCTCGCCGGCCCGCGCGGTGCGGCCAATGCGGTGAACGTAGGTTTCCGGCTCCACCGGCAGCTCATAGTTCACCACGTGGGAAATGCCGTCCACGTCCAGTCCGCGGGCGGCGATGTCGGTGGCGACCAGGGCGCGGATGCGGCCGTTGCGAAAATCTGCCAGGGCCGCGGTGCGGGCGCTCTGGCTCTTGTTGCCGTGGATGACCGCCGCGCTGATGCCGGCGGCCTGCAGCTTCTGGGTCACCTGGTTGGCCACCCGTTTGCGCTGCACGAAGACAATCGCCTTGTCCATGTTCGGCTGGTCGAACAGCGACACCAGCAGCGCGTCCTTGCGGCCCTTGTCCACGAACATGACCTTCTGCTCGATCTTCTCCACCGTGGGCTGCTCGGGGGCGATCGTCACCCGCACCGGATCAGTCAACATCGTGTTGGCCAGCGCCACGATCTCGCCGGAAAGGGTTGCCGAGAAGAACAGCGACTGGCGGTTCTCCGGCAGCTCGGCGATCACACGCCGGACATCGTGGATGAAACCCATGTCCAGCATGCGGTCCGCCTCGTCGAGCACGAAGGCCTCGATTCCGGCCAGCTCCACGAAACCCTGGTTCATCAGGTCGAGCAGCCGTCCCGGGGTCGCCACCAGAAAGTCCACCCCTTCCTTCATCGCGTTTTCCTGCGGCCGCTGGCCCACCCCCCCAAAAATGACCGTGTGGGAGATGTTCAGGTGTTTGCCGTAGGTGGCCACGCTGTCACCGATCTGGGCGGCCAGTTCCCGCGTGGGTGCGAGCACGAGCACGCGCGGCTGGTGGGGGGCAGGTGGCAACGGATGCTCGGTCAGATACTGGAGCAGCGGCAGGGTGAAGGCGGCCGTCTTGCCCGTGCCCGTCTGGGCGCTGCCCAGCAGGTCGCGGCCGGCCAACAGGTGGGGAATGCATTGCTCCTGGACCGGCGTGGGACGCACGTAGCCGGACTCGGCCAGGGCGCGCTGGATTTCCGGGAGCAGCTTGCCGAAAACATTGCCTTCCTGCTGGAGCACCGAAATGTCAACCGGTTGAACCGGCTCAGTGACGGCGCTGGGCTGCGGCAGGTGATGGTGGCCGAGATTCGGCCGGGCGCCACCCTGCTGGTGACGGTTGCGATTGCGGTTGCGATTACGCGGCCGAAAGCGGTTTCGGCGTCCTGGTCCGGACGGACGTGAATGGTTCATGAATTAGCTGGTTCCGGCCGATGATCTCGATTCTCTGCCCGCCGGATGGGAAGAAGAACGCGTTGCATTGGGCAACGGCGCGTGCCGGAGCTGTCTTTGGAAAAACCAACACGCCGGGAACCGCGGGAGATGTCATTCACACCTGCAACCACTCGGTTCCCTCCAAAAGGAAGCCGCTGAATACGGGAGAAACGGGGAGGTGTCAAGCGCGGCGAACTTCCAGCATAGCGTTAAGCGCAAATTCCTTGATAGTGCATCGAACCGGACGATGCGAAGCGACTTCGTTCAAACCGTCGACACGCCTGAGCAGGTTCAGGTTCTGGCCAGAGACTCCAGAATATGATCTCGAGTCTGCCTGTCCTCGAACCAAACGTAGACACCCCTCAACGCTCGGGTTAACAGAATGCGATACGACTGGAGCACCTTCGTCAGCAACGCTTGCTGCTGCGGGCCATCTAGAATCTTCTCACGGCGAGCTCGTTGGACCGTACGTACCAGGCCGGTTTCGTGCACTTCATTTGAAACGACCTTCCATTTCCCGTCTCTCCATTTCAAGTCTCCGAAGTAAAGGTGGAACTGCTGGAACGCCGGTGCGCCGAAGATTTCGCTGACTTTTGTCAGGGAACTCCTCCATGCGTCTGCCTCGTCAGGATTCTGCCTTCCCGTTACTTCCTGCAACTGATGGACCAAGGCCGGCAGCGAACTCGTGACCCGCGAGCGAAATTCGGCAACGGTTAATAGCAATCAATCACCTTTCTTCCTCTGTTGTTCGAACAGTCGCAACGCGTCCAGGAAAGGCCCGTCCAGGTCCATCCCGACATTCTGGTCCGGGGCGATGCGTTTGAAGCCCGCGAACATCAGGCACATGAGCTGCAGGCCGGTGAAGGTCTCAAAGCAGGCCCCTGCAACTCCGTCGATCCCGCTGGATACCCCACAAGATCGCGCAGCGTGATTCGCAACTGCGGCATGGGCGTGGTTGTACCGGAGCCGGCCACGCTTGTCCACGCGGGCGTTGGTTAGAACTTCCAGGGTGCGATCAGAAGTGGCGGTCACGCAAGTTACCGGGCGATGGCAAGGCCGGCGGAATGGTCCCGGGGAGCGCGCCCGCCTCGGGCGCACCCACCGGCGCCCTCGTCGGTGGGATCAGGCGCGTGGCCCGGGCTGACAAGGATCGGGTGCTCGATCACGCCACGTGTATCCCGCGGGGGCGCGCGAGACTGCGGGCGAGGGCGCCCGCACACTCCGGGACGCTCCCTGACCGCCACTTCCGATCGCACCCGTTGGCTAGTCAGCGGGCGGATCGAAGACGAACCGCGCGTAAAGATAGGCGACCGTTTCGTCGACCACGTCCCGGACGCCGGCGCTGGAGGCCCACCAGCGGTCGGGTTCGTACTCCCGGTCCGGCACGCAGATGACGCCGATCCGCACCTCCGGTCCGAAGGCGAACTCGTAGAGCAGCCGGGTCCGCCGCGCGTGGGCTCCGACCGACACCACGGTGAGCTGTTTCACTCCGCGTCCCTGACCGGCGAACCATTCCCGCAGCGCGACCGCCGAGGTGTAGGTGCGGTCGCGCCGCACATCCGGTGCGGGCACGGCATGGACGGCATTCGTGGCGACCCCCAAGGCGGCGATCACGGCGGCGCCCAGTTCCGCGTAGGTCCGGTATTCCGAAAGCGGCGCACCCTTCTCCAACGGGACGCCGGTCGTGTAAAGGCCGTCGTAGGTCCGCCGCTGAAATTCGTTTACGGCAGCCTGAAGCGCGTAGTCCGCCAGCCAGCCCTCGATGACAAGCGGTCCACCGGGAACCGGATCGTTGACCGCCAGAAACGGCTGGATCGTCCGGCAGCCGATGGTTGAGAGCAATGTGAGGAGGCCCAGCAGCACCAGCCAGCCGCGCCAGGTGGGCACGGGCAGTTCGCGCCGGTGGAGGAGGCGGAGGCTGCGCTGGGGCTTTGATGCATCGGCCACGGCGGGTTTGTAGCGGAGGGCGAGGATAAGGACGAGGACGATTACGAACCGGAGGCCGGCTTCACGCTTTCCAACCCTCCGACCCTGTGTCAAAACGTCCCCGCCCGCTATGGATTACGAAGTGAACATCGGTCTCGAGACGCATGTGCAGCTCAAGACAAAGTCGAAGATGTGGTGCAGCTGCCCGAACCGGTTCGGGTCCGAGCCGAACACCAACGTCTGCCCGGTCTGCCTCGGCCTGCCCGGCGTGCTGCCGGTCGCCAACGAGGAGGCGCTGCGCCTGACCGTGCTCACCGGCCTGCTGCTCAACAGCGAGATTCCCCGGCACGCGGTGTTCGACCGGAAGAACTACTTCTACCCGGACGTCGCGAAGAATTACCAGGTCACGCAGCTGGCGTTTCCATCGACGCTCGGCGGGCATGTGGACTTCGAGTTCGAGGGTGGTCTGCAGCGGGTGCGCATCACCCGCGCGCACCTCGAGGAGGACGTCGGCAAGAACAACCACTTCGACCGCCACAGCGGAGTGGACTTCAACCGCGCGGGCGTCCCCCTGCTCGAGATCGTTTCCGAACCCGATCTCACCAGCGCCGACATGGCCTACGAATATCTGAACGCACTCAAGGACATTCTCGTTTACGGCGGCGTGAGCGATGCCGACATGGAAAAGGGCATGGTCCGCTGCGACGTGAACGTCAGCGTGCGGCCGAAGGGCCAGCAGGAACTCGGCGCCAAGATCGAGATCAAGAACATGAACTCGTTCAGCGGCGTGCGCCGGGCGTTGCAGTACGAGATCCCGCGCCAGATCGAGGCGGTCGAGAAGGGCGAAAAACTGCGGCAGGAAACGCGGCGCTGGGACGATGTCGCCGGTATGACCGAGGTGATGCGCTCGAAGGAGCACGCGCATGATTATCGTTACTTCCCCGAGCCGGACCTGATGCCCTTCGAGCCGGCCGACGACTGGCTTGCGGAGGTGAAGTCCCGGGTCGTCGAGTTGCCGCTCGCGCGCAAGCAGCGGTTCATCACGGACTACGGCATCCCCGCCGGCGACGCCGAGGTGTTCAAGAACGACGTCGCGTTGGGCAACTATTTCGAGGGCATCGCCAAGGGCGCGAAGAATCCCAAGGCAGTCGCCAACTGGATCATCAACACGCTCAATGCCCGTCTCGCCGAGGCCAACCTGGCGGCGGCCGCCGAGCAGACCAGCATGGGCATCGAACCGGAGGATGTGGAACTGCTCACCGTGAACGACCTGAAATTTGCGCCGGTGGCGATTGCCGAGCTGGTTGAGTTGGTGGATTCCGGGAGGATCAGCAACAAGATCGCGCAGGACGTCTTCGCCGAGATGTTCGCCAAGGGCGGCTCGCCGGCGGCGATCGTCGAGGCGAAGGGATTGGCGCAGGTGAGCGACACGGGCGCGATCGAGAAACTGTGCGACGAGGCGATCGCCGCGAATCCCGGTCCGGCCGCGGATTTCCGTGCGGGCAAGGCGGCCGCGTTGAACCGGATCAAGGGCCACGTGATGAAACTCAGCCAGGGCAAGGCGAACCCGGCGCTGGTCGGCGAGATTCTGGAGCAAAAGCTGAAAGCGGGCTGAAGCCGCCCGGTTGGGCCCGGGTTCCACCTCGGTTGGAGCCGGCCTGGAGTCGGACCACCATGGCCGGCAGCAGGGGCTCCAGACGGCGGAAATTGCGCGGAGAAACCGGCCAAATTACCTCTTGCGTCACCCCGGAGCGGTACCTATAGTGCGCGCTCTTTTTCGAGAAACAGAAAGATCTTATGCGTCGTCCACGTGGCAACAAAACCAGGAAAGCGGTGGCCAAGCGGTTCAAGATTACCGCCACCGGAAAAGTCATGCGTTCGCATGCCGGCAAACGGCATCTGCTCGCCACCAAGAACGCCAAGCGCCGCCGCCGTCTGGGCTCGGCAGCCGTGTTGAGCGAGACGGACACCTACCGCATCACGCAGAATCTGCCCTTTTCGCACTAACCCCGAAAGAATAGACCGACATGCGCGTCACCAATTCTCCCGCCTCCCGCAAGCGCCGCAAGCGGATGATCCAGGCAGCCAAGGGCTACCGGATGCGC
Source organism: Verrucomicrobiales bacterium (assembly GCA_003484235.1). Lineage (GTDB taxonomy): Bacteria > Verrucomicrobiota > Verrucomicrobiia > Limisphaerales > RI-55 > RI-55. Next base: position 15,248 of record DNDP01000461.1, read on the forward strand.
CGCAGCAAGCTGTACCGCTACGCCAAGGACGCGGTCGTCCACGGCCTGCAGTACTCCTACCGCGACCGCCGCACCAAGAAGCGGACCTTCCGCTACCTGTGGCAGGCGCGCATCAACGCCGCCGCCCGCGCGGCCGGCACGACTTACAGCCGGCTGATCGAGGGCCTCAAGGCCGCGCAGGTCGCGCTCGACCGGAAGCTGATCGCCGAACTGGCCGCCACCGACAACACCGCCTTTGCCGAGCTGGTGAGGGTCGCCCAGAGCGCGCTTCAGGCGAAGTCGGCCAAAACCGCCTGACCGGATTTCCTCACGCTGCTTCAACGGGCGTCCCGAAAGGGACGCCTTTTTGTTTCCCGGAAGCCGTCGATTCCCTACGGTGCGGACACGGCCAGCGGTGCGGAACTTTCAGGCAGTCGCAATGGCCGGAACATTCAACTTCCGGACGCAACGAGTTCTGCCCCAAAGATGATCTCAACCGAACAGGCCAGGTTGCTCAGCGAGCTTCAGCAAAGAATTGAGCGCTATCAGCCGATCTTGGAGGAGGAGTTCGACGTAAACCTTGGCAAAGTCGTGGCCCGGCCCTTCGGTGCCCGGGCATGGCTTCGGAAGATGCGAGACAGATCCCTCGTGCAAGCCTCCCGGCGAGGAGGCTTTGGGCTGAATCGGCGACTGATGTTGCGGTGCGAGTGGGCACTGATCTATCTGCCGGCGTGCTTCCTCGTCTGGTTCCGGCACTGGTATCCACAATTCATGATGCGGTGGGATGACGATGAGCCGGCGATTCTGGTCCCGTTCCGCGGTTGGATGCGGAAAGACCACCGGCGAAGAATCGCGCAACTCGATCAGTGGGCCGTACACGAGATGGCTCACGGCATCTGGCACCGGATCGCTGATGATTCTGCCGTGGAACACGGCCGGCGTTGGCGGGTGTGGAACGAAGGATTTGCGCACTATGTTGCCGATGTGCACCTGCGCCCGCATTACCCGGCTGGCGCGATCATTGATGAGGAATGGTCTCCAATGCGACTCGAGGGCCGCAGGCTGGTCGCAAAGGTCGTCGACCACCACGGTGCCGCCATGCTCAAGCGGGTGCCGCGCGACTGGCGCCAGCACGACCGGACCATCGACCATCCGGTTTGATGCTGGGCGGCCTGCGATGGAAGGCTCCGAACCGCCAAGGCGCCACCGGCCGGACAAAGATTTTGTTCGCCGGTTTGACCCCGGGAACTATGATCCGCGCACCGATTTATGTCAGACCTGTTGCTGCAACTGGATCCGCTGAAGCAGGAGGCCGTCTCCGCCATGGCGGCGGCCACCGACCTGCCGGCTTTGGAACAGATCAAGGGCCGCTACGTCGGGCCGCAGGGGAAGTTCACGGCGCTCATGAAGCAGCTGGGCTCACTGCCCAAGGAGGAGCGGCCTGCCGCCGGCAAGGTGATCAATGCGGCCAAGACAGAATTGGAAGCAACGCTCGCCGGTCGTCGGGACGAACTGGAGCTGAAGGCCGCCCTGCCGAAGGAGCCGGTCGACTGGACCGCTCCGGGGCGGAGGCGCGCCATCGGCAGGCTGCATCCGCTGACGCAGGTGACCGAGGATATCGTCAGAGCCTTCCGCAAGATCGGGTTCGCGGTGGCCGACGGACCGGAGGTCGAGGACGAGCATCACGTGTTCGACGCGCTGAACACCCCGGCAGACCATCCCGCGCGCGACGCGCAGGACACCTTCTACCTGGCCACCAAGGATCGTCCCCTGCTCCGCACGCACACCTCTTCGGTGCAGATTCGCGCGATGAAGAACCAGCCGCCACCGGTGCGGATCGTCGTGCCCGGCCGGGTCTTCCGCCGCGACAATGCCGACGCGACCCACAACCCGACCTTTCACCAGATCGAGGGACTCTACGTGGACAAAGACGTCACCGTTGGCGACCTCAAGGGCACGGTGGAGTTCGTGTTTCGCGAACTGATGGGCAAGGACACGAAGATCCGCTTCCGGCCGCATTATTTCAGCTACACCGAGCCGAGCCTGGAGATCGACTTCACCAATGCGCTGGTCAAAAAGCTCGGCAAGGACTGGCTCGAGATCGCCGGGTGCGGGATGGTCCATCCGCAGGTGTTCGAAAATGTCGGGTACGATCCCGAGGTCTGGTCCGGCTGGGCGTTTGGATTCGGCATCGAACGGATCGCCATGATCCGTTACGGCGTCAGTGACATCCGGCTGTTCTACGAAAATGACATCCGGTTTCTGAACCAGTTCTGACCCGCCCTCGAGGCCGGCGGCCTACCGGCGGACCAGATGCGTCAGGGCAGCCGCCTCCGCCTTTTCCGGATGGAACGCGCTGGTGATTGATTCCGCGCCGGAACGGGCTTCCACGTAGTATTGGAACCGCGTGCCGCGTGCCTGGGCAGGAATCTCCCCGCCGAAGACGCCGTCCCCCGCCTCACCGTCTCCGGTCGCCCCGTCGTCAAACATCTCCACGGCGGCGTACGGTTCGTTGCGCTTCGACGCCCAATGAACCCACACCGAATGCAGCGGGTCGGCGGCAGTCACCCTGGCCGTAACGCGAACCGGCCCGGAACCGGAGGACATCACCTCCACCTCCTGAATCGCCGGCGGCAGCGTCTTGAGCGCTTCGTGACCGAGCAGAAATTCCCGACGGCGCTCGACAAATTCCTTGATGCCGAGGGCGCCACCGTTGGCAACTGTCTCCAGGACGCCCTTCTCAAAGTCCTCATTGGAGTAAAGCTTTCTGACGTCCCGGAGCACCTCGTCGGCGATCAGCGCCCGGTAGCCGGCAATCTCCGGCTCCAGCCGGTCCCAGCGGAACCACTCGTCGAGGATCGTCCGGACGTGGGCCACGTAGCGGGCCCGCAGGTGCGGGATCTTCAACAACCGGTGAATGACCGCATAGTCGCGGTTCTCGATGTTGTGGAAGGGATCCAGTTTGGTGGCGTCGAAGCCCCGCGGCAGTCCGGGTCCGTGGGGCACGTTGAACACCTCATTGCCGTCATGCTGCAGCAGGTGGAAGCGTCCGTTCTTGTCCTGAAAGAGGTTGTAGTCACTGATGCGGATGACGTAGCCCTCGTCCACAAACACGTTCTCCAGCGCGAGCGACCAGAGAGCACCGTCGATGTTGAAAATGGGCGACAGCGCCGTTTCCAGCCCAGCATCCGGCGTCTCACCAAGCACGCGGGTCAGGTTGATCAGGTCGGAAAGGGCGGATTCCGGAGCGTCGCCGGTTTTAAGGGCGTAACCCGCGTAGGCGGCCGGATCCTCGCCTTCGTAGGACAGCCCCTTCTTGCCGGGCCCGCCGGAAGCCTTCCACCGCACGCCTTTCTTCGAGCCGAACCAGTCGTTCAGGAAGTCGTTGTTGTACTGCTGGACATTGAGATAGATGCCCCAGCTTTCGCCGTTGATGACCAACTTCACGAAGTTTGCGTGGAAGGCCGGGATGTAGTCACGGCAGACGCGCAGGTAGAGCACTTCCCGGACAAACGTCGGATCCTCCGCACCGTTGTGCAGGTTGAGCGTCTTGTAGCCGTAGAGGTCGCCGCCCTTCTTCGCATGGTCCATCACCAGGTTCAGCGAGCGTTTTTTGTCCGGCGCCATCAGGAAGAAGGATGAGTTGCCGCGGTAACCGACGCCGATGTCCTCGTAGCTCTCGCCGTCCACCACCAACGTGGCGGGGACGTTCACGTCCGAATGGTAGAAGTCGTGCATCTCGGCGAGCCAGTCGTCGTCCTCGAACTCCAGAAAGAAGGTCCGCACCGTGCCGAGATCATACAGGCCGCTGCCGGCATTCCTGAAGTTGCGCGGTGCGAGGCGCCCGGCATCCGGATGACTCCGAAAGGCGTCCAGCGCGGCCGTGCCACGCTCCGATCGATACGCGACTCCGGCCGCCTCGTTGCGGTCGACAAATCCATCCCCGTTGGCATCCGCCTCGCGCAGCGGATTGTTCCTCCCGGATTCCTGTTCGTCGCCGCCAACCCTGCCGTCGCCGTCCTTGTCCATCCGCTGGAACGCCTCGAGCGCACTCTTTTCCGCCAGACGGTGCAGATGGAGACGCGCGGCAACCCGCTCCTCCTTGTTCAGCACGCCGTCGTTGTCTCCGTCGAACTGCGCCACGATCTCGGGGCGACCGCCACCGGGACGGCGGAGGAGACGTTGCAGATCTTCGTCGGAGTTCGCGGCAACGAGCGGGGGCGCCGATACGACCAAGCAGCCCGCGGTGAACATGACAAGGAAGGGATAAAATCGGTGCATGGCGATCTGGGCGGAGTGGAGTCGGGAGGCTAACTGCGCCGCCCGGACGGTTCAAGCCACCATTGGGTGCATAAAGATGTTGCGGCGGCCGATGCACCCGCCGATGGCGCTCTCATCACCTGCTGCAAGCCCTCGCGCGGGCGGCAAAGTGTGCTTTAGTCGGTCCGGCCCCTTCCTTACGCTGACGGCGGCATGATTCTCGTCATCAATTCCGGCAGTTCCACCGTGAAGTTCGCGGCGTACGGCACGCCCGCCCTGGAACCGTTGCTGAGCGGGATGGCGGAATCGCTTCGGACCGCATCAGCCTCCCTCAAGCTGAAATCCCAGGAAGGCCCGGCAGTGATCGCGATCGCCGAGGCCGACCACCACCAGGCACTCGACATCATTGCCGCAGAACTGCTCCGACGAATCCCCAGCTGCGAGATCGAGGCAGTGGGTCATCGGGTCGTGCACGGGGGGGGGTTCTTCCGGCAG
>DNDP01000461.1:20179-27446 GCA_003484235.1 Verrucomicrobiales bacterium
CGGGTCGTGCACGGGGGGGAGTTCTTCCGGCAGGCGGTGTTGATCGATGATTCGGTCGAAGCCCGCATACAGTCGCTCTTCACGCTGGCGCCCCTGCACAATCCTCCCAACCTGCTCGGCATACAGGCGATGCGCCGGCGATTTCCGGGAGTCCTCCAGGTGGCCGTGTTCGACACCGCCTTCCATCAATCCATGCCTGAGCAGGCGTTTCGGTATGCGATTCCGGAGACTTTTTACCTGCAGCACGGGGTGCGGCGCTACGGAGCCCACGGCACCAGCCATCGCTTCGTGGCGGAGGCGACAGCGGCGGCGCTGGGGCGCCCGCTGGAGGAGCTGCAGCTGATCACTGCCCACCTCGGCAACGGCTGCAGCGGCTGCGCGATTCGCAGCGGGCTCAGCGTGGAGACCACGATGGGCCTGACGCCGTTGGAGGGGATGATGATGGGCACCCGCAGCGGCGACGTGGATCCGGCGCTGCATCAGTTTCTGGCGCTCAACGCCGGGCTTTCGTTGACCGCCATCACCGACCTGTTGACCAAGCAGAGTGGCCTGCTCGGCGTTTCCGGCACGACGAACGATCGGCGCGTACTGGAGGCCGCCATGCAGAGGGGCGACGCCCGAGCGCGGCTGGCGCTGGAGTTGTTCTGCTACCGGGCGGCGAAGTGCCTGCTGGCCCTGACCGCCGCGCTGGACCGGGTCGATGCATTGACGTTTACCGGTGGCATCGGAGAAAACTCGGCGTTCATCCGCCGGCGCATTGTCGAGCAGATGCCGTTGCTGGGCATAGAACTTGTTGAAGAGGCGAACTCCGCGAACGGCGCCAGGACAGGAGGGCAGATTTCGCGGACGGACGGGAAAGCATGTCTGGTGATTCCCACGAACGAGGAACTGGCGATCGCGAGGGAGACGGTCCGGATGATGCCCTCACCAGTCGGCGCCTCCGGGAATTGAGTGGAGCTGTCAGCGTCCCGCCGCTTCCAGCTTGCGACGGGCCTCATCGAGCTCGCGCTGGGCGAGCAGCAGGTTTGACTGGATCAACTCCCGGTTTTCCGACTTCGCAAGGGCGAGTTCCTTCTCCAGTTCGATGACCCGCTGTTCCGCCTTCTGAATCCGGTTGAACAGCTGTTCCTGGATCTTCTCGACGCGCCGTCCCAGCTCGGCCGCCTGTTCCGAGGCCTGCTGCTGGGTGTCGAGCAGTTCCCGACGCTGCGACACGAGCGTGCCGATGAACCGTTCCTTCAACCAGCCCAGCAGGTGGGGCCGCAACTTTCGACGTTCGCTCTCGGACATCCCGCCCTGCGCGGCCTCTGCCCGTTTCTCCGAGTCGGAAAGAAACAGGATGTTGTTGCCCTGCGAGGAGGGCAGCGCCCGGGAGGGATCGAAGACCGGCTGGGGGCGGCGGAAAAGCAGGACCAAAAACATCAGGGCGACGAAACAGCCGAGTCCGGCAACCCACCATTTCAGATCCACACCGAGCAGCTCGTTGGCGGCCAGGTTGGGCACCGTTCCAACCGCCGTGGCAAGCACGGGCACCACGGGCATGGTTCCCTCCGGATCCCATACGGCGACCACCATCGCGTGGTCGGAGATGATGCCCGGGAACGTCTCGGCCGGAGCAAGGAAGCCGCCCCAATCGGCGAAAAGGTAATCGGCCGTGGAGGCCGGATACTGGGCCCGACTGCGAAGCGTCAGCCGCTCGGTCCGCTCCAGGGAAAGAAAACCGCTGGTGAATCCGGCGTCCCGGGCGAGCTTCAGCGTTGTCTCCCCGGTTCGGGCGGCCTCTTCGGGATCGATGTTGAGCGTGCCTCCGAAAAGGAAGGCTGTCGGACGGTTGGTGCGCCATTCGCCGACCGCGGCCACGTGTTTGAGCAGTTCCCGCATCGCCTCTTCCCGCTGCGTCCTGGCAGCAACCGAATCAGGAAACTCTATCGAGTACACCGCCAGCCAGAGATCGCCGGACCGAAGCGTGGCAAAGGCATGACCGCCCGCGGTCACCGAACCGTCGTCGCCGGCAACCGGGCTCCATTGATCGGGCCACGAGAGTCCGGACTCAAGCGCCGAAAGAATGGCCACCTCGCCGGATTCCTTCCGGGTCAAGGACGAGCAAACCACCACCTTGAATCCGTTGCCCATCCTCACCGCCAGCTTCTGTGCGGTGGCGCGGTCCGGAACGCCCTGCAGGAACAGGATGTCCGGCCGCTGCGCCTGCAGGTGCAGGGCGGCGCTGTTCACGCGTGCTTCCATGGTCGACGCGCGGTCGGCGACTTTCGCCAGCGACTCGGCATTCCAGGAAACCAGGCGCAACGGCTCGCCCAGCACCGGGCCCACAGCCAATCCCATCGCCACCACGGCCAGACCGGCGAGGCGGAGCGGGAGAAGCGTCATCTTCACAATTCTGGTCCGAGCTAGGGCTGTTCCACGGAGATGCCCAACAGAAACGGTGCGGGCGCGGCCATTCGCGAGACGAAATCCAGCGATTTGATCGGCACGAGCGCCCGGGGATTGTCCCATGAGTATTGGTAGACCCGGCCGATCTGTTCGTGGCCGGGGCTCTTTTGAATGGTGCCGCTCCACGCAACGCGGACTTCCTGCTGGTCGGGGGTGGGCGGGTTCCACCAATCCACCACGTGTCGGCCATAAATGATCGGGACCTCCGTCGATTCACCGTCCTCGTAATGCACCATGAAATGGCCGATCACGATGGGATTCTGCACGTTCCAGCCGGCGCCGCCGAGGAAGTGCACCTGTGTGGCCTGCTGATTGACGGGGATGCCGGTGACGCTGGTGGAATAACGGTCCGGCAAAGCTTCCGATAGCATCCGGCCCTGCAACTGGATGACTCCCCCCACCTCGAAGGGAATCCCGCGGAACCGGTTCCGGCCCTTGGGGAAAGCCGCAAGGGTGGGCCCCGCCGGGTTGGCCTCGTGCAGCGAGCTGGCAAGTTCGGCATTGTAAAACTTGGACAAATCCAGGGTGACAACGCGGCCCGCGCGGACGCCGGTCACAAAGTGCTGCACCTGCTGGACGAGGTTGGTGGGGGTGAGCACCACCGGATCAATGACATTGCCGAGCTCCGCCTCCCATTCGTCCGCGGTTTCATAAAGCTTGCCGTCGAAAGACATGTTCAAAACACGGGGATGGTGGAGGCAGCGGACAATGGGGACGATGGAGCCGACCCGGCCCATCTGCAGCTGGCGCCAGTCGCGCAGCGTCACGCCCAGCCGGTCGTCGAGCCCGGGCACCTTGTGGCCGCTGAACTCGTACAGGTACGACGTGGTCAAACCCGGATCGGAGAATCCACGGTTCTTGATCTCTCCGGTTCGACGGGTGACGGGGCAGATCAGCGTGGCGGGCGAGTTGACGAATTCCGGCACCAACTGGCTGAGCTGCACGGGCAGGTCCTTGTGCTTGCCCCGGTACTGCTGGATTGCATTCCAGACTGTTTGGAGATTCCGGGCGCAATCATCCCGGTCTTTTTCGGCGGCCAAAGCGAGGCTGGGCGCAAACAGGAGGCAGAGTGCCGCACCGAGGGCGGCCAGGGAGCCGGCAGTTCGAGGAGAAATGTTCATCAGCGGACGTTTAAAATGATCCCGGGGTTTGTGGGGCGATTAACGCCAGCGCCGTCCGCGGGTGTCAAGCGGTGAATCGCCGGCTCCAATCAGTTCCCATCCTTGACCGGCGTTTGCCCCAAATGCGACGCTCCACGGCATGATGCCCTCCGCCATGAAACCCACCCCCTTTTCCCGCCGATCGTTCCTTCGCCGCTCCGCGGCTGCTGCCGGTGTGCTGGCCTTTCCTTTCGTCGCGCGCCGCAACGTGTACGGAGCCAGCTCCCGGCTCAACCTTGCCGCCGTCGGAGTGGGCGGGAAGGGAGCGGTGGACATCCAGTGTTGCGCCACGGAAAACATCGTCGCGCTGTGCGACGTCGACCAGGCCCGTGCGGCGGGCACGCATGCGAAGTATCCCGCGGCCCGGCAGTTCGTCGATTTCCGGAAGATGTTCGACGAGGCGGTGGATTCCTTCGACGCGGTCATCATCTCGACACCCGACCACACCCACGCGCATCCGGCCCTGCTGGCGATGAATGCCGGCAAACACATTTACCTGCAGAAACCGCTCACCCACACCGTTTACGAGGCACGACTGCTGGCCAACATGGCGCGCACGAAACGCGTGGTCACCCAGATGGGCAACCAGGGCCATTGCCATCCCGATTCCCGGCGGCTGGTGGAGCTGATCCGGGCGGGCGTCCTGGGCGACGTACGCGAAGTGCATGTGTGGACCGACCGGCCGATCTGGCCGCAGGGAATTCACCGGCCGACGGAGTTCACGCCCGTGCCCGACACGTTGAACTGGGATCTCTGGCTCGGGCCGGCTCCGCAGAGGCCCTACAACAAGGCCTACGTTCCCTTCAACTGGCGGGGCTGGTGGGATTTCGGCACCGGTTCGATCGGCGACATGGGCTGCCACAACATGGACCTCGCATTCTGGTCACTGCAGCTCCGCGACCCCGAGAGTGTGGAGGTTCTCGATCAGGATGGCATGACGGCCGATTCTCCCGCCAAGGCCTCGGTCACCGAGTGGGTTTTCCCCAAACTCAGGGTGCAAAACCCGCTCACGGGCGAAACCCGCAGCCGGCCCAAAGTCTCGCTGACCTGGTACGATGGCGGCCGCCAACCGGATCCGGAATTGGCGAAGGTGGACAAACTGCCGCCCAACGGCTGCATCCTCATCGGCAGGAAGGACACGCTCTACGTGCCGATGTACTGGGGCCGCGGCAGCTTCCTGTCCGGAGCGAAGATGGAGGATTTCAAGGAAGTGCCGCAGACACTCCCGCGCTATCCCGGCTCGGAAGCGGACAACGACCTGGCCCATCACCAGGAATGGATCCAGGCCGTGAAGGGCAACGGTGTGGCACTCTCAAATTTCGACTATGCCGGCCCGATGACCGAGGCCGTGCTGCTCGGAAACGTCGCACAACGCGTCGGCAAGAAGATCAAGTGGGATGCCCGGGAGATGCGCATCCGAAACGAGAAGGAAGCCAACCCGCTCCTGACCAAGGAATACCGGAAGGGGTGGGAGCTGCCGCTGGTGTGATCGGCGATAGTTTCACTGCAAGCAAACAGCCCGCCGGCAAAAACCCCGCAGGATTGGTTCGGCTCTACATCTTTTCCAAACGATAGATGTTTCGATACTCGGTGCCAGTGATCCAGGTCGCGTTGCGCGCCGGGCAGCCGCCGCCATTGGGAACCGCGGCATAGCCGACCTTGCCTCCCATCCAGAAAATAATCGCCCCTTCGAACCTCTCGACGCGAACAGCGTTCAACGCCGAAACCTCCGGTCCCAAGAGGGACTGGGGCAAATGCCGGGCATCAATGGACCGAGACTCCATCAGCAGGGCACCGACCTCGGTCATCAATGAATCCAAATTCCTCGGCTTGAATTCGCGGGTCTCGAAGCGGGCTTCATCAGGGATCAAGATTGCGCTGAGAGTCAATTCACCATCGGAACTGCGCCGGCGTTGCACCAGTCGTGTTTTGTCCGGCAACTCGAGATCCCCTACGACTTTAAGCGAGGCGACTACCAGCGGCCCTTCACAGTTCTCGCATTCGGACCAGGCATCCCAAGCGGAAAGAACGCGCTTCTTGAGAAGTCGCCAAGCTGTGGTGCGAATCCGGTAGGGACCGACCCGTGCGCGGTTTGCTTGGGAAAACCGAAACTCCGCTGATCGAGCCTCGGCGTTCAAGCCCAGATCATACCAGGTCAAGACCACGGCCAGCTTTCCACGGAATGCCTCGTCTGCCTCCAGAACTACCTGGCTTGGTCCCTCCAAAGTATCCCGAACTGGCAGGAAGAATATCGACAACGCGAAAGCTGCCACCATTGCCAACCACCTCCTCCCAACGGTCTTGGTCCAACGGCTCAATAATCCTGACGTTCCCTGCATACGAACGTTGGACCGTCCGCCGATCAATTCATCACGTGCCGCTACCTGCTCAATTGGGGTATCCGGGCATGAAGAAGCCCGGGCTGATCGCCCGGGCCTGCATTTTGGCTGCGAAGTTCTGGGGCGCGTTTCAGTCCGCGAGGCGTTTCACGCGGATGTTTTTGAAGTAGACCGTGCTGCCGGGGTCGTGGGCCTGCAGGGCAAACGTTCCGGAGCCAAGCTTGCGCTCGAAATCGCCGCCCGCCTGCGCGCCCGGACGTTCGGTGTACTGCAGCACCACCACGTCATCGATCTTCACGGTGACCTTGTTGCCCTCGACGATGATCGTCTGGGTCCACCACTGGTTGTCCTTGGCCGGGGTGTGACCGAGGTTCGCGACGTCGTAGAGGCTGCCGGTCTTCTTCCAGTCGCCGTGGGTTACGTTCACCTGGCACTCGAAACCGCCCTTCGGCCAGCCGGTCTCCTGATACTTGGTGTGGAAATAGATGCCGCCGTTGGATTTTGGCAGCGTCTTCACGTCCACGCGCAGCTCGAAGTTCTTGAACGGCTTCTCGTCGCCCACGTAGAACAGGTGGCAACGCTCGCCTTTGGCCTTGATCGCGCCGTCCTCGACGCTGAAGGCGGACTGGTTCTCATTGGCCTTTTTCCAGCCCTCAAGGGTCTTGCCGTCAAAGAGCGCGGTGAAGCCGGGCTCCACATCGGCGGCGGTCAGGGTCACGACGGAAAGGGCGAGGCCCAACAGGGCGGCAATGGGGTGTTTCATGGGCGGGATGGTTGCCGGCCTGCCAGCCGGTTGGCAATTCTGAATATGCGACTGGAGTTCTCCGCCGCGGCCCCCTCGGGGTGGCGCTTCCGTAACTGGAAGGCGGTCCAGAGTCAGGAATCCTTGGTCCAAATCGAGCCTACCAGACCTCGACTGCTGCGCAGCCCAATTGCAGGCCGATGATTCGGGTGTCGGACATTGTTGGAGGCCGTCCAGGTCCTCGCCCTGCTTCGGGGAGTTCCTCCCAGACCGAAAGATTGAGGCGGAGTCCAAGTTTCGGCTTTTGTCATTCTCACCCAGGCGTCAGCGTTGGCCGACCACTCGTGCCAGTCAGCTTTCTGTTTCGTTTTGATGAATCTCACTATCCAACGGTTCCGGTGCGGCACCGTCCTGTTGATCTGGCTGCACCTGGTCGGCGGGCTTGGCGCCCACGATGACCCGCCTGCCGCGGCCCCGTCCTTTCGGGCGCTCCGGGTCAATGCCCCGCTCCACGTCGACGGCGTCCTCGATGAACCGTTCTGGCGTGACGCTGAGGTCGCCACCGGGTTCATCGAGCG
>DNDP01000461.1:27683-67977 GCA_003484235.1 Verrucomicrobiales bacterium
GATCTCTACATCGCGGTGGAGGCGTTTGACGATCACATCGAGGAACTGCACGCCACCGAACAACGGGAGGACCGGTTCTTTGAAGGCGATGACTTTGTACAGATCCACCTGGACCCGCGCCACAATCACCGGACCAAGTACGGGTTCTTCTCGAATCCCCTGGGCACGCGGCTGGACGGGGCAGAGGGTTTTTCCGGCAGTTCCTGGACGACCGGCTGGTCGGCGGAGTGGGAACTGGCGGCCCGAATCCTCGAAGACCGCTGGGTCTTCGAGATGCGCATTCCCTTTGGCGTGATGAACTATCGCCGGGCGGATGGCCAGACATGGGGCATAAATTTCACCCGCCGCATCCCGCGCCTCGACAGCTACAGCTTCTGGAGTTTCAATCCGACCGATCCCTTTCGCCCCCATAATTTCGGGCATCTGACGCACCTCGACCTGGCGGAGACGCAGTTCGACCGCAACCTGGAAGTTTCGCCGTACGTGAGCACCCGCGTCGATTTCAACGGGGCGTCCGAGGCCCATTTTGAAGCCGGCATCGACACGAGTTTTCGACTGAGCCCGTCTGTCATCACCGCGTTGACCCTCAACCCGGACTTCGGGCAGGTCGAGGCCGACGCGGACACAATCGAGTTGCGGGATACCGAACGGTTCCTTCCGGAGAGGCGGCTGTTCTTTCGCGAAGGCGCCGAGATCTTTCAGATGCGCCACCGCCTCTACTACAGCCGCCGCTTCACGGACATACTCACCGGCGCAAAAATCAGCGGCGAGATGAACAAGCTCAATTTCGCGTTCCTGAACATCCAGGGGGACACGCAGCATGGCGGAACGCGGAACGGGAACTCCAGCGTGCTGCGGGCGGTCCAGCATGTCCAAAACAAGTCCTCCATCGGCTACTACCTCAATGCCTCGGAATTCGAGGATGGCCATTCCCGGGTGGCGAGCACCGACGGCTACTTTTTCCTCACTGATGAATGGCGCCTCTCCTATCAGGCATCGGTGGCGGATGATCGGCTGACGCCGGAATCCGGCGTGCCGGGCAAAGACCGGGTCGACTACCTTGGATTTGGGGCGCTGAGCTACGAGAGTTACCCCTGGTACTTCACCCTGAGCTATGATGCCATCACGGAAGGATTTGATCCGAACCTGGGGTTGATCTTCCGCCGGGACATCTTCGGGCCCACTTTCGAGGCCGCCTATCGGCACGATTCGGACGAGCGCTGGTACAAGAGGCTCGACGTCGCTTTCGATGCCAGCAGGTACCAGGACGAGGAGGGCAAAACCGTGCTGCGGGATTATCTCATCGCCTCGAGGGCGGTCTTTCCAAACGATCTGGGCGTGTCGCTTTCCCACGCCGACGAGTTCCATGCTCCCTACAACAACCACCGCACCTCGGGCAGGCTGTCATTCAACACGTCCGATCTCTGGCGCTCGGTCGACGTCGGCTGGGCGGGCGGCGTCTTCCAGGAGGTGGACTACAACGAACTGTCGTTTGGCAAACCCTACAAGCCCTTTGAACGGCTGCCGATCCGCTATGAGCTGAACCTCCGCTTTGAGGAACTGCCCACGGGCGGGGACAACCTCGCCTGGCTGAACCGAATCGTCTTCGACTACTTCATCACCGACGACATGTGGCTGAAATCATCCCTGCAGCACCGGGATGACAGCATCCACAACATCAGCGTCATTTACGGGTGGAAGATCAGGCCGGACCTTCAGTGGTATCTGGTCTACAACAGCGTTGCTGACGACGACGACACAAGGAACAGCGCCTTCACCAAGCTGGTCTACACCTTCAACTGAACGGAAGCGCCGTGGGCTCGGCGCCACGGCGGAGTCGGCCTGTCACGGCTGAACCACGACGAATGGAGAGCCCAGCCGGCCCATTCATTGATCCGGCCCGCCGGTCATTCACGGCGCGATTACGATCTTCCCCGCCACCTTCCGGGCGCGCAGCAGGTCGAAGGCTTCACGGGTCTGACCAAGTGGCATGACGCGGTCGACCACGGCCCTGAGCCGGCCCTCGGCCGCCCATTTGAGCGTGCGGTCCATGGCGGCGCGGTTGCGCCCGTAGCTGCCCACGATTCGCTGCTGCTTCACGAAGAGCGGCCAGAGATCGATGGGAACCTGTTTGCCGGCAGTTGCACCGCAGGTCACGACCGTGCCGTTCCGCGCCAGGCATTGCAGCGCCTGGAGGATGACCTCGCCGCCGATGTGCTCGACCACGACGTCCACGCCGCGTCTGCCGGTCAGTTGCCGGACGTCCCTCGCCCAGTACTTGGCGGCATGATCCACGACGTGGTCCGCGCCGAGTTCAGCCGCGAACTTCCGTTTCTCCTCGGTTGAGCCGGTGCTGATGACCCGGGCGCCCAGCCCCTTGGCGATCTGGATGGCCGCCGAGCCGACGCCGCTGTTGCCGCCCATGACCAGCACCCAGTCGCCCGGCTTCACGGTGGTCCGCGACGTCAGCATGTGCATCGCCGTGCTGCCGGCCAGGGTCAATGCCGCCGACGCGATGAAATCGACCTCCGCCGGCAGGCGGACCAATGACAGGACCGGCACCAGCACTTTTTCGGCAAACCCGCCATCCACCTGGACCCCGAGAATGCGTCCGTTCACGCAGATCGACTCCTCACCCTGTTGGCAGAACTCACACTCGCCGCAGAATAGATTCGACTGGATGGCCACGCGGTCGCCGGGCTTCCAGCCGCCCACTCCGCTTCCAACCGATTCCACCTCGCCGGCGACCTCGCCGCCGGGCGTCCGGGGCGTTGGCAACGGAATGGGCAGATCGCCCTGTTCGTGCCAGAGGTCGAGGCGGTTGAGCCCGCAACCCCTGACACGGACGACCACTTCGTCCGGTCCCGGTGCGGGGTCCGGCAGGTTCCTGAGTTCAAGTCTGCCTGGGTTGCCGTGTTCGATGATCTGTATGGCTCTCATGAAGTGCAATGGTTCGCCCGGTGCGGATTCCCGGTTCAATCGCCGGATCTACGGTCGGCCCGCCGACTATTTCCCCATCTGCCCACGGGTAACCCCGAGCTGGTTCTGCAGCTTGAGTTCCCGCCAGAGGTCCGAGCCGTTGATCTCACCCCGCAACAACGCCTGATAGCGGCCCAGCGTGTGCCGCACTTCGGCCGGCGATTCGTTGACAAACTCGATCCGGAAGCGGCGCACGCCAAGGTTCCGCAGCGCCCCGTAGTACTCCGCCCCGGTCTGGGCGCGGGCATTGTAAAGCGTGTTGCGGCAGCCGACGTCCGCCTTCAGCGGATGCTCCATCCCGACGCGGTCCCGCACTTTCACGTCATGCCGGTCACACGGGCGCCCGCAATCGCGGTAATCCCTGCCCTTGGAAAGGAAGGCGCAGAAGACACAGTGCTCCATGTGAAACATCGGCATGTGCTGGTGCAGCGTCACCTCGAACCACCCGGGAGGCGCCGCCTGCAGCAGTGCCGCCAGCTGGACATTGTTCAGGTCGTACGACGCGGTCAGCCGTTCGAGCCGATACCGGCTCATGAAGTACCCGGCGGTCAGCTGGTTGGCCACGTTGAGTGAAAAGTCGCCGACCTTTCGGTCCCCGGCGAAGAAGTTGAGGTGATCGTAGTTCCGCACGAGGTATCCGTCGGCCTCGCACGAGCGCACCTGCTTCAGAATCCAGTCCTCGCCCATCTTGAAGATGCGGGGCGGTGCGACGAACACCTCCGGGGCAGCGGCACCCGGAGCAGGCGAGAACGAGCGGACCATGGCCACCGCCTCACGATACCCCTTTGGGCTTTCAAAATCGCAGTAGAGCGTGGTGATGCCGGATTGTAGTGCGGCTTCAAGCTGCGGCAGCGAACGTGTGAGCACCACCAGCTGGGTGGCCGTTTCACCTTCAGGCCGAGCGGTGGAGGCGCCACGGTCCCCGGAGGCAAAGTCAGACAGCCGGCCCTGGCTCAACGTCCAGCGCCGCGGTTCGGCCCGGAGC
The DNA here is from genome assembly GCA_003484235.1 of Verrucomicrobiales bacterium. GTDB lineage: Bacteria > Verrucomicrobiota > Verrucomicrobiia > Limisphaerales > RI-55 > RI-55. Next base: position 31,648 of record DNDP01000461.1, read on the forward strand.
TGCTCCAGGCGCTGGATGGCATCGCGACGCAGGCGGTTCAGTTCGCTGACCGGCAAGATGACGTCGCCCACCAGCTGGCTGTCGATTCCGGCCAGCCGGAACGGCGTTCCCCCAAGTCTGCCGAGCTGCTGCTCCAGACGGGCGGCATCGAGCGGAGCGTTGGTGGCGTGCTCGAGCCTCCTAACCGATTCGGCCTTCACCACGTGGCCCTGTTCGTCGTAAAGCAACACCGCCAGCGGTTCCCCTGCCCGGCCATGGACCTCCATGCTCACCGGCCGTTGGTAGCGCGGCTGGTCACCCTCAAATGTCTGCCTCACGCGCTTCTCGAACTCCGGATCGCTGGTCTTCCAGACCCGGTCACCAACATGCACCCGCGAGAAATCCACGGCGCCGCCACCAAACGAAAGCCATTGTTCCCCTGCCGAGGAACGGCCCTCGGCGTCGAGCCGATAGACCCGACCGCCCTCCTCCCCCGCCTCGGGATTGCCATGGTCGAACACCACGCCGTCGCCGGTCTTCAGCGGCGCAGCCAGCCGCACGAGCACGCGGCCACCCGCCACCCGTGTCACCTCCCCCAGGAACACCCCGCGCTTCTTGCCGAAGCGTGCGTGGGCCAGCTCCTGATTGTTGATGCCGCGGAACCATCCGGTGTAGAGGCCACGCGAGAACGACATTTCCAGATCGTGACGCGAGGCGTTGAAAAGGGCCGCGGCATCCGGCCGTCGCTCATTCTCCAGGTCGGCGCAGATCCGGTCCACCGCCTGGCGGTAGGCCCGGGTAATGCCGGCCACGTAGTCGGGTGATTTCAGGCGTCCTTCGATCTTGAGCGAGGCCACCCCCGACCGGATCAGCTCGGGCAGGACTTCCATGCCGGCGAGATCCTGGGGACTCAGGAGATACTGCCGGTCGCCGAGCTCGACCTTGCGGCCGTCGCTGATCAGTTCATACGGCATCCGGCAGGCCTGGGCGCACTCACCGCGGTTGGCGGAACGGCCGCCCAGCACCTCGCTGGTCAGGCACTGGCCGGAGTAGGCGACGCAGAGGGCGCCATGAACGAAAACTTCCAGTGGCAGTGGTTTCGATTCCGTGGCCGTTTCGCCGGTCTGCGCCTCCTGAATCTTCCCGATTTCGGCGAGCGAGCATTCCCGCGCCAGCACGGTCAGATTGCAGCCGAGTTCGCGGGCAAAGGCGACACCACCCGCGCTGCTGATGGTCATCTGGGTCGAGGCATGAATCGGAAAATCCGGGGACAACCGGCGGATCAGGCGGCAGATGCCGACGTCCTGGACGATGGCGGCATCAACCCCCGCGCTGATGATCGAGCGGAGATGGGACTCCGCATCCGGCAGCTCGTTTTGAAACACCAGCGTGTTGAAGGTGACGTAGCCGCGGACACCCCGCCGGTGCAGAAAGGACATCAGGTCGGGAAGATCGGCCGCAACAAAGTTCTTTGCCCGCATCCGGGCATTGAACTTCTCAAGACCGAAATAGATGGCATCGGCGCCGTTCTCGACTGCGGCCCGGGCGCATTCCCAGTCGCCGGCAGGCGCGAGAATCTCGGGACGCCGCAGCCGGTTTGCAGCCGGTTTTGGTTCTGGACGGGCAAGGTTCATGTCCGTAATGAGGTCGCAGCCTAACGAAGTTGACTCCGGGGCTCAAACATTCCCACGCACGGCCAAAGGACAATTTATGAAGATCGAAGAAATGCACATCGGCATGGCGGTCCGGCACCCGCAGTACGGCACCGGTACGGTCAAGGCGCTGACCGAGCAAAGCGCCAGCATCCAGTTCAGCGATGCGATACGGGAAGTGTCACCCGGCCTGAGCGACCTGCTTCCGGCCGAGGCGGCCGCCTCGGTCAAGGGTCTTGAGCTGCCCCTCAAACAATTTGTAGCCGACATCGTCGAGTCCACCGTGAACCGGTTCGGCATCAGCAAGCCGGATGAGGTGGTCGGCCAGCTGGCCGCCAGATGGCGAAAGGGCACCCTGGTGCTCAAACCTGCAGATCCCACCCTGCAGCCGAAGGACATCGAGCTCGAGGTCTTCTTCCACAAGATCGTGATGATGCGGAACAACCTCCGGGTGCTGGAACAGAAGATCAACGCCATGGATGAGCTTTCGGCTGCCGACAAGTTCGACCTCCAGCAGTACATCACGCGCTGCTACGGCTCGATGACGACCTTCAATGTGCTGTTCCGGGACAAGGAGGACCAGTTCTCCACGCAAAAGCGATAAGCGTTCGGGAGCTGCGATGCGGCATTCGACGGTGAGCCGCCGGGAGAAAGTTTGGTTGGAATGGCCCGCGACTAGCTAAACCGGGCCAGCGGGTGTGCTTTTAACCGGACGGGAAACTGGTCGCCGTGGTGGGGGCCGACCTGTCCCAGCCCGCCCATACTATGAAACTCTTCCTCCAAAGCCTCGTAAGCAACGCCGAATTCAGCGACCAGTACGTCAAGGCCGCCCTCATGGTGTCGCTGTTGTCGGTCTGGGTTTTGGTGGGTCTGTTCTTCTATCTGAACCAATACACCAAGAGGAACTATTTCACGGTTTGGACGGCTGCCTGGCTCTTTTATGCTCTCTGGCTCACGTTGAGCATCACCCAGGATTCGAAGGAACTCGGCACCTGGGCGTTTGTAGTCAAGCAGTGGTGTGTGGGCATCTCCGCGGTATTCCTCCTCTGGGGCAGCCTGCAGTTTCTCGGCCTGCCGGTGCGACAGACGCTGTTCGGCCTGTTCATGTTGTTTCTGATGGTTTGGACCATGGTCAGTCCGGAGCTGACCAACCACGACAAGCTCTTGGCCCAGCTGCCGGTGTTCATCCTCATGGGGCTGGGCAGCATCTTCGCGGCGGTCTGCTTCTTCCGACTGCGCAAGAAGATGCCATTTGTCGGGGCCGGCATGCTTTCACTGGGATTCTTCCTCTGGGGCGTCTATCTCGGAACCTACCCATTTTCGACCAACTACAACAATCTCAGCAATGCCGGTTTCTTCGTGGCGGCTGTCCTGCAATTGTTCATTGCGGTGTCCATGATTGTCCTCGTATTGGAAGAGGTCCGCTACAAGAACGAGCAGGTGCTCCAGCAAATCGCTGCAATTCAGACGGAAAAGGAGGCCCTGCAGGTCCAGGTGCTTTCGTCAGAGGAGAAGTGCCGGACGTTGTTTGACCAGGTCCGGCTGACCGAGGGTTTGCAGAAAGCCTACGACGAGCTCCGGTTGACCCAAAACTCGGTCATGCAGCTGGAACGGCTGCGGGCGCTCGGCCAGATGGCCAGCGGAATGGCCCACGACATCAACAACGCCCTTTCGCCGATCGTGGCCTACTCCGACATCCTGCTCACAACACTGAAGGACATCCCCGACAAATCCCGCAAGCACATCGAATACATCCGCAAGTCAGGTGAGGACATCGCCCACATCGTCGCCCGGATGCGAGAATTTTACCGGCGCCGTCATGGCGAGGAAGATCTGGCGCCCGTCAACCTGAACCGGGTGATCGACGAGGTCATCGAACTGACCCGACCCCGCTGGCGGGACATGAGCCAGAACGCCGGCATCAAGGTGGAGGTGAACACCCGCTTCGAAAAACTGCTCCCCGCCTTCCCGAGCGACGAAAGCGAACTGCGCGAGGCGCTCACCAACCTGCTCTTCAACGCCCTCGATGCCCTGCCTCAAGGCGGCGACATCACCTTCACCACCCGGGCGGTCGCCGTCCGGGGCGGCCCCTGCGGGGAGGTCAAGTACAGCCACGTCATCATGGAGATCACCGACAGCGGTGTGGGCATGGATGAAAAGACCCGGCAACGGTGCCTCGAGCCGTTCTTCTCCACCAAGACCCAGCGGGGCGGCTCGGGTCTCGGGTTGGCGATGGTCTACGGCATGATGGAACGTCACGACGGCGCCATCGAGATCGAGAGCGAAGTGGGCAAGGGCACGACCTTCAGGCTGGTCTTCCCGGTGCGCGGTTGCGTCCGCCGCCGCAATGGCCGCTCGGACACCAATGCCTTCGCCCGACCGCTGCGGATTCTGTGCATCGACGACGAGCCGCTCATCCGCGAACTGCTCACCGATTCGCTGGTGCTCTTCAAACACCAGGTGGTCACCGCCGACAGCGGCACCGCCGGTTTGAACCTGTTCCGCAAGGCCGCCGAGCGGAATGAGGCCTTCGAAGTCGTCATCACCGACCTGGGCATGCCGGAAATGGACGGCCGCCAGGTCGCCAATGCCATCAAGGCCGAATGGCCGGGCACTCCGGTGGTCATGCTGACCGGCTGGGGCACCATGATGAAGGAGGACGGCGATGTTCCTGCCCAGGTGGACGGCGTGCTGAGCAAGCCGCCCCGGGTCAAGGAACTGGGCGACATGCTCGCCCGCGTGATTGCCCAGAACTCCCGCAAGAAGGAGTCGGGCGCCATCGTGCGCACCGAGTAGCCGGCGCGGCACCCCATTTGACCGAAAGCGGTGGCCTGACAACCCGGCCACCTTTTTCGTTTCTGGAATGGTCGTTGAAATTCAACGCCACGTTCTGGAAGCTCCCGCCCGTGGCTGACGAACTGACTCTCACCATGTCTCCCCCGGCAGGGGCACGGCACGTCCGCTTTGTCGGAGACTTTCTGGAGGTGGAGCTGCGCCCCGCCAATCCCGCGGCCGTGCGGGACGGCATTCGTGCACGCCTCCGGACCACCATCGGACGCGGTCAGGAACTGCGCCGGGAGATTCGCTCCGCCCATTTCCACCGGCTGCCGCCGGCGGGACGCGCCTGGCGCGACCTCGAGATGGCTTGGAATGGCAGGGCGTGGGTCATCGGGCTGCCGCTGGCCGAGGTGGGATTCTTCCGCGCCAAGGCCTACGCGATCGATGCCCAGGGCTGGCTTCACTGGCCCGGAGGCGATGATCTGGGGATCAACGTCCTGCCCAACTGGTGCCGCACCGCGAACACGATCTACTGCGCCTTTCCGCGCATGTTTGGACCGAACCGCGACAAGGCCGTCACTCTCGACCCAGCCCAAGACGCCCGGCTCAGGCAGCTCGACGATCAGGGCTACACGGTCATCCCGCCTTCGGGCACGCTGCACGACCTGCGGAGGCAGCTGCCCCACATCTTCGACACGCTCGGCTGCCGCATTCTGCACCTCCTGCCGGTCAGCCCCACACCGACCACGCTCGCGAGATTTGGCCGCTTCGGAAGTCCCTACGCGCTGCAGGATCTGACGGCGATCGATCCCGCGTTGATCGAGTTCGACCAGCGCACCACCGGCATCCAGCAGTTCGAGGAGTTGGTTGACGCGGTCCACCTGCGCGACGGCCGGGTGATCGTTGATCTCGTCATCAATCACACTGGCTGGCACTCGACGCTGTTCGAGCGGCACCCGGAGTGGTTTGTGCGCGGAACGGACGGGAAATTTGTCAGCCCCGGTGCGTGGGGCACGACGTGGGCAGACCTGGTCGAGATCGATCCGGCCAGCACCGAGTTGTGGGATGAACTGGCGGAGGCGTTCCTGGTCTGGTGCCGGCGCGGCGTCGATGGTTTCCGCTGCGATGCCGGCTACAAGGTTCCCACCCTGGTGTGGCAGTACATCACTGCGCGGGTGCAGATGGAGTTTCCCGAATCCGTGTTCCTCCTCGAAGGTCTGGGCGGGGGGTGGGACGACACGGCGATCCGGCTCACGGAGGGCGGCATGCAATGGGCCTACTCCGAGCTGTTTCAGAACTGCTCACCCGCCCAGCTCTGCAGCTACCTCGATCACACCTGGCGGGCGAGCAAAGGGGTTGGACTGCTGGTCCACTACAGCGAAACCCACGACAACGACCGGCTCGCGAAAAAGGGCCGCGCGTGGTCGCTGCTCCGCAACCGGCTGTGCGCGCTGGCGAGCGTGAACGGCGGTTTCGGCTTCACGAACGGCGTCGAGTGGCTCGCGGCCGAACAGGTGAACGTGCATTCGGCCCGCGGCCTCAACTGGGGCGCGGACACCAACATCGTCGCCGAACTGGCGGAGTTGAACCGACTGCTCGTGGAGCATCCGTGTTTCTTCGACGGCGCCAAGTTGGTTCGCGTCTCGACGCCGGAAGATCTCGTCCTCGCCTTCCTGAGGTTGCGGGCCGACGGAGCAGTTTTGGTTCTGCTCAATCTGGACATGGAATCGCCTCAGAGCATCTCGTGGGCGGCCGGTTGGAGCGACGCCTCGGCAGAAGATCGAGGGACGGTCCATTTCACCGGTCGCGACGGAGCCGAGCTGTTGGAGGAAGAATGCTCCCTGATGCGGGCGGCATGGAAACAGTTCATTTCGGGCGGCTACACTCTGCTTCTGGGAAGGGCTCCCGAAGGCGTGACCGAGACCGGGGATGGGCGAACGCGCATCACCCTGACTCCCGGTGGCTGCTCCTGCCTCGAGCTGGTCATGCCCGTCGATCTGGTTGGGAGCCAGTATCGGGACGCGCGGCAAAGGGTCATGTTCGCGCTGCAGGCCGCCCAGGCCGTCGGCAACTCCACGGCTTTCGGTGCGGCAGCCTGGTCAGCAATCGGTCGGGAGGCCAACGATCCCGAGTCCCTGCTCACCCGGCTCATGGGAGTCGAATCGCCCGCCGGCTACCGGCCGGTTGTGCGATGGACCAGTTCAGACGAACGCCGTGTAACCCTGGTGCCGCCGGAGCACTGGCTGCTGATCCGCCTCCCCGGCCGGTTCCGCTGTCACGTGCGGCTCGCCAATGAACAAGTCCTGAACCTCGAATCCACGCCCGGCCCGCAAGACTGGTTTGCCGTTGTGCCGCCCGGCCAGACGGCGGGCGACGGGACGCTGGTCATCAAGCAGTTCACCGACCGGGCCGAATCGCTGACCGGAACCGTGCGCTTTCTGAAACCGGCCGGCGAATGGGAACCCGCTGCGGCAGGCGACCCGCTCAACCACTGGGCCGCAGCCCGCACCGTGCTGCTGACCAATGGCCGCGGCGGCATGGCCCGCATCAACCTGGATCTCGGCCGGGTTCAGTCCAAGTACGATTGCGTGCTGGCCGCCAACCTGCACGGGTCGTTGCCGGTGGACCGGCACGTCTTCATCAAGCGGCTGCGTCTCTGGGCCAATGCCGACGGATTCATCGCCCCGCTCAATGCCACGACCCTGGTGTGGTTCGGCGTGGAACCGGCGGCGCATCCCGGCACCGCGTCCTGGCGGTTCCGGGTGCAGGCCGGCGACGGGCGAAGCGTGATGGTGCGCATGGACGCAAGCATGCCTGCAGGGGAAAACAGGGTCGCTTTCGAGTTCACCCGCGAGGAGACCCGCGCTTTAGACGGGCTGCCGCTGCGGCTCACCGCACGACTTGATCTCGAGGACCGCAATTTTCATTGGGAAACGAAGCGCAACGAGGGCGCCGATCATCACTTTGCTTCGAACGCCCGTCCGCTGGAGGGACGGCCGGGATTTGCCTTCACGCCGGCATCGGATCGGGCGGTCCGGGTTGTCGCATCCGCCGGGACTTTTCACGCCGGACCGGAATGGAGCCAGGATCTGCCGCACCCGGTCGAGGCCAGCCGCGGCCAGACGGGCTCCGGCGATGGCTGGAGTCCGGGCTGGTTCGACCTGCCATTGCTTGAGGATGGCGCTTCGGTTTGGTTGGCGGCGTCGGCCGAGTCGGCTGAAACGGGAGCGTTCCAGCCTGCGGAGCCCCGAAGCCCTGCCCCGCTCGCCGACGCGGGCAGACAGAATGCAGACGATCGGCAGGCGGCTTTCGGCGAGCAGCTGCGCCGGGCGGCGTCACAGTTCATCGTGCGTCGGGACCAGTTCAAGTCCGTCATCGCGGGATATCCCTGGTTCCTCGACTGGGGGCGCGACACGTTGATCTGCGCACGGGGCATGATCGCGGGCGGATGGACGGAGGAGGTGAAGCAGCTGCTCATCGTGTTTGGCCGCTTCGAGGAGAAGGGTACGCTGCCCAACACCATCCACGGTTCGGACGCTTCGAATCGCGACACGAGCGATGCGCCGCTCTGGTATGGCGTCGTCGCCGGAGAGCTGGCGGCAGCGATCGGCGACGAAATTCTTGACCTGTCGGTGGATGAACGACGCTCCGTGCGTGACGTCTTGACGAGCATCGCGAGCGGCTACCTTGCCGGCACGGCCAACGGCATCCGTGTAGATCGCGAGTCCGGTCTCGTGTGGAGCCCCAGCCATTTCACCTGGATGGACACCAACTATCCCGCCGGCACGCCGCGGGAGGGCTACCCGATCGAGATCCAGGCGCTTTGGATCCGGCTGCTGCGGTTGCTGGCCCGTTTGGACCCAAAGTCCGAATGGGCCGCGCTCGCGCTGCGGGCCTCGCAGTCGCTGGATGCACTCTACTGGCTGGAGGACAGGGGCTGGTTTGCGGACTCGCTCATTGCGCGGGCCGGCATCCCGGCTGCCCACGCGGTGAAGGACACGGTGCTGCGAAGCAACTGCCTGTTTGCCATCAGTCTCGGACTGGTGTCCGGCGAGCGGGCCCGTCGCTGTGTGGATGCCGCCCGCGATCATCTGGTCGTACCGGGAGCGATCCGTTCGCTGGCGCCGCTGCCGGCCGAGCCACCGTTGCCGATCCATGCAAACGGTGGCGGGCTGCTCAATGATCCGGGGAATCCCTACTGGGGTCGTTACGAAGGCGACGAAGACACCCGGCGCAAGCCCGCCTATCACAACGGAACCGCCTGGACCTGGCCGTTCCCGGTTTTCTGCGAGGCCCTGGCCATCGCGCACGGCGAATCGCCGACCGCGGTCGCGGCGGCCCGCTCCTATCTCGGCAGCATGGATCGACTGCTTGAAGAGGGCTGCCACGGGCAGCTTCCTGAGGTGGTCGACGGCGATGCCCCACACGCGCAACGCGGCTGCGACGCCCAGGCGTGGGGAGCCACGGAGGCGCTGCGGGTGCACGAGTGGTTGAACCGCCTGGCAACGCCCGGCTGAAGTCCTCGGGACGGTTGACGAAATCTCAGATCAGCTTCTGCTCCACGGCATAGCGGGTGAGCTCGGCATTGGTCTTGAACCCCATCTTGCGCAGTATCCTGCTCCGATGCGTGCTGACGGTCTGGATGGTGATCGAGAGATCGAGGGCGATTTCCTTCAGGGGCTTGCCGACGGCCAGCTGCAGCATGATCTCGTGTTCCCTGGGAGAGAGCAGTTCGTGCGGAAGAGGGGCCTCACTCCGGGTCATGCGTCGGGCAAGCAACTGTCCCAGGGCGTCACTTACGTACTGCTCGCCTCCGAGGATCTGCTCCACCGCCTTCACCAGCTCGTTTGGCGCCAGCATCTTGGTCAGGTAGCCGGCTGCGCCCGCCTTCAACACGCGCACGGCATACTGCTCCTCCGGGTGCATGCTCAGGACAAGCACCGGCAGCGAGGGGTGCGCCTGATTGATGTCCCGCAAGAGATCCACCCCGGTGCGTCCGGGCATGGAGATGTCCAGCACCACCAGGTCAGGCGAATTGGTGTCGATCACCCGCATGGCCGTCGGCGCGTCACCGGCCTCGACGACCCTTGCCTGCGGCAGGCTCTCCATCAGGATGTCCCGCACGCCCCGGCGAAAGATCGCGTGGTCATCCACCACCACGATGCAGAGGGTCTTCTTGCGCTGGCTCATGACTTGAGAGGCAGCTGAACTGCGACGGTGGTGCCCTTGCCGGCCCCGCTGTCGAAGCGAACCTCGCCGCCGACCGCGGCCGCCCGCTCCCGCATCCCCAGCAGCCCCAGAGAACTGGCATGGTTCCGGACACTGGCCGGCATGCCCACGCCATCGTCGGATACCTCCAGTCGCACCGAGCCTTCGGAACGGACCAAACGGACGGTCACCCGGGTTGCCCTGGCATGGCGAACGACATTGGTCAGGGACTCCTGAAAGATTCGATACAGCACGGTTGACTGATCGCTGGAGAGCCCGTCAACGGATTTCGGCGCCTTGACCTCGCACGGGATGCCCGTCTGCTCGGCGAACTCATCCGCCTGCCATTCCAGAGCCGCGACAAGGCCGAGGTCATCGAGGATGCCGGGGCGCAGGTCCGAACACAGCCGCTGCACGGACATGACGGTCTCGTCCACCAGCGTGGACATGCGTCCCAGCCGGTGCTGCATGAGCTGGTCGAAATCGGCCGCGGTCCGGTGCTTCTCGAGCAGCCGTTGCGCCCAGGCGATGTCCAGATTCAGTCCGGTCAGGGACTGGCCGATCTGATCATGCACCTCGCGCGCGATCAGCGTGCGTTCCGCTTCCCGCGCCTGTTGCAGGCTGCCGGCCAGCGCCCGCATGGCCTGCTCCGATTCCGCCAGCGCCAGTTCGGCCTGTTTCAACCGGGTCACATCGGTGTGCGTGCCGAGCATGCGGACCGGGTTCCCCGCGGCGTCGCGTTCCACGATCTGTCCAATCGAAAGAATCCACACCCAGCTGCCACTGCGCGACCGCTGGCGGAACTCCACCTGGTACCGTTTGATCCGCCCCTGCAGGTAGTCCTGAAAGCGCGCCGACACCTGGTCGCGGTCGTCGGGATGAAGTCGTTCGATCCATTTTTCGTTGGTCTCCAAGAACAGGGCGGGATCGTAACCGAGCATCTGCGCGTATTCCGGGGAAACCGTCACCCTGCCGGTGCGGACATCCAGATCGTAGAGTCCCTGCCGGGCCGCCTGAATGGCCAGCCGCAGGCGTTCCTCGCTTTCGCGAATCGCACCGGCTGCCCGATGACGCTCGATCGCCGCCGAGAACAGGCCGGCAGTCGTGCGCAGCGCATTGATCTCGGCTTCGGACCACGCGCGTTCGGCGGCGCAGTCGTCGAAGCCGACGAAGCCCCACCAGCTGCTCCCGACATGAATGGGAAATGCGGCAAAGGAAAAAACCTGCCGGTCCCCCAGCAGTGCTCGTTTGCCCGGGGGCAGTTCACTGATGCGGGCGATCACCGGGTTCCCCAGCTTCAGCTCCCCAAACCATTCGGCAAACGCGGACCCGGGCACGCCGCCCGACGTGGCGACCGCTTCCCCGAACGCAGCCCCCACCTTGGGGCCGCTCCATTCGCCCTGCAACCTGAGTTCCTCATTGTCGACGACGGCGGACACCAATTCCAGCAGGTAGACCCGGCTCACGCCGGTGGCCCGGCCCAATGCCTCAATGGTACTCTGGACCCCGTCACGCCAGTGGGCTGCGCGCAACAGCTCTCCGGCGGCGTCCGCCAGCGCTCCCAGAACGGCGTTGCGCAGGCGGAGATCGAGTTCCCGCTGCCGGCGCTCGGTCACGTCCTGCCAGGTGCCGAGGACACCGAACACCTGTCCCGTTTCATCCCGCAACGGCAGTTTGCTCGTCTCCAGCCAGATTTCGGAGCCGTCCGCGAGGGTGGCCGACTCGACAACACCACGTCGTTCCCGGCCGCTGGCGATCACCTCCCGGTCCACCCGCACGAACTGCTCCCGCTCTTCGGGGGTCAGGCTGCCAATCTCTGAATCCGTCCGACCGATCAGTTCCTCCGGCTCTTCAAATCCAAATGTCCGCGCGGCCAGCCGGTTGACGCCGAGATAGCGGCTTTCGCGGTCCTTCCAGAACACTCCCTGGGGGATGTTGTCGATCACGGTGCGCAACATCCGCCGAGATTCCCTCAAGGCGATTTCGGATGCCTTGCGCGCGGAGATCTCCAGGGCGGCCCCACGCATCTGCACCGGCGTTCCTGCTTCGTCGTACACGCCGGTACCCAGCGCCTCGATCCAGTGGTCCGAGCCGTCGGGCCACCGGATCCGATATTCCGCATGAAACTCCCGGTGTTCAGCCAGAGCGCCACGAAACGCCCGCTCCACCCCGGACCGGTCCTCCGGGTGAATGGTCGAGACGAACCAATCGAGCGTCAGATCGCCGGCATCAATGGGAAGTCCGAAGGTTCGCTTGAGCTGTTCATTCCATTCCAGTTCGTTGGTGGCGACGATCCAGGTCCAGAGCCCGACGCCCCCACCCTCCACCGCCCGGCGCAGGCGTTCCTCGCTCTCTTGCAGCGCTTCCTGCACCCGGATGCGGTTCAACGCTCCGCCACAATGGTCGGCAAACGATTGAAGCACTTCGAGCTCGCGTTGGCCGTAGGCCTTGGGTCGGTAGCTTTGGATGGAGAGCACCCCGACCGTCCTCTGCTGATCCCGGATCGGAACGAACATGAGCGAAGCCGAGCGCCGCGATGTGTCGCCAAACGGCACGAGGTCGGAGTCTTCGGCAACCGGACCCTGACGCAGCAGCAGCTGCGCGCCCATCTCGATGGTGCGCCGGGCGATGGGAGCCGGCGGAGCATCATTGTAGCCAGGCGGGCACTCCCGGCGCTGGCCGTCCATGGTGTCCATGGCCAGAACCGAGGACACCCTGTCCGACTCCGGCGAATAGAGTGAAAGCGAGCAGCTGTCCCAGCCGAGCAACTGGTCCGCGTTGTCCAGGATGCTGCGCGCGGCGTCACGCGCGGACTTGGCGGCATTGAGCTCGCGGCCGAGGCGGGCAAAGGTCGTGAGAAGCTGCTCCACGCGTTTCCGTTCGCCGATGTCCACCAGCAGCGTCAGCAGGCAGTCCTCGCCGTTCACGGTCACCCGCTCGACCGAGCGGAGCGTGTGAACCACCCGGCCGTCGCCGCGGACGATGGGAGATTCGGCACTGGAGGTTGCGCCCCGCTGCCAGACGGTCGCGAGTATCTCCCGCCGCTGGACCTCGGAGGAGTAAAGTCCCACCGACAGCCCCGTCCGGCCCACGATCTCGCTCCGGGGCCGGCCCACGATGGCAAGGAAGGCATCGTTGACGTCCAGGCAGGTGTCGGCCTCGAAGGTCGTCAGTGAGATGCCGGCGGGGTTGGCCCGGAAAGCGGCGGCGAACCGCTCCTCGCTTTCGCGCAGCGCACGTTCGGCGCGGCGGCGGTCGGTGATGTCGATCAGGATCGTGTAAACCAACTGCCGATCGTCGAGCTCAAGCAGGTGGGTGGTGGCGGCGAAGTCACGGAGCTGGCCATCCCTGGTCCGCATCCGGGTTTCAAACGAACCTGAACTTCCGGGTGCCAGCTGACGAAGTTCCCGCATCATGCCGGCGACGGATTCGTCCGCGCCCAGTTCCTCCAGGCGGAGGGCCAGCAGTTCACTGACCGGGTAGCCCAGCAGCCGGGCGGTCATTTCGTTGCACTCCACGATCCCGTGGGTTTCGCGATCGATCAGCGCCACCCCAGCCGGGGAGCGGTCGAAAAGGGTGCGGAAGCGCAGCTCGCTTTCGCGCAGCCGGTCCTGAGTCTGTCTCGCTTCCGTCACGTCGGTGAAGGTCCCCATCATGCCGACGGGCTTGCCGTCATGATCACGGATCAGGGCGGTGGCCATCTGCACGATCAACGGTGATCCATCCAGACGCCGCGCAACCTCCTCGCCTTCCCAGGAACCCTGCCGCTGGATCACGGCCAGGATTTCCGTGACCCTGCCGGGATCGCTGCCGAGTTCCATGACGGGTTTGCCCAGCAGATCCTCCAGATTCGGGATGCGCCACATCCTGAGAAAAGCCGGATTCGCATCGGTCACGCGCCCCAGAAGGTCGGTGAAACAGATGCCGACGACGGCGGACCGGATGGCCAGATCCTTCACGCGGAGCTGTTCCCCGGCCTGGCGCCGTTCGCTGATGTCCCGGGCGATGGTGGAAACATATTCCAGGCGCCCCTGATCGTCCCGATGTACGAGCAACACCTGGGAGGTGGGCACTTCCCGACCGTCCCGGGCGACCAGCTCCGTCTCGTGATGCCAGTGGCCGTCGCGGATCGCCGCTGGTATGCCCACCGTTTCTATGTAGTTCCCGGTCTCTTCAGAAACGTAATCGCGTAGCCGCAACGCCGTGAGGTCCTCCTTCTCGCCGATTCCCATCATCTCCCGCCCCGCCCGGTTGACATAGGCCAGCCGCCCCTGATGGTCCGCGATGCCGACAAAGTCCGGAGTCGCCTCCAGGATGGCAAGCAGCTGCCGCTCCCGGTCTTTGGCCCTTTTCTTCTCGGTGACCACTTCCGAGAAGAGGACGATGCCACCAATCACACCGGCCGATTCCTCCCAGGGACGGATCTCCCAACGCACCCAGTCGATCCGTCCGTCCAGACGCTGAAAGGCATCCTCCTCGCACATTTCCACCGCGCCACCGAGACAGCGTTGATGGATCGCCTTCCAGCGCTCGGAGATTTCCGGAAAAACCTCGTAGTGCAGCCGTCCCACCAGATTTTGTATCGGGAGCCCGTAGTCGGAGCAGAACCGGTTGCTGGCCCCCAGATAGCGCATGTCGCGGTCGAACATGGCGATCGCCGCGGGCGAATGCTCGACGAACAGGCGCAACAATCGTTCGCGCCTTTGCAGCGTTTCCTCGGCCTTCTTGCGGGCCGTGATGTCCTGGGCCGCGCCATATATCATCTCCACCCGGGAGCAGTCGGCGCTCCAGTGGGGTTGGGCGTAGGCGATCACCCATCGCGCCCGTCCCCCCCGCGTGATGAGCCGAGCCTCGATGGCGGTGGACTCCCCCGCCAGATTTCGCCGGCAGGTCTCGGCCATCAGCGCCCGGTCTTCCGTGTGGATGATTTCGAACGGATCGGTAAGGGAGCGATACTCGTCCATGGAATATCCGGTGATCCGGGAAAAGGATTCGCTGATCCACTCCAAAGCCAGTTCACCGGACGGCGCTACTCTCAGTACGTAGACAAAGTCCGAGGTCATCTGCGCGGTGATGCGATGCCGTTCCTCGGAAATGCGCAGTGCCTCGACGGCGCGTTTGCGTTCGAACACGTCGATGCCCATGCCCATCAGACACGGGCGCCCCTCCAGTTCGATCCGCCTCCCGGTCAGGAAGAAGGGCCTTCCCTCCCCCGCGCGGTTCAACATCTCGGCCTCGGTCTCCGCCTGGCCACCCGCGAAGGCCTGGTCGATGAACTTTTCAATCCGATGCCGGTCGGCCTCGCGGAAGAATTCTCGCGGATGAATCTGGCGGAGTTCTTCTCCGGTGCGCCCGGTCACGGTGCACAGGTTTTCGTTCCAACGAAGAAACTCGCCGGCGCGGTCGAACAGGTAGAAGACGCCCGGCAGGCTGTTGATCATCTGATTGGAGAGGTCCCGCTCATGGAGCAGACGCTCCTCCGCGAGCTTGCGCTCCGTGATGTCGATCATGAAGACGAGCACGGCGGAACGCCCCCTCCAGTCAATGCGTGTCGAGCCGGACTGGATCCACCGGCGCGTTCCGTCGCTCCGGATGCCCACCCAGCCCGGATGCACCGGCACATTCTCGCCCCGCAGCATCCTCTCCTCCCGGTCGCGCAGCTCTTCGTGAAACTCGGGCGCCACGAAGCGCCTCCACGGATCCCCTTCCTTTACGGCACCGGGATTCTCGAGTCCCGCCATCCGGGCGGCCGCCTCGTTGGCGTACTCGATCCCCTCCCCGGTGCGCACCACGATGCCCAGCAACGACGAGTCGCTCAGGGCCCGGTAACGGGCCTCGCTTTCGTGGAGTTCGCGGGTGCGTTCGTCCACCCGCAGCTCGAGCAGCCGGTTGCCGTCACGGACCCGCAGATGCCGCTCCAGCAGGAACAGCCCGAGCGCGAAGGCGATTGCGGCGTTGAACTCATCGTAGATGGTGCGGCTCCACCACACGGCGTCGATGCGGCCGATGGTCGCGCCGCGATGCACCACGGGAGCCGTAAACTCCAATGCGGAAATCAGGCCCACCCGTTCCAGCCACCTCTCAGCGCGGTTCAGGGGATGTCCGCTGAAGTGCGCAAACTGTTCACCGTCGTCCCGCACGATGTGAAGCTCCCGATAGCCGCCGGCCTGCGCTGCAAGCAGCAGGTAGTTGGTCAAGGTCTCGGGCTGCAGCTGCCACAAAGCATCGGCAACGTAGGCGGCATGTTGACGAACCCGTTCAATCCCCTCCCTCCGGACGCTGTATTCCTTCCATCCCAGATATGCGAGAAACAACAGCAACCCCGTGCCGGCCAGCAGCCAGTTTTGGTTTCTGGTTCTCATCTTTCTTGGTGCCCAGGGTCGGTTCGGTTCGGCGAGGAGGCCAAATCCAGCGCACCGTTGAACCGGTTTATCCAGTCCGGGGGAACAGATCGATTGAACATGACGTGCCGGACGCCACCGGGCGGGACATCCGTAAACTGAACGAGCTTGAATCGACGCCTGCCTGGGTCGGCCTGATCAAGCAGTGCCCTCGCCTCCTCGCCGCCAAGAAAGAGGTAGTCGGCCCGGCCCGCACCAATCATTCGCAGCATCGCCAGATTGTCGCCGGAGGTCATCTCACTCCGCGGCTTCGCTTGTGCGATGGCGGCATCCAGCAAAGGTCCGTAAGTGTAGGACTTCTTCAACAGCAGTCGCAGTTCGGGATGCGCGAGCGCTTCGGAAACGGATCGGCCCGAGGCCAGCCGATCGTCCTCCCGCCGTGCCAGCGCGACATTTGGCCGATCCTGGTAAATCGGTTCCGAAAACGCAGCGAACTGCATTCTCCCGGTGGTCATGAACCAGCCAAGCCCGGCGTGGTAGCCATCAGCCCCGCGCAGAAGCAGCAGCTGCCGCTGGGGAGGTGTCGCCTCCCAGCGATGCACAAGTCCGGAACGTTCCAGTGCCCGGCGCACCGGATCGCCTATGAGGCCGCCCACTTCGCCATCGATCAGCATGTAGTAGGGGATGCGCTCATGATAGTGGACCCGGAGCAAAACGCCCGGCGTCAATTCGGCCCCAACCTGCGCATCGACAAACCGATCGCCGAACATTGTCGGCCGGAGCAGAAGCAGCACGTAGATCCCGGCCACCGCGAGCAGTGCGTTGAGCATCCGGGGCTTGAATTCAGACTTCATCGAAGAAATTGCGGGATTCTCTGGTGCGCGCCCTCGGGACGCCGGAACGGACAAAGATGGAGGGCCCGAGGTGGGCGCGGCGGAGGAGAGCCGATGTCGCCATGGTAAGATCCCTGTTGCGGCCGGGGTTGACAGCGGAGCACAAGCAGCAGGTCAGCGGAGGGAAACTAACAACAACCTGCGATCCGGCCAAGGGAAAGCAACTTTGCCGGTTCAAGTTCAGGCGACTGGCAACGGGTACAGAAAAAACCCCGCAGATGCCGTGGGGAACAGTTCCTTTGAACGTTCTTTGAAACCAGGTGGAACCCGATCGATGATTTTCGACTTCCAGCGAAGGCCTGTCGGCCACAACCGAAATAGAGGCTCCATTCGTACTAACTTAAGGTTCAAGGATATAGTTTCGATACACGCACACCGCAGGGTAAATCTGGGCAGGATCCGGTTGCTTCCAAAGATCATGGCGGGCTTCGGCGAGTCCTGCAAATCTGCCCGCAGCTGACGTAAGACTTATCGACGATCGGGGAGTGATTCTCAAGCCCAAAGATGATCCGGTCGCGGAAAATTTTTCTGCGATGGTCACATTCCGTTGAGCGCATCGATCAGTTCCCGCAGCCGGCCGTAATCCTTTCGGTTGAACGTAAACGCGATGCGCGGAAGATTGATGAAGTCCTCGTCCTCGCGTTCATCGGCTGTGGCCTTGATCGCGTGAATGGGTTCGCCGGCAACGATGTCCGCAAAGTCCTCGTTCAGCGCCTTGATCGCCGTCTCGGTGATCGGATGCAGCAGCCTGATGACATAGAGATCTCTCACGAACCGGCTCGAATGATAGTTGCGGTAGAAACGGGTGATCACCTTCACCGCGTGATCCACGTCGTCCGTGATCTCGTAGAGGTTCAGGTCATCTTCGGAAATCAGCCCGTTTCGCAGCAGGTGTTCCACGACGTGCTTGTCCCAGGCCTTCCAATAGGTCCCTCCCGGCTTGTCCACCAGCAGCAGCGGCATCAGTCGGCTCTTGCCCGTCTGCATGAGGGTCAGCGCTTCGTAACCCTCGTCGAGGGTGCCGAAGCCCCCCGGAAAGAGGACCACCGCGTCGGACTGCCGGATGAACTGCAGTTTTCGCGTGAAGAAGTAGCGGAACGTGATGAGTTTCTTGTCCCTCTCGATGACCGGGTTGGCGGACTGCTCCCACGGCAGCCGGATGTTGCAGCCGAAGCTGTTTTCGGCACCGGCCCCTTCGTGCCCCGCCTGCATGATCCCGCCGCCCGCGCCGGTGATGACCATGAAACCGGCCTCGACCATTTTCCGGCCGAATTCAACCGCCTTCTGATATTCGATCCGATCCGGTTTTGTGCGCGCCGAGCCAAAGACGGTCACCTTGCGTTTCTGATCAAACGGTTCGAACAATCGGAAAGCATATCGCAGTTCCCGCACCGCCGTCTGGATGACCCGCACATCGCCGCGCACCTTGACATCGGTGAGCAGTTTGAGCGCGTTCTCGATCAGGTCCTCTACCAGATCCTCATTGCCGCCCCCTCCTTTGATCAGGATCAACTCACGGATCTTCGCCTTTAATTCATTGTCCGAGCCGCCGGCATTCTTTCCCATGCGCGGAGAATGAAGGGGAGATTCGGAAGTGAAAAGCCGAATAGTAATTGACCCGCCCTCCGGCGCTCAGCGATGCAACAGAACAGTCACGGCGTCGCCCAGGTCGTCCGCGGTAACCAGATCGGGGCGACCGTCACCGTTCAAGTCCGCCAACTTCGGCGCCAACGAGGCACTGCCCATGTGGTAGGACTGGACCGCCCGATAGCCGCCGCCGGACGCGGCCAGTCGGACGTCAGCGCCATTCAAAAGATCGGGCAGGCCATCTCCATTGACGTCGGCCACCATGATGTCACCGGCGTAGCCACCCAGCACCAACTGTTCGCCACCGAAATCTCCCCCGCTGCCGCCGGGGTAAATCACCAAACTCTCCGCGCCTGCCTGAAACACCACCGCCACCATGTCCCGCCTTCCATCGCCGTCCAGATCCGCCCAATCGAGACTGGAGACACTGCCGTTGTTCAATGGCGTGACCACCTCCGTCTCTGTCAGCGTTCCGGCGCTGCTACCGGACAGAATCTTGATCACTGCCGGCCCGCTGACAAACACAGCCGCACCAACGTCATCCACACCGTCGCCATCGAAGTCGCCAACGATCCGTTCGTAGGAGGTCCCCCCCAGCTCATGCTGCGGCCGGACAAAAAAATCTGCACCGCTGTTGAGGAACAGCTGCAACTCACCGGAGCTGCCGAAAGCCACCAGGAGGTCGGTCAACCCGTTGCCATCGAAATCACCCATCAGCACGTCGTCTGGCTGGGCATGCAGATCCATCACCGGTCCGGCAGTGAAGCCGCCCACACCATCGCCATAAAGCACGTGCAAACGATTGCTGGAACTCCCCGGGAGAAAGTCCGGTCGCTGGGTCACCACCGCGAGGTCAAGTGACTGGCCTGCGTTCAGCCGCCCCACGGCAAGACCCTCGACTTGAGCGCCGACCGGCACTGAAGACATCGCCAGGAATCCGCCTCCGGCCTGCCCGATCAGGATGTCCACCACGTTCTGGCTTTGGTTGCTGACCAGAATGTCGGGTCTGCCGTCGGCATTCACATCGGCCACCTCGAAGTCGCGGGGGCTGAACTGGCCCGGATCGAAATTAAACTGCTGCCGCGTGTCAAAGCGATTGCCGGGAAGGCCCCGGCTGACAATGGCGCCTCCCCCACCGGAGTTTATCAGGCTCACCACATCACGCATGCCGTCGCGGTCCACATCAAACAGCAGGCAGTTTTGATTGCCCGAAGCGGTATGAATTGGACTGCCGGCCGTGAATGTTCCGTTGCCGCCGTTCCACAGGACGGCATGGTGGCCCGCGGCAAGATGGGCCACGATGAGGTCCAAGTCGGTGTCGCCATCCAGATCGGTTACCAGCATGCCCGCCGGATTGTCGCCTGTGGCGTAGTCAGCCTTTCCTTGAAGCGTTCCGTTGCCGTTTCCCAGAAGCACGGAAACGCCGTCGCTGGTCCGGTTGGCGGTGATGATGTCGACGATGCCGTCCCCGTTCACATCGCCGGCGACCACCCGTTGCGGCGAAGCGCCGGTCGGGTACATCACCTTGGCAGCATGGGTTCCATCACCATTGCTCAGGAATACTGCGACGCGGCTGCCACCCGTTTCCAAGGTCACCGACAGGTCGGGATGCGCATCGTTGTTCAACAGGGCGGCCACCACGTCGGTTGGGCGGTACTCCGTGTCGAGACTGGTCGGCGTTTGAAACGTGCCGTCTCCGTTGCCCAGCAGGATCGAAAGCGTTCTTGCGTTGTTGTTGACCGAAATGATGTCCAGGTGCGGGTCGTCATTGACCCGCGCCAGCACAACGCGCCGGGGCGACACCCCCAGATCATGTTTGGCATTGGAGGTGAACCCCCCCAGGCCATTTCCGAACAGAATCTCGACCCGGTTGTTGAACTCGTCTGCAAGCACGACATCGGGAAAGCCATCGCCATCGAGCCTTTCCAGGGTGATGTCACCGGAGGAGCCGGCGTCCGCGATGGCAACAAGGTGGGGCGGCGCAAAGGACCCGTCTGAATTGCCCAAGGTTACATTCAGCGCGCCATTGAAGGTCACCAGGTCGATGACACCGTCGTTGTTGAGATCGGCGGCTTCCAGCTCACCGCCCTCGCCGACGGCGAAGACTGCCGCCGGATACAGCCCTCCGGTGGTCGGCCCCTGGTCGGCCGTTTCCGGATCGGTTCCCTCGACGTACTCCTGGCGGGCATTGCGTCCGTCGTCGTCGGAGTCAGCCAGGGCGTCTCCGGCGTTGAGAGGATCAAGGATTGCGGAATGATTCAGTTCATATACGTCGTCGATGCCGTCGCCGTCGCTGTCCAACGGAACCGAGCTGCGCACCCGTTTGACCAGGTAAAAGGAGCGTTGCTGCTGGTCGGCGGAGCGGGGATCCACCAGCTCTCCGTGGCCATCCACGCCGGCCTTGATGACCAGCGGCGGCTCGACTCCGTCAACCTCATCACCGCTGCACAGGAGGTAGTAGTATTCCGGGTTCGACGGAAACTGGACATGGCTTCGGCCCTCGGCATCGATGGTGAAGTCGGTGATCCGCAATAGCTCGCCATAATCGCCATATTCCACCATCACACCGCCTGAGTATTTCAGGGGATCACCACTCATCGACTCCGCCAAAGTGTCCGGGCCGTAGGCCACCGCATCCGCAAGAATCTGGTAGGTGACCGTAAACGTCTCACCGACCCCGATGCCGGAGAGATCCAGAACACCGCGGTAGGCCGGGGTTTTGTATTGGGCGCCGATATAGGAGTACAGAGTGTAACCGGGCTCCCCGCCGATGACCTGGCCCGTGTCCGGATCGAAGATCTCCCGACCGGGCACTTCTGCCTCGCCAAGCAGGCATTCCCAGGTCCCAACGATGGGACCCGTATCGTGGCTCATCTGATAGTTCATCGCACAGAAATCCTTGGCGATGACCCGGCGTTTACTGGAAAGACTGCCCTTGCCGTGGAGTCGCTTGTGAACCTCGAACTGGGTGATGCCCTCGACTTTGGCAATCAGCTTCCATGAGGCATGAAGCTCCGTGTCGCCATGGCCACCGCCATCGACGAGGCGCAGGAGACCGGGGTTGACGACGAATTCGAAAGGCGTGGTCTCATCCACCCGAACGAAATCCCGGGTCCAGATCAGATTGATCTGGTTCTCGACCTGTACTCCGGTTCCGCCACCGGTACCGGTGGCCAAATAGGCTCGAAATGAGCCCTGGTCATTGGCGTAGGCCGACACTCCCCCAAAGGTTGGATAAACGTCATCCGGTCCGCCCCCCGGGATCGCGCAGCCGTTCCCGGCCCCGCACGGAAGCGAGAACCCCGGTGAATCGTCGAGCACGAAGACGACTTCACTGTCGTTGATGGACACGCTTTCCCCCAGGTGAAGGGCGCCGTCCCGTAATACGCCGCTGGTAATCGTGACGTTGAAATCCTGTGCGGCGGCCGTGCCCGCAACGAGACCGGCGAGCAGTGACGGGATTGCGGCGACCGTGTGTGATGGGCATTTTCTCATGGCGTTTACCTTCCATACCGGGCGAAGTCGGGAATCTTTCAGCGAAAGTTGAACCTGCGCCAAATAACACCTTTAGCCCTGCGGGCAGGCGCAAAGGCACCGGGGTTCTCAGTCGGATCACTACTCTCCCCAACACTATCTCACTGGCTCCCAGAGCCCGTGCCGACGACGGCTGTTACCAACCGGTAGAACTTGATGGGCACATCCTGCACCGCGACCAGCTGCACGCGTTCCTGCGTGGGGCTCAGCGGCTGCACGGTTTCCGTCAGCCCGGTCGCCTCCAGCCACGCATCCAGATCCTCGCTGCTCTCGAAGGTGACGCCCAGCGACTGCGAAAACGTGGTACGATCGAACTCAATGATCACCAGGGACTGGCCGTTGATTTCACCCGCCGAAATGGTGACCGGCGACGTTGTCTCGGCCACATAGGGATTGCGGCCGAAGAAGGCCTCGAAGATGGCGCTCAATCCATCACCGTCGTCGTCCGCATCCGGATCCGCGCCGGCACCGGTGAGCTGGTGGTATTCGACCCAGTCAGCGAAGCTCTCGATCAAGCCACGCTCCAAAGCCTCGACAGCCAGAATCGTCGGGGCGCTGTAGTCGAGCGGCGCCGGGACCGTAGCGCCAGGCGTGAAGGTGAGCGGAGTCTGAACGAATGCCGCGGGGCTGAAGCTGCTGGAAAATGTCTGAGGTGCGCCAGGGTTTTCAATCCGGGAGAGCATCATGAACTCTTCGGTCGTGGAGGTGTGAAAGACCTGCGGCTGGAGGTAGAGGCTGTCCAGGCCGCTGTCTTCGTGGAAACGCATGAGACCTTCCCAGGGCAGTTTCAACAGCATGGGCGCACTCTGTCCGCCGCTGCCCCACGGATACGCCGAACGCGTGGTGGCCAGCATGGCGAGACCGTCTCCCGCGTCGGCCAGGTCGAGGCAGATCTCCGCGTCCGGACCGTCGAACACCGAAAACAGTTTCACCCCAAGCTCGTCGGTCAGGCTCATGACCCAGCCCGCTCGTTCGGCGCCGAGCCCCGTCACTCCGCAGGCCCAGAGACCGCCTTCGACCCACTCGAGCCCGGTAACCAGGTCGTAGGGAGAATTGCCGCCGTCAGGCAGTTCGTCCTCCCAGTCGGGATCGTCACCGATGCTCACGTGATCCAGCAGGTTGCCCTCGGCGTCGAGTTTCACGAACAGGTTCACCGGACGGTCCTGGGTGACGATCCGGCCCACGGCCCCGGCGGCGTAAATGGTGCCATCGGGCGACTCCAGCACCTCCTCGAGATTCATGCCCCAGCGGCTGGCATAGACGTTCGCCCACAGCAACAAACCATCCTCCACATCGATCTTCATGAGCAGCCCGCTGGAGGTGGCATCCTTGAGGACGTTTGCGGAATCGGGCGTGCCCATCGGAGGCGGAGCGACATTGGCGGCCGACTCGCCGGACAACAGCAGCATGCCATCGGCGGTCAGGGTCATGCCATTCACCTCGTCGTCGCCATCGAGGGCATAGTAGGCGGCCCACAGGATGTTTCCGAGGGCGTCGAGCTTGATGAGGGCCGGATCACTGGAACTGATCGAGCCATGGTGAATGTGGCCGGCCACGTAGAACTCGGGTTGCCCGAGGCCATCTTCACCTACCACGATTTCCTCAACCGTGATGGACAGCCCTGGCCGTTGACTGAACGACCATTCGCGGTTGCCGTCGCCATCGAACAACGCCACCACAAGGTCGAGCCCCTTGAGTCCTGCGGTGACGAAACGGCCATCCGGCAGCACCGCACCCACCTGCGCGCTCTTGTTGAGGCCGAGGTCCTTCATCCACACCAGATTCCCGGCGGCATCAAACTTGGCCACGGCGGTGCGGCTCACGTTGGCGCCACCCACGATCAACGTCTCCGCGCCTGCCGGACCGTAGGGAGGCAGCGGCAGGACGAATCCCTGATCAAACGTGCCGAAGCTGGTCGTGGGCTGGAACACCCGCGCCCAGCGCACCCTGCTGCCGCTCAGCTTGTCAAAGCCCTGCAGGGCCGGTCGCGGCCCCGCCAGTTGGGGAACGGGCACCAACGGTCCGCCGGCATCGCGATGAAAGAACGTGGCCACCGGTTGCGAGACCTCAACCCCCACTACATTGAAACCGAGCAGGCTGAGATCGAAACGCCCAAACAGCTCCGCGTCGGCATGGAGTGTCCACCAGGGATTTTCGAGCGGAGCCACCTCCATCTCCGCCACGGCCCGAATGCCGAGCGCCGGTCCCGCGGTGGCGAGACCGCCGGCCACGCTGACGTTGATCTCGAGGCGCGCGTCCACCCAGGCGCTGGCACTGGCCGCAAGGTCGTCAAAGACCGTCGGATCCGACACCCTTGGTGCAATGAACTCCTGAATGGGAGTGGCGAAGGTCTGGCCGTTGTCCCAGCCGACCTCGGCCCCGACGGTGATCGCGGATTCGAGAGGAATCGTCAGGCCGGCCGGTGCCGTGGCCTCGGCGCCCACCGCGAGCACAAAGGTCGGGCCGATCGTGGCAGGCACTCCGGCGATGGTAATCGGTACTCCGGGCAGGGGGATGCGGGCCAGCTCCTTCTGCTTGTCCACGAGCGGCAGGGTCGTGTTGTCGCTGCTGCCGGTCGTTTCGAGCAGCAGGCTGGCGGTGATGCCCGCGTCGATGCCCACGCTCGCGCGTTTGATGGCAAAATCCCGGAAGGAGATCTGAAACCGAAGTCCCGAGGAGCGGAGCAGCACCTCGCCGCTCAGCTGCAGGTAGTCCGTGATTTTCAGCTCGTTGAAATGCCACGGGATGGCGCTCAACCCCCGCAGGCCCGCCAGCGCAGCGCTGTTCGGGTCCTCCGCCTCGACAAAGGCGGCGGCCTCCGCACGGTCCTCCTGCTCCTCTTCGGTGTAGGTGTTTTCGAGCGGCGGATCCAGCAGGTCGCGCCCGCTGCCATTGAAGTTTTCGTCGTCTGCCAGGAACGTGCCGCTCTTCAGGATCTCGAGCAGTTCACGCTTGTGGCCGGCCACATGAGTCTTGTCGCCAACCTGCGTCACCGAGGCGATCTCGAAGGGGATCTGCTGGCTCAAATAGGGAACCGCAAAGCCGCCGGTCGGTGGCGGTTGCTTGGGCCGGTATCCGCCCGACGCAGTGTCGGCAATCAACAGGTCTCCGGGCTGGAGGCTTTGGATCAAGTCGGTCGCCTCACCAAAGACCAGCACCAGTTCGCCCAGGCCGTTGCCGGTGGTCGCTTCGAAGGCTTCATCGGTCGGCGCGTCGATGAACCGCGTGGGTGCCGAATAGACCTGCTCCTCGAAGCCGGCGACCTGCAGCAGTTCACCGCTGAGGATCATCCCGCGGACGGCGGCAAGGTCGGCGTTGGCCACCCGCACCACCAGTGTGTCCGCGGTGCCGGCGGTGGCGGCACCGAGTTCGGGCAGCGTGGCGTAATTCAGCTGCGGATCGGTCACCGCGGCGGTCGCCGGCAGGAGTTCACGGTCCACCAGCAGCGCCAGCTCGAAGTAACGGCCACTGTCGGTGTTCAGGAGATCCGCAGAAAACTCAATGTCCGTCTCGTCGGTCCCGACCGGCGTTTCGCCGAGGATGCGGATGTTCTGGAGGGTGATGTCGAGCGGCTTCGCGATGAAGGTGGACGGCGCCAGCGGTGCACGGTACGGATCCGTTCCGGCAAGAAGCTCGGCCTCGTCGGTCCGGCCGTCATGATCCGAATCGAGCAACGCCACTTCGCGGGCGCGCTGGTAGATCCAGCCCAGATGGGGCTGCACCAACGTGAAGCCCGCGACGTTGCCATAGACGGAGTCGGCGGTGGCGGCGGCGCCGGGATTGAGGAACGAGGCAATGCCGTAGATAACGGGTGTGCCGGTGAGGTAATACTCGTCCGGCGCGGGGAAATTGGGAAAGGCCGACCAGAGAAAGGCGGGGCCGCCGCTGTCCCCTTCTCCGCCGATGAAATCGCAGACGGTGGCCGCAAACAAACCGTTGGCCGGATCGATGGGACCCGCGCAGGCGACCGGCGGGGAGGTCACCTCATTCTCGAAGCCCATCGTGCTGAAGGCGCTCAGCGCGACAGGCACGTCGTTGGTCGTCCGACCGTTTACCGGATCGTCGCAGACAACCTCGCTGAGTTCCCATTTGTCAAAGTCCATGAACGCCACGGAGGCTGCGGCGGTGGGAAAGGGGACGTAGGCGGAGTTCGATCCGTCGGTCGTCTGGCCGCCACCCACCACGTCGAGCACGTTCACGCCGGCGGACAGGAAGTCGGGAAAGCCGTTGCCACCGGCGTCTCCGTCGCCTTCCTCGCCAAAACCCGCGATCAGCACCCCTACGGAGCCGGCAAACGGCGTCGCGGACAGACGGGCGAAGGTGGTGACTGCCGCCACGGGCCCGGCCAAACGGACCAGCGCGATGTCGTTGCCCAGGAGATACTGTTCCTTCTGCCAGTCTTCGTGGACGTGAAACTCGGCCACCCCGATCACTTGTCCGCCTTCGGTCTCACACTCGAGGCTGGTGACATTGATACCCGCGCCCTGACCGTCGGTGCCCTGGAGTGCGTGCGCGCAGGTAAGCACCCATTCGGAGGCGATGAGGGTTCCGGACCACGTGAGATAGTCGGGCACCTGGTCGCCGTCGACATCCACCGGCGCGTTGTTCCGGATCCGCACCACGGTCTGGTTCAGGAGCGGGTTGCCCGCCTCCCGGAGCATCTGCGTGATGATGTTCTGGTCGTCGGCATTGAGGTTGAAGGCCCGGTTTTCAGCGGGCTTGATCACCGCACCGGTCCGGGCCGCCAGCAGGCAGAACAGCACCGTGAGCAGGATGGTTCGGCATCGATTCCGCGGGACGGCATGCGCCATACCGCCCTGGGAGGCTTCAATTCTCATAATTCAACGGCCAGATGTATCGATTCTGACGGCTCCGCGGGGCGGCCGGCCGGACTGCACCAGGATACTCTGTGATCCATACCCGCCGTAACGGAAAACCTTTCACGCCAACGGTCGTTTGCCATCGTCATTTGGGTGGAGAGACTGCGTGGTCGGGCCGGATGGCGGCTTCCCAAATGACGTAAGCTGGAGAAGCACGCCAGTCCTCGTAAGGTTTTCCCGGACCCATCCGGACGATCTCAGGCGGACTGGGCATGTCGGCGAGCATTGCCTCGATCTCCAGCTTGTTCGCGGTGAGATCCTCCTGCGTCAGCAGGGCATCCATGAACACCGCGCGCAGGCCGGCTGGCATCATGCGGCTGCCGGTTTCCTCGACTTCCGCCAGCCCGTCCCAATCAACGACAGTCCGCGGCGTGCCGGGGGCGGGGGCGGGCCGTCCCTGACTTGTCGGCAGGTTGATGAATGCCTGCTGCACCCGGTACCGATTGTTGTCTCCGGACCAATTGAGGTTCGTCAGGATGTACTGCGCTTCCAGGGCAAAGCCAAAAATCACGCTGTCGACCTCAATAACGCTGTCCTTGATCCGCACCTCGACGGAATTGGCGGGTGCCAGGTCATCCAGCCGAAGCAGCAGCCGGTTGATGAACACCGAATCTTCGATGGTCAGGCGCACCGGTTCGGCGGTGCGATTCTCCACCTCGCAGGTCTCCATGCCAAACATCAGTGACTGCATGATGCGCACCTCGGCTGCAAACGGTTCGACCGGCCGCCGGTCGGAGGTCACATTCTGCAGCACCAACCCCACTGCGCGCTCGACCGGAATCAACTCGCTGTACGCAATTTCCACGAGCGGTGCATCGTTGGCCTCCACGCAAAAGGCCCGCTGCCGGTATGCGCGCGGCACCAGGCTGCGCTTCTGCATCCGGCAGTGCCACAGCCGCAGTGACGCGCCGGTGATCCGGATCAACGGCGGAGCCAGCACGTTTGGCAGCTGATGTTCCAACACCAGCCCCTCCAGCGTCAGGGCGCTGTCCGTGTCAAACATCGGCGCGTCGCTCGAAACACAGCGCAGGACGGGCCGGGCTCCGACGGCGTTGCGGATGCGCAGGGGCTTCCCCCGCACCGTCAGCGGCTGCACTTCAATCAGCCCATCACCGTGCACTTCGATCAAATCACCGGGGGTGGCAAGTTCGACCGCCTCGGCAAGCGAGCTTGCAATGGTGCCGCCGGAACGCAGGGTGAACCCGACCGGCCGGTTCGCATCCCCCGCGTTGGGATGTGGGTCCGGCCACACGATCCCGACGAGCACTGCAAGCAGGGCGGCGGCCGCCGTCGTCCACACCACAAGGTTGGCCTTCTTCGGGCGCGCCAGTTTCCGAAATGTTGCCAACGTCTCCGCCGCCGTTCCCCGCCGGGTCGGATCCGGGGACATCAGGCGGCCGATCAAGCCGGCGAGTCCCGCCGAGAGCTCGGAGCGTTCGCGGCGGATGGGTTCCACAATACCCTTGCGAACTTTGGCCAGCAGCTCAGTCATCCGGTCGGCCACGAACGGCGGGTGGCCGATCGCCAATGAATACAGTGTGCCTCCGAGACTGAACAGGTCGGACGCAACGCCGACCGGTGCCCCCGCCGCCTGCTCCGGCGACATGAACTGGGGCGTGCCCGCCAGCAGATGCCCATCCGTGGTGTTCGTTTGATTCACCGAATGCACGAGCCCGAAATCGGTGAGCCGCACCCGCGCCAGACCGTCTTCCAGAAGAATGTTCGCGGGTTTGATGTCGCGATGAATGAGGCCCACGGCATGGGCCGCCACGAGGGCGGAAGCAAGCTGCCGGCCCACCCTGATCACCTCGGACTCGCCCAGACGGCCATGCGTGTCCAACCATGCCTGAAGGGAAGGACCGGCGAGGTGTTGCATCACGATGAAGGGCAGTCCCGCCTCCTCTCCCACCGAGTGGATCACCACGACGTGGTCGTGCTGCAGCGCCGCCGCCGCGCGGGCCTCCCGAAGAAACCGCTCGCGAAACTCGATGTTCGCGGCCAGATGGGGTGCCAGCACCTTGACGGCTACCACCCGATCCAGCTGTCGATCGTGTGCCTTCAGGACGATTCCCATGCCACCGCGGGCGACGATCTCCAGCACCTCGTAGCCGCCAAAAGTTCCGATTGCCTCAGATCCCGCGGAAGGCTGCAGGTATGGGGCAATGTCCCAGTCAATGCCCTCACCGGCGGCTCCTTCAACCCCCTTCAGACGGGACACCAAGCGGCGCAGCTCGATGGATTCGTTGCGGGAATCGTCCCGTTCCGCAAAGACGAAGGTGGTGGTGCCGTGACCGGAAAGCTGCTCCAGCAGCTGTCGGCACGGCTCGCAGGTGTCCAGGTGTCCTGCAAGCTCAACCTGCTCCGCCTCCGGCACCGCCCCGCTGAGAAGCGCCCGCCATGTGGCCGGAGTGGGGCACACCGCATTCATGCAGCCACCACACGAAGGTCGTCCCAATCGCCGGTCGCGTGCTCAACCGCCAACCGAAGCTTCGCAATCACCCTGGAGCGCGCGATGTACACGGCGCCTTCGGTCAGGCCAAGCGCCCGGGCGACCTCGCCGATCGGCTGGTTCTGCACCGCCGTCTTCCAGAACGCCTCCCAGGTCGGCACTTTGAACTCGGCGCGAACCCGGTCGGCCGCCCAGTGAAACATCCGCAGCCGGTACTCGTGATCCCAGTCCAGTTCCTCCGAGGAACCGGGCTGCTCCTGGATGAGCTGCATCATCGTGGTGCCGCCCATCGCTGCCGGCTGCCGTTGCCGGCGGTCCCAGAAACTTTTCAGCTTGTTGCGGGTGACGGTAAACAGCCAGTTGCGGAATCCGCCGCGGTCCGGTTCATATTCGAATTTCTGGATCGCCCCGGCAACCGCCTTCATCACCTCCTGCGCCACATCGGCCGCATCCACCTCCTGCAGGCCGCGTTTCCGGCAAAACTGAAAGATCAACGGGGTATAGAGGTCGACAAAGCGCTCCCAAGCCGCGTGATTCTCCACATCACGAAGATTCAGCAGCAATGTTGCGCGAGTTTGCAGTCCCTGATCCATGGATCGCGCGCCGAGTCTGTCTGAAGCTCGTGAGACCTGCAAGCGTGCCCGGACAGCTCAAATGCCGGCAGAAGCCGGCCATGGCTGCCCGGCGGCCGCAGTTCCGCCAGGAGCGCTCCAACAGACGGGCCGGCATAGGCCGGCTCCTTGACGCTGCTCCACGTGCCCGTTAGGTTCGCGCCCATGTCTCGTGCCTGTCTGCGAAACGTCCTGATTTTGTCATGCCTGCTTGGGTTTGTCTGGAACTCTCCGGCACCGCTGATTTACCGGCCCGGCGAGGGCTGGGTCTACGAGCAGGCCGGCGGCGAGTCGGGAGATTGGGAGCGCGGCCGGGCACTGGACCAACTGGAGGTGGCACGTCAGGCGTTTGAAACCGGCGACATCGGCACCGCCTTGAAGGCGGCAAAGCGGGTCGTCAACCGCTGGCCGTTGTCGGACTACGCGCCGGATGCACAGTATCTGCTGGGCCGCTGTTACGAGGAGAAGGGGCTGCTTGAAAAGGCCTTCAAGACCTATCAGGAGCTGGTGGAGAAGTTTCCCAAATCCCAGAACTACGAGGAAGCACTGCAACGGCAGTTCAACATCACCAACCGCTACCTGGACGGGCGATGGTTCCGGCTTTGGAACTACATTCCCACGTTCCCGTCGATGGAACGCACGTCAAAGATGTATTCACAGATCGTGGAAAACGGCCCCTACAGTCCGGTGGGGCCTCAGGCCCAGATGAACATCGGCAGCGCCCGCGAGAAACAGGAAGAGTATCAGCTCGCGGTCCGCGCCTATATTCGCGCCGCTGACCGCTATCACGATCTGCCAGGCGTCGCGGAGGAGGCGGTCTTTCGTGCGGCGCTGGCGTGGCACAAGCAGGCGAACAAGGCCGAATACGACCAGGGCACCGCCGGCGAGGCGATCAACACCTACACCGACTTCACCCTGCTCTACCCGCAGGATCCGCGCGTGCCGGAAGCCCGTGACGCGATCCGCGAGCTTCAAACGGAGCAGGCCAAGGGAGCCTTCGCCACCGCCCGCTACTACGAGAAGAAGCGCCGCTGGCTGGCGAGCGAGATCTACTACAACGAAGTGCTCTTGAAGGACCCGCAATCAGAGTTTGCGGATGCCGCCCGCCAGCGGCTGGCGGAATTGAAGCCACATACCGCCAGGCTAAAGGAACAGCAGGCGGCCGTTGAACCGTCCACATCGGCAAACTAACCCCTCGTTCCGCTTGAAGAACGGATTTTGCCTCAGCCTGCTGGTCGCCGTGTTCATGCTTTCCGGCTGTGCCGGATACCGGCTCGGCTCCACCGGAGGCCAGCGCGCGGGAATCGAATCAATTGAGATTCTCACCCCCGCCAACGACACCGTCGAGGCCCGCCTTCTCGCTCCGTTGACCACCGCCCTGCGGCGACGCGTGCAGCAGGACGGCACTTTTCAGCTGGCGACCGGCGGGCCTGGCGATGTGGTGCTCAGCAGCCGGATCACCGCCTATCAACGTCGCGAGCTCAGCTTCCAGCCGGGTGACATCGTGACCGTCCGGGATTATCAGCTCACGATGACGGTCCACGCAACCGCCCGCCGTCGGGACACCGGCCGCATCCTGATGGATCGTGAAGTGACCGGGCGCACGACGATCCGGGTGGCCGACGACCTGGTGAGCGCGGAGCGCCAAGCAATGCCGCTGCTGGCGGAGGACCTTGCCCGCAACTTGATCGGTCTGGTTGCCGAAGGCGACTTTTGATCAGACGGGCGGCGCAGGCGGCGGCCGGATCGGCAGTTTCGGCGGCAGTTTGACCTGCTCCGCCGGGCGCTCGTGAAGGATGTTCTCGAGCACGTCGGTGACCCTGCTTGCGCGTTCTGCCAGAATCTTGGCATCGTACTCCGGCTCCGAAGCGGCATGGACCCGAGGGGACGGTTTCACCTTTTTTCCGGCGGTTTTTGAAATTTCGGTTTTGGTATTCATGGCATCATTATCATTCAACACAACCGCCTTCTGGCCAACACCGGAATTGCCAAGTTATCCACAGGATTTGCACCGTCTGAATTGCAGGGGCATGGAATCGCAAACGTCGATTGGCCAGCCGTTAACGGCAACGCATTCCCCCGAGTTCGCCCCAGCAGGCCATGGTGACCGGTGAACAGCTCGAACAAGGATTGAAACTACTGCTCATTGACTTCGTCCGAACGGGGCTGGCCTGTTGCGGGCATACCGACTAGATTCGCACCTCGAAACGGCCGCAGATCAATCATCCGCATGAAGGCACTGGCAAAACGCAGCATCCCGTACTTGGTTGGCATCATTTGGCACATCGGCTCATCCGGCTCCCTGCCCGCGGCGGAAATCGATTTTCTCCGTGATGTACGCCCCATTCTTTCAGGTCATTGCTTCAAATGTCATGGGCCTGACGCCGAGCAGCGAAAAGGGGGGCTCCAATTGGACATTCGTGAGAAAGCTCTCGAAGGGGGCAAGTCCGGCGAAGCTGCAATCGTGGAAAGGGATCCGGCCGCCAGCGAAATGATCCGTCGAATACTTTCGGAGGACGAGGATGAGATCATGCCACCTCCGGCAACCAAGCATCCGCTCTCGCCGGCTCAGAAGGAGATTCTGAGGGCCTGGGTGGCTGCGGGGGCCGACTACCAGCCCCACTGGGCCTTCATCAAGCCCGAGCGGCCCCAACCTCCCACCGTGAAGAATTCGGAGTGGCCGGTGAACGAGATCGATCACTTCGTGCTCGGCCGGCTGGAGGCAGCGGGCCTGAGGCCACAGGCGAAGGCGGACAAGTATTCGCTGATCCGAAGAGTTTACCTGGATCTGGTGGGCTTGCCGCCCTCGCCCGAGCAGGCGGACACGTTCGTTTCCGACACTTCGCCCGATGCCTACGAAAAGGTCGTCAATGGGCTGTTGCAGTCAAAACACTACGGCGAACGCTGGGCGCGGCGCTGGCTCGATCTGGCGCGCTATGCCGACACCAACGGCTATGAGAAGGACCGGCCACGCTCCATCTGGCCGTATCGCGACTGGGTGATCAACGCCATCAACGCCGGCAAACCGTTTGACGACTTCAGCGTCGAACAACTCGCCGGAGATCTGCTGGCCAGGGAATTGCCGGACGGCGATCCGGGGAAGCTGGAGCTGATGATTGCGACCGGATTCCACCGCAACTCGATGATCAACGAGGAGGGTGGCACCGACCCGCAGGAGTTCCGCTTCTACTCGATGGTGGACCGCGTTCACGTCACCGCCACCACCTGGTTGGGTCTGACCATGGCGTGCGCGCAGTGCCACACGCACAAGTACGATCCCATCCAGCACTCCGAGTACTACCAGTTCATGGCGTTCCTGAACAACGCCGACGAACCCTGGATCGACGTGCCCAAGCCCGACATTTCCGAACGGCGCCAGAATCAACTCGCCAAGATTGCCGAGACCGAGAACGCCCTGATCCACCAGTTCCCGCCCGAGCTGAAGGCGGATTGGATCACGCCCGCGGAAACTGACTTTGCCTCGGAATCCGGAACCAACTCCGAACGGCAGAGCGATGGCTCTTTTCTGGTCGCCGGGCCGGCTGCGGACAAGGACGTCTATACCGTCACTCTGAAGACTTCGCTGGACGGGATCACCCACCTGCAGCTTTTAGCGCTGCCGGATCAAACACTTGCCAAAAACGGCCCCGGCCGCTCGGAGAACGGCAACTTTGTCCTGAGCGAAATCGAGGTGAGTGCGGCACCCCTCGGCGATCCGGATTCGGCGCAGCCGGTCAAGCTGGCGAAGGCCCGGGCCGACGCCGCCCAGAAGGATTTTCCCGCGTGGAACGCCATTGATGGAAAGGAAGACACGGGCTGGGCGATCGACACGGGCGGCGACTGGCACGTTAGCCGCACGTTGACGATCAATTTTGAGAACCCGGTCAGCCACGAAGGTGGAACGACATTCACGATCAAGCTCAAGCAGCAGCACGGCAAACAGCACCTGATCGGACGGTTCCGCCTGAGCCTCGGCCGCGCCCTGCCCGATGAACGCCCGCTCGACATCCGGCGCCGGGAACACCTCGATCTCCGTCTGGCCAAATGGCTCGACCACGAGCTCCCGCGCTCCATCGAGTGGAAACCGGTTGCGCCCATCGCCGCCAAGGGCAGCTACCCGACGCTGACCATCGAACCGGACAACATCGTATTCGTCTCGGGCGACTTCACGAAGAGCGACACCTACACGGTGGAGTTTGATGGCGACTGGAAAGGAGTGCGCGCGGTCCGCATCGAGGCGCTCGCGGACGAGCGGCTGCCCAACGACGGTCCCGGCCGCGTAAACTACGAGGGGCCGTTCGGCGACTTCTTCATGTCCGACATCAAGGTGTTCCACAACGACACTGCGGTGAAGATCAAGAGCGCCACGGACAGCTTCCGCAGCGGTGGAAACTCGGCCGCCAAGGCCATCGATGACGATCTCCAGAGCGGCTGGTCCATCAACGGCGGCCAGGGCCGCAATCACAGCGCGGTGTTCGTATTCGAGGAACCGCTGAACTTCGCCGGCCGGCTGCGGTTGCAGATGATCTTCGAGCGCTACTACGCCGCCGGGCTTGGCAAATTCCGCGTCTGGGCCACCCGCGATGAAGACCCCGCGGCGGTGCCGCACCCGAACGATGTTCAGGAGACCCTGCTGGCCATCAGGCAGGGTGTCAGCGAGACCGAACGGGTGCGCCTGATGAATCGCCTGCGGGAACACTACGTCACCATCGCTCCCGAACTGGAAGAGGAGCTGGCCGGACTGGCGAAGCTGAAGAGCCGTCTGCCGAAGTATCCAACCACGCTGGTGATGATCGAGCGCCCGGAGGGACATCAGCGGGTGACACACATCCACAAGCGGGGCGAGTTTCTGCAACCGACAGACCCGGTGGAGCCGGGCGTTCCCGCCGTGCTTCCCGACCTGCCGGCAGACGCGCCCCGGAACCGCCTGGGCTTCGCCCGCTGGCTGGTTTCCCCGGAGAACCCGCTCACCCCGCGGGTGGTGATGAACCGCCATTGGCAGGCGTTTTTTGGGCGCGGATTGGTCAAGACCATGGAGGACTTCGGTTTCCAGGGCGAACTGCCGACGCATCCTGATCTGCTCGACTGGCTGGCCACGGAGTTTGTCCGGCGCGACTGGTCGCTCAAGGAAATGCACAAGTTGATCGTCATGAGCGCCACCTACCAGCAATCGAGCGGAACGACGCCTGAACTGCTCGAACGCGACCCGGAGAACCTGTTGCTGTCGCGCGGACCGCGGTTTCGGCTCGAGGCGGAACTGATTCGAGACGCCGGGCTCGTCGCCAGCGGTCTGATCTCCGGGAAACTGGGCGGCCCGAGCGTCTATCCACCGCAGCCCGCGAACATCACGACCGAGGGAGCCTACGGCAGACTGGACTGGGCCCTGAGCGAGGGCGAAGACCGCTATCGGCGGGGGCTCTACACGTTTGCCAAACGGACGGCACCCTTTGCCATGTTCAACGCCTTCGACGCGCCCAGCGGAGAAGCCTGCGTGGCCCGACGCGACCGTTCGAACACGCCGCTGCAGTCGCTGACGTTGTTGAACGACGAGATGTTTCTGGAAATGGCCCGCGCCCTGGGCCGGGAGGCGGCTGAATCCGCCGGCACGGTCGAGCATCGTGCGGCCGATCTGTTCCGCCGCTGCATCACGCGGCCGCCGACCGCCGACGAACTCGCCAAGCTGGTTCGATTCTACGAGAAGCAGGCCGCGCGGTTCGGCTCCGGTGAACTCAAGGCCGCCGACTTGATGAACTCCAACACCGGTGACAATTTGAACGAACAGGCCGCCTGGACCACCGTCGCCCGGGTGCTGATGAACCTGGACGAGGCGGTGACCAAATCTTAGATCATGAACTGCCACGATAATCTCTATCGCCGAAGCGAGCCGCTGGTGAACTCCCGCCGCTGGTTCCTCAAGGAATGCGGCCTCGGCCTCGGCAAGATTGCCGCCGCCACGCTGCTGACCGATGCGTTTTCCTGGAAGTCCCGCGCCGCAGTCTCGGCGGCCGATGCCTTCCTCCCACGCCAGCCGCATTTTCGCGGCAAGGCCCGCGCGGTAATCCATCTGTTCATGGCCGGCGCGCCCAGCCAGCTCGACCTGTTCGATCACAAACCCGAACTGGCCAGGCTGGAGGGCAAACCGTTGCCGCCCTCGGTCATCAAGGGGCAACGCTACGCCTTCATCCGGCCGGATGCCGCGGTGCTGGGGCCGGTTTACAAGTTCAGCAAGCACGGCCAGAGCGGCACCGAACTGTCGGAGATCATTCCGCGACTCGGCGAGGTGGTGGACGACGTCTGCCTGATCAAATCGGTCACCACCGACCAGTTCAACCACGCCCCGGCGCAGCTGTTCTTCAACACCGGGTTCGGCCAGCCGGGCCGGCCGAGTCTCGGCTCGTGGGTGACCTACGGGCTCGGC
>DNDP01000461.1:68156-68457 GCA_003484235.1 Verrucomicrobiales bacterium
TGGGTGACCTACGGGCTCGGCACCGAATCGCGCGATCTGCCCGCGTTCGTGGTGATGTCCACCGGCGCCGGAATCAGCGGCGGCTCGGCCAACTGGTCCAGCGGATTCCTGCCCGGCGTCTATACCGGGGTGCGCTTCCGCAATTCCGGTGATCCCATCCTCCACGTTTCAAATCCCAAGGGCGTCGACGGGCAGCTGCAGCAGGATTCCCTCGCGCTGATCCGCGAATTGAATGAGGAACGCCTGGGGGTGGTCGGTGATCCGGATATTCAGACCCGCATCGCCAGCTACGAGATGGCGT
>DNDP01000461.1:68665-68862 GCA_003484235.1 Verrucomicrobiales bacterium
ATCGCCAGCTACGAGATGGCGTCGCGCCTGCAATCTTCGGCGCCGGAGCTGATGGATCTCAAGGGCGAGAGCAAGGAGACCCTGGAAATGTATGGCTGCGATCCCGACAAGGCCAGCTTTGCCCGCGCATGCCTCCTGGCGCGGCGGATGGTTGAACGCGGCGTGCGCTTCATCAACATCTATCACGAAGGCTGGGA
>DNDP01000477.1:0-280 GCA_003484235.1 Verrucomicrobiales bacterium
GATCCGGGGAACCGTTATTACTGGCGGCAGAACCGGAAGCGCCTCGACTTCGAGGGGATGCGGGATTCGCTGCTCGCCATTGCCGGCAACCTTGATTCCACGATGGGTGGCCAAGCCGTGTCCATCGAGGGCGCCGACTATGCCCCGCGCCGGTCGCTGTATGGTTTCATTGACCGTCAAAACCTTCCGGGGATGTTCCGAACGTTTGATCTGGCCAGTCCGGACACGACCAGCCCCGGACGGTTCACGACGACGGTCCCGCAGCAGGCGCTCTTCCTGA
>DNDP01000477.1:437-2740 GCA_003484235.1 Verrucomicrobiales bacterium
GCTCTTCCTGATGAACAGCCCGTTCATCGCCCGGCAGTCGCGTGAGCTGGCGTCCCGGCTGGACCTCGACGGACCGGGCTTCAACCCCGAGGCGGTGAAACAGCTTTACCGGCGGGTTTTCCAGCGCGAACCCAGGCGCGAGGAAATGGCGCTTGCCCGCAGGTTTCTGGCGGAAGAGATCGAACGCTCGCTGCCCGAGCCGCCGGCACCCGACTGGCAGTATGGCTTTGGCGAATGGGACGAACCCTCGGGACGCCTCAAGGGCTTCACCCCCTTGGCTCATTTCGCAAACGATCAGTGGACCGCCTCGGCGAAGCTGCCCGATCCCGAACATGGCTGGGTGGTCCTCAACCGCGACGGCGGCCACCCGGGCAACGACCTGACCCACGCGGTGGTCCGGCGCTGGACCGCGCCGGCCGACGGACAGCTCACCCTCACCGGCAAACTCAAGCACAGCCAGGAGGCCGGGGACGGTGTGCGGGCGCGGGTGGCCACGGCGAGGGGCGTGATTGGGGCGGAGTGGATCGCCCACAATGCCGAGCGGGTCACCGAATTGAAACCCTTCCCGGTTTCAAAGGGAGAGCACCTGGACCTGGTGGTTGATTGCCGGACCGGACCCAACTCGGATTCGTTCGAATGGAAGGCGACCATCCGCTATGAGCGCGGGATGAATGAAAGCGGAGAAGTTCCGCGCGGCGAATGGAGCACCGCCAGCCAGTTTGCCGGTCCGGTCGAAAGTGAGAAACCGCTCGAAGCATGGGAACGCTACGCGCAGGTTCTGCTCGTCTCCAACGAAGTGTTCTTTGTCGACTGACCGGATGAACGTCGAGGTGCGAAAGCTCGAGGTGAAGTCAGACCCGCGTGGACTGGTCTGGGAACCGGCTGGGCCCGGTGAATTTGCGGTCCAGAGGAACTGTCACGTGGTGATCACCGAACCGGGCGGCATCCGGGGCAACCATTTCCACAAGCTCGGCACCGAGATCGCCACCCAGCGCGGTCCGGCGACGGTGCGGTTCCGGGACGCACGCGGAGTGCAGGATGTGGAAGTGGCGGAAGGGGAAGTGGTCCGCTTTGTTTTTCCCCCCAACTGCCCGCACGCCTTCAAGAACAGCGGCAGCCAGCCAAACCTGTTGGTGGCCTTTAACACGGTGGCCTTCGATCCGGAGACTCCGGATGTCTACCGCGAGGTCCTGCTCGGCTGACCTTCCGGTGGCCTGCGTCCGGCCGGGCCCTGCGAGTTCTAAAAGTCGATCTGCCCCGTCACCAGCAGTCCGTGGCTGAAGAACTCGTATCGGCCGTCGGCGGATTGTCCCGCGAACTGCGCGGGCTGCGACGGCGGGGTGCTTCCGGAGACAGTGCGGGCCGGGCCGTAGGCGAACTGGTAGGCGACGTCGAACCCGATTCTTTTGCCGCGGCGACCGGTGCCCACGCTGAACACGTGCCGGTCGAGATCGGCCGCCAGCGGCGTGTAGTGGTGGTCCGGCACCGAGTTCTCGCTGAACGCATATCCGCCGCTGACCTGCCAGCCGTGCCTGAGTATTCGTGTCACGCCAAACGCGTAGATCCAGCTCGATTGCCAGCCAAGCGTGACGTCGATGTTCTGCAGAACGGGGAACGGCGGCGGCGTCCGCTGCCTGATGGTCGTCTTCCCAAAGCTGCTCCAGTCCGCGTAGTCGGCGTTGAACTCCAGATTCCAGTCCGGTGTCGGCCGGTAGGAGATCCCGACCGTCACCGTCAACGGAAACTCGTACTCCGTCGTGGCGTCGCGTTCCGTGGGCTGGATGACCGGCTGCTGCTCGAACTCGGTCCGGCCTTCGGCTCTCAGCGTGGTGGCGCTGCGGAAGGTGGCTCCAAGTGAGATTTCGTCGACCGGCTGCCAAAGCACTCCCACATTGTAGCCCACCCTCCAGCCATCGCCGACGAATCGGAAGTAATTGGGGAACGGCCGGGGCGTGCGCAGCAGGCCCTGTTCGAGGTCGATCTTGGCGTAGTTTACCGTGATGCCGGTCCCGAGCGAGAGCGTGGACGTGATTTTCCAGGCGATGGCCGGGTGGATCGCGATGTCGGTGACCGAACCCTCGGTGGAAACGGTGCGGAAGCCGGTTTCCTGTGGCCAGCTCGCGCGGCCGCCGAACGGTGAATAGATTCCCAGGCCGTAGGTCAGGGGCAGGTCCTTTGCCGCGTAGGTGCTGAAGAACTGGGGGATGGCGGCCCACTGGTTTTCCAGGTGGTAGGTTTCACCGGCATTGGGAGCCCCTGCCGGCGGGCGATAGGTGGGATCCAGAAACAAGCCGTAGATGCCG
>DNDP01000411.1:0-5063 GCA_003484235.1 Verrucomicrobiales bacterium
CCGTCGTGGTTTTCATCGCCGTCGCCGAAGACGGCTCAATGCACTGGAGTCTCGTGCAGCCCGAGGTGGCGCGTTTCGCCAACACCGTGTCTGTCGAACGGGCGGGATTCGCGTGGAGCGATCCGGGTCCGGTGCCGCGGACGCTGCGACAGGAGGCGCACGAGCTGCAGCTGCTGCTTTCGCGGCTTGGTTTGAAGCCGCCCTACATCCTCGTGGGTCATTCCGTCGGCGGGCTCGTCGCGCGCGTCTTTGCGCAGGAGCATCCCGATGCCGTGGCCGGCATGGTGCTGGTCGATGCGACCGATCCCGACACGACGTTGATGCAGGGGCGGGAGGAGAACGGCCAATGGGTCAACCGCCTCGTCCGCGTGCGGGAAACCGCCACCCGGCGGGCCGTTCCGCCGCCGCAGACAATGAACTCGAGTCCGCCTCTGCCGCCGACGGCGGAGGAACTCGAGCAGTGGGAGCAGCTGCGATCGATGTTCGGGCCGCCCAGCATCCAGCCGCCCTTTGACCGCCTGCCCGCCGCCGCGCAGACCGCGCTCCTCTGGGCACGGGCCCATCCCAAGATCACCCGCGCCTCGGAAGACTACTTTGCCGAGGAGTTGGCGGCACTTTTCGAAACGGACCGCACGGATCCGCGGCCGCTGGGAGAACGGCCGTTGATCGTGCTCGCGAGCCGCCAGCAGGCCGTCGAGGTCCCCCGCGGCATCGCTCCCGGCGGGTGGGCGGCGGCAAATGACGAGAAGGCGCGGCAGAAGGAACGCATGGCCGGCCTGTCACGCAACAGCCTTTTCCGCCGCGACGAGCGGAGCGGACATCATCTTCACGTGGAGAACCCCGGGCTGGTCATCGCCGCGGTCGAGGCCGTTGTCGGCTCGATTGTGAACGGCGGGCAGCTCTCCGCAGACTCGATTCCCTGAACCCATGAACACGCTGAAATTCGCCCTTCGGCAACTGATCAAGCACCCTGGCTTCACCACCGTGGCGGTGCTCGCACTCGGACTCGGCATTGCGGTGAACACCGCGATGTTCACGCTCGCCAATGCGCTGCTCTGGCGCCCCGTCCCCGGCATCCCCGAACCGGAGGGGCTGGTGCAGCTCGGCCGGAGCTTCAACGGCGAGGGGTTCGGCACCATGGCGCACGGTGACCTGCAGCTCTTTCGCGAGCACTCCCGGACGCTGGAAAGTGTCGCCGCCCGGTTCGGGCTTGCCCTGGGTCTGGGCCACGAAGGCAGCTCGGAACGGATCGACGGCGCGCTGGTTTCCGCCAGTTACTTCGAGGTGCTGGGCATCTCCATGGCGCTGGGCCGCAGCTTTGAGCCGATCGACGACACCCGGCTGGGCGCCAATCCGGCCGTGGTCCTGAGCCACGGTCTCTGGCAACGCCGGTTCGCCGGCGATCCCGCCATTCTTGGCCGCACCATCACGCTCAACGGTCAATCCCTGACCGTGGTCGGCGTGGCGCCGGAAGGGTTCACGGGTGGCGAACGGTTTGGCCGGACCGAGGCCTGGGTCCCGCTGGCCATGGTTGATGCGCTCGGCGCCATGGAGGATGCCGCCAGATTGATGGCCAGCACCGAAGCCGTCTGGTTGCGGGCGGTCGGCCGGCTGAAGCCCGGCGTATCGATCGAACAGGCGGAGGGGGAACTGAGCGGACTGCTCCGACAGCAGCCGCAACAGCCTTCGCCGGACGGGACCGAATTGGGGATCCGGCTGGCAGCCGGGCTGGGCATTGATCCCAACGAACGATCCGAAGTGGTCCAGGTCTCCGTGTTGCTGCAGGCCTTCGTGGCGCTGGTGCTGTTGATCGGCTGTGCGAACGTCGCCAACCTCCAGATCGTGCGCGGCATGCGCCGCGTCCGGGAGCTCGGCATCCGGTTCGCGCTCGGCGCCAGCCGGTGGCAGGTGATCCGCCAGCTGTTCGCCGAGAACGCGCTGCTGGCCGCCATGGCCGCCGTGGTCGGCCTGCTGCTGGGCTGGTGGTTCACACCGGTCGTTGCCGCCCTGACGGGGGACCGCATCCCGGCTGAGGCGGCCGGTCTGGCGCCGGATGCCCGGGTGATCGGCTTCGCCGCCCTGCTGGCGGTGGTGGCCGCAATGGTGACCGGGCTTCTGCCCGCCTGGCGGTCCGTGCGGGGAGAGGTCTTTGAAACGTTGAAGGAGACCTCCGCCCAGGGCGGATCCGGCCGGTCGCGCCTGCGCGATGGCTTCGTCGTGGCGCAGATTGCGTTGTCGATGCTCCTGCTGGTGGGTGCCGGGCTGTTTCTGCGGTCCCTCGGCGCCATGCTGAACGTGAAGCCCGGCTACAACCCGGAGAACGTGGTGATCGCGAACATCGATGTCGGGTTGAACGGCTACGATGAACAGCGCGGGCGTCAGTACTTCGAAAGCCTGCTCGAACGGCTCCGGGAAGTGCCCGGTGTCCGAACCGCGGCACTGGCACCGTTTTCGCCGTTCAACCGGGCGGCCTTTGGCGCGCCGGCGGAAGTGGCCGATCCGGCCGGCGGCGCACCGCGGCAGTTGCAGACGTCCTTCACCCACGTCTCGCCGGACTTTTTCGCCACCCTTGAAATGCCGCTCGTGGCCGGCCGCCCGTTCCAGCAGCAGGACCGTTCCGGCAGCGCCGCGGTGGCCATCGTTGATGAAGGCACGGCGAAACAGCTCTGGCCGGATCAGGTGGCCGTCGGTCAGACGCTCCGCCTGGCCGGGATGGACGGCTGGCGCACGCTGGAGGTGGTGGGCGTGGTGCGGGAGGCGCGCTACCGCGATCTCACGTTCCAGGCGGACCGGACGGTCTACCTGCCCTTTGACCAGAACTACCAGAGCTGGATGACGCTGTTGGTCCGGACCGAGTCGTCGCCGGAGGCGATGATCCGGACGCTGCACCAGGAGGCGGCGGCGATCGATGCCAGCGTGCCGCTCCACCAGATTCGCACGCTGGTCCAGCAACGGGAGGACTCGCTCTGGCAGCAGCGACTGATGGTGAACCTGATGGGCGGCTTCGCGCTGCTCGCTTTGGCGCTGGCCACGCTCGGCATCTACGGCGTGATGAGCCACAACGTCGCCCAGCGGACCCGCGAGCTCGGCGTGCGCATCGCCCTGGGCGCCGCCCGGCGGGACGTGCTCGGCTTGATTCTCAAGCAAGGATCGCGGCTCGCGCTGCTCGGCGTGGGCGTCGGCCTCGTGCTGAGTCTGGGACTCTCGCGCCTGATCGCCAGCCGGCTGTTCGGCATCGGCGCGCACGATCCCCTCACCCACGCGGCGATCCTGGTCCTCCTGATGGGCGCCGCCCTGCTGGCCTGCTGGCTGCCGGCGCGCCGTGCGGCCCGGGTCGATCCCCTGGTGGCCCTGCGGGCCGAATGAAAAGAACCTCAAACACGGGACACGATGAACGACTTCAAATTTGCCCTCCGCCAGCTGCTGAAGAATCCCGGCTACACGCTCATCGTGGTGCTGGTGCTGGGTCTGGGGGTGGCCATCAACACCGCCATCTTCACCGTCACCAACGCCGTGCTCTTCCGGCCGGTGCCCGCCGTGCCCCAACAGGACCGGCTGGTGCAGATGCTGCGTTCCCACGAGGGAGGCCGCCAGTCGCAGATGGCCTACGCCGATTTCCTCCACTTCCGCGAGCACAGCCAGAGCTTCGATGGCCTGGCCGCATTCCGCGATGCCCCGATGGGACTCGGCTACGCAGATGAGACGGAACGCATCCGGGGCGACGTCGTTTCGGGCAGCTTCTTCGAAGTGTTGCGGGTGCCGATGGTTGCCGGCCGGTCGTTTCTGCCGGAGGAGGATGGTGCCCTGGAGGCGCACCCGGTCGCCGTGATCAGCCATCGGCTGTGGCAGCGCCGGTTCGGCGGCCGCCCGGAGGTGGTGGGGGAACGGGTGGAACTGAACGGCAGCGCCTTCACGGTGATCGGCGTCACGGCGCGGGGCTTCCTTGGGCTCAACCGCAAGGACCCAACCGATGTCTGGGTGCCGATGGCCATGATCAGAAGCGCGCTGCCCTCGATGGAGGACCCCGCGAAGCTGATGAACAGTCACGAGATCGTCTGGCATGGTGTCGTGGGAAGGCTGCGGGACGGCGTGACGCTCGGCCGCGCCCAGGCGGAGATCGACAGCCTGTTCCAACCGATTTTGGACCGGCTCCCGCAGCAGGCCGCGGAGATGAGGATTCAACTCGTCTCCGGCATCGGTGTCATTGCCTGGGCAAAGGCCCGGCTCAACCTGTTCTTCATCCTGCTCCAGTGCGTGGTGGGGCTCGTCCTGATCGTGGCGTGCGCCAACGTTGCCAACCTGCAGCTGGCCCGCGGGGTGAAACGCACCCGGGAGCTCGGAATCCGCTATTCGCTGGGCGCCACCCGCTGGCGGATCGTCCGCAGCCTGCTGGTGGAAAATGTCATGCTTGCCCTGCTGGCCGCCAGTGTGGGTGCCCTGCTCAGCATGTGGTTCATCCAGGGGACCACCCGGTTGCTGCCCGCATCGGTCGTGCTGGACTCCATCACGCTGACCCCTGACCTGCGGGTCTGCCTGTTTGCCGGAGCGATTGCCCTGGTTGCCGCAGTGGGAGCCGGGCTGTTTCCAGCACTGCGCGTGGGCCGGCTTTCGCTGATCCCGACCTTGAAGGAGTTTGCCGCACTCACCGGAACCCGCAGCTCCCGGCTCAGCAACGGGTTCGTCGTCACGCAGGTGACGCTCTCGGTGATCCTCCTGCTGGGAGCCGGTCTGTTCCTTCGCTCCGTCCAGCACGCCGTCCACGTGGATCCGGGCATGAACGTGAGTCGGGTCGCGATCGGTTCGCTGGACCTGGGCATGCGCGGCTACGACGAAGCACGGGGTCGGCGTTTCTACGATGAACTGCTGGAACGCGTGCGCGCCCTGCCCGGCGTGCAGTCGGCGGGGCTGGCACCGTTTGCCCCCTTCAGCGGGGCCGGCTTCTTCGCCCCGCTGGAAAGCGTGCCGGCCGATGGCGCGGCACCTGTCGCCATGCAGGTCAACTTCACGGCGGTGACCCCGGACTGGCTGGATACCCTGGAGTTGCCGGTACTGGCGGGCCGGGG
>DNDP01000411.1:5240-5553 GCA_003484235.1 Verrucomicrobiales bacterium
CCCTGGAGTTGCCGGTGCTGGCGGGCCGGGGATTCAACCAACAGGACCAGCCCGGCAACACGAAGGTCGCACTGCTGGACGCCTCGACGGCTCGCCGACTGTGGCCTGGCGAAAGTCCGGTCGGAAAGCAGGTGAAGATGGGCAGCTTCGAGGGGTGGCGGACACTGGAAGTGGTGGGCATTGTGGCGGACACCCGTTTCCTGTCCATTCTTGATGAGCCAAGGCCCA
This sequence comes from Verrucomicrobiales bacterium, assembly GCA_003484235.1. Lineage (GTDB taxonomy): Bacteria > Verrucomicrobiota > Verrucomicrobiia > Limisphaerales > RI-55 > RI-55. The sequence continues at coordinate 5,469 of DNDP01000411.1, forward strand.
CGGTCTACCTGCCCTTTGCGCAGGGCTATCAGCCATGGACGACGCTGCACGTGAGGACCGCCGGTGATGCGGCCGGCGTGCTGGT
>DNDP01000411.1:5784-6023 GCA_003484235.1 Verrucomicrobiales bacterium
GCACTGCAGGAAGTTGTCGCCACAATGGACCGGGGAGTGCCGCTCGCCGGCCTGCGCACGCTTCCGGAGCAGTTGAAGGAGTCGCTCTGGCGCCAGCGGGCCGCCACCGGGATGATGTCGCTCTTCTCGCTGCTGGCGCTCTCTCTCGCCGTGCTGGGCCTCTACGGCGTCATCTCCTTCACCGTCGGACAGCGCACCCGTGAGATCGGTGTGCGCATGGCGCTGGGCGCCGGGCGGAC
>DNDP01000271.1:0-120 GCA_003484235.1 Verrucomicrobiales bacterium
AACCTGCTCAACCGCTCCTTCGTGCTGCTGTTCGTTTGCGCTCGCAAGATCGGGCCGACACCGGAATCCTTCGCGCCCGTGATGCAGAGCGACTACTCGGCGACCTGGCGCAGCGGCAAT
>DNDP01000271.1:389-3138 GCA_003484235.1 Verrucomicrobiales bacterium
GGCGCCCGCCGTTCCCGGCGGCTGGCGGCATCGCCTGCTGGAAACGGCCCCCGGGCTCTCGCGTCTGTTGGAACGAATTCACCACCGGTGGATCAACCGTTCGCTCACTTTTTCCCACCGTCCCGCCTACACGCCGTATCGTCCGACCTATTGAACCGATGGCCGACCCGCAACCCCGCCAGGCAGTCACGACGACCGTGTTCGGATCCCACGCGGAGATGCTCGACCGGACCTTCACGAGCTTCGCGGTCAATCCGGACCTCGAGCTGCACGCATTCGTCATCGGCGAGGCGCTGCCAGAGAAGCAGGCGGCAGGGGTGAACTACCACCTGGTCAGGCCGCAGCACACGTTCTCCCTCATCTACCGCGAGGTGAACTACCGGCGCTGGGAGGTCATCGACCAGCTCGGCGTCGATTACGTGGCCGTCGTCGATGGCATTGACGTGCTGTGCCTGCAGCGGCTGCCCCCGCTGCGGGAGATCCTCAACGGCTCGCATGTGGCGGCGGCGGTCGAACACAACGGCGGCCGGTTCATGTTCGGCCCCCAATACACCGCCACCTATTTGAACGCGGGAGTTTCGTTCTGGGATCTGCAGGCCAGCCGCGACATCCGCGCCGAGATCCTCGAGCGCGGCCGGACAAGGTTCCGCAGCAAGAGCGACGATCAGCACACCTTCAACGAGGTCCTGCACCGGCATTTCGGACGGTTGCGCGTGCTTACCTATCACTACAACTGCCGCGCGGTGCTCAAGCCCCGCGCCGAACGCTGGCCCAGAATCACCAGCCTGGACGGGGTCAGGATCTATCACACGGACGACATCGACGCCGCGAAGTCGATGATGCCGGTCAAGCCCGTCGCCGAACTGGAGCAGCTAGAACCCGATCCCGGCCCGCTGACGCCACGGCAGCAGTTCTGGCGAAACCTTCGCAACCGCTTCAGGCCGCACCGGGTGAAATAGGATGATCATCCACAGGCTCATTGCCCGGCATCTGAAGCACCGCGACGACGCGGAGTTCTACGTGCTCCAAGCCCAGGATGCGCTGCGATGGATCGAGCGGCAGGGCGTGGCGGTTGGCCCCGGCCTGCGCGTGCTGGACCTGGGCTGCGGGCACGGGCAGTTCGGCGGCCAGTTTGTCGCGCGGGGGTGTGAGGTGACCTTCGGGGATGCGGTCAACATTCTCCACGATGAGTTTCGCAGCCAGCGGTTCGTGGAGGTGAACCTCGACACCGACGACTACGCGAAGCTTGGACAGCAGGATCTGGTGATCTGCTCCAACGTCCTCGAACACCTCGCCAAGCCCAGACAGTTTCTCGAGCAGGCGGCCACGCTTCTCAGGCCGGGAGGACATCTCTACCTGAGCTGGACCAACTGGCTTTCGCCCTGGGGCGGCCACGACTTCTCGCCCTTTCACTACCTCGGCGCCCGACGCGGCGTCAGGCTCTGGAGCCGGCTCACCGGGCGCACTTCCGACCACACCGTTTTCGTGAACCTGTTCCCGACCTACATCGGCCAGGTGCTCGGCTGGGTCCGGGAACTGCCGGACCTGGAGGTGCGCAGAGTTGCGCCCCGTTACTATCCGGAGTTCGCCTTCCTGATGAAACTGCCGTTGCTCCGCGAGTTTCTCGCCTGGAACTGCGCCCTGCTGCTGGTGCGGCGGTGACCGTCCTCCTTCAGGCGTAACCGCTCCCGCATTCTGCCCGTCCTACTTGGGACCTGCATTTCAGCCCTGAAACGCCATGAAGATCACCACTTCCCTGCTCGCGCTCACGCTCTGCCTTTCCACCACCAGCCTGCTCGCCGCCGGCAACTGGCCGCAATGGCGCGGCCCCACCGGCAATGGCGTCGCTCCCGGCGCGAATCCGCCCCTCGAATGGAGCGAGACGAAGAACATCAAGTGGAAGGTCGTCATCCCCGGGCAGGGACACGCCACGCCGGTTATCTGGGGCGACAAGATCTTCATACTCACCGCCGTGCAGGCTCCCGCGCAGGTCGGGGTCGTGCAACCGGTCCAGGTCTTTGGCCAGGTCCCGCCGCCAGGCGAAGGTCGGGGACGCGGTGGTCCCGGCGGACCGGGTCGCGGCGGCGGTCGGGGTGGATTCGGACGCGGCGAAGCGCCGACGACCGAATATGCGTTTGAGATTCTCTGTCTGAACCGACTGACCGGCGAAGTTCTCTGGCGGCAGACGGCCAGGAAGGAAGTCCCCCACGAAGGTCATCATCAGACGAACACCTACGCCTCCGGATCGCCGGTGACCGATGGCGAGCATGTGTATGCGTTCTTCAGTTCGCGCGGACTGTATTGCTACGACCTCGACGGCGCGCTTGTCTGGCACAAGGAATTCGGCCGGATGCGCACTCGGAACGGTTTCGGTGAAGGCGTCTCGCCCGCGCTCGCCGGTGACAAGGTGATCGTCGTCTGGGACACCGAGGACGATTCTTGGATCGCCGCTCTCGACAAGAAGACCGGCAACCAGCTCTGGAAGGTGAACCGCAACGAGCCGACCGGTTGGAGCACACCCCATGTGGTCGAGCACGACGGCCGGTTGCAGGTCGTCGTGAACGGCACGAACGCCGTCCGGTGCTACGACGCGGCCAGCGGTGATCTGCTTTGGGAATGCGGCGGACAGACCGTCAACGCCATCCCCTCGCCCGTCTCCGACGCCCGGAACGTATACGTGATGAGCGGCTTGCGCGGGAGCGCCGCCTACGCGATCGAACTGGGCGGAAGCGTTCCCCTGCATGAAGTA
>DNDP01000332.1:0-393 GCA_003484235.1 Verrucomicrobiales bacterium
GATCATCGGCGGCGGCATCGCCCGGGCGGGGGACGATTTGTTCCAACCGCTGCGGCGGCTGGTCCCTCAGTTCGAGTGGCACGTTTGTGGCCACGCGGTGGAGATTCGTCCGGCGCAGCTCGGTGAGTTTGCCGGCGCCTACGGAGCGGCGTGGGAAACGCAGCGCGAGAAGCTCCATGCCTGAAACGCGGTTGCCGGAAAATTCTCCATCGTCTTTCGGCGGCCGTCGGCTAAGACTCCCCGCCGATGTCACCCAGTGAAGTCTATCTGGAAAAGGCGACTGGCATTCTGGACGCCGTGCGCGGGCAATTGGCGACCGTGCGCCAGGCGGCCGATCGGTTTGCCGCCACCATTCTGGCCGGCCGCATGGTTCATGTCTTCGGCTCCGGACAC
>DNDP01000332.1:577-2668 GCA_003484235.1 Verrucomicrobiales bacterium
CATGTCTTCGGCTCCGGACACAGCCGGATCATGGTCGAGGAGATGTGGCCGCGGTACGGCTCGTTCCCCGGCTTCAACCCGATCGTCGAACTCTCGCTCAGCTTCCACAACCTCGTCGTCGGTGCGAATGGCCAGCGGCAGGCGATGTTCCTCGAGAACGTCCCCGGTCTCGCCGAACGCATCCTCCGCAACTTCGATCTCGCCACCACCGACTCCGCGCTCGTGATCTCTTCGAGCGGCTGCAATGTGGTTCCCATCGAGATCGCCGAGCAGTTTCAGAAACGCGGCGTGAAAGTCGTGGCGATCATCAGCCGGGCGCACTCCAAAGCTAGCACCTCGAAGCGGGCCGACGGGAAAAAGCTGCAGGACTTCGCGGAACTCGTCCTAGACACCGGCGCACCGGTCGGCGACGCCATGGTGAAGATCGACGGGCTCGACACGCCGGTCGCACCGGGCTCGACCGTCGGTGGCTGCCTTCTGGTGAACGCCATCAAGGCGGAGGTGGCCTATCGCCTCACGCAGGCCGGGCGACCGCCGAAGGTGCTTTCCGCCGGCGCGGTGGTGGGCGGCGAGCGCGCTGTCGAGTTGTTCGAAGCCGCCTACGACGAGCACGGTCGTCGGCTGGCGAAGCTCTACGAGAAGCTGGGAGCTTGATTGGGACGACTGGTGATTGCCGCTGTTCATCCAGGGGCTGATGCGCTACTTCTTGGGGCGCTGCTTCCATGAAACCCGCCACTCATCCAGGGGCGCCCGTCTTCGATACCACGAGGTGGAGCGTCATCGCCTCCGCGGGATCGGCGGACGCGGTTGACGCGGGTGCGGCGCTCGAGTCGCTGTGCACCACTTATTGGACGCCCGTCTATGCTTACGCCCGGTGTCTCGGGAACGCCCCGGAAGACGCGCTAGATCTCACGCAGGGCTTCTTCGAGAAGGTTATTGCCGGCAATTTCTTCGCTCAGGCAGACCGGACCCGCGGTCGGTTCCGGTCGTTTCTGCTCACGTCGCTGAAGCACTACATTTTCAAGGAGCACGCCAGACAGAAGGCCGAGCGTCGTGGCGGCCGTGTGCAGTTCGTGCCCCTGGAACAGCGGCGCGCCGAAACCACGCTGCGGATCGAGCCGGTCGATCACGCTTCGCCGGACAAGGCCTTCGACAAGGAGTGGGCGCTCGCGCTTCTTGACGCGGTGATGAAGGAGCTGGAGACGTACTACGCCGGCCAGGGCGGGGCGAGATTGTTCGAAACCTTGCAGCCGTGTCTGGCCGCGGGGCGGGACAGGCATTCCTACGCCGAGCTGGCCAGGTCCACGGGGTTGAGCGAGGGCGCGGTCAAGGTGGCCGTGCACCGGATGCGCAGGCGGTATCGCGAGCTGTTGCGACGTAGGGTGGCCGACACGGTGGACAGTGAAGCGGAAACGGAAGCGGAACTGCGGCATCTGCTCGCTGCGCTTGCCGGGAAATGACCCGTAACCTTATCTCCCGAATCGGGCAGTAATCGCTATGAGCCGACAATCCAAGACCTGTCCTCAGTGTGGTGCATCGCTGCCGTCCACCGCCGACGCCGGTCTATGCCCGGCGTGCCTGCTTCGCGAGGGCATCGGCTCACGGATCGAGTCGCAGATCGCCACCGAGACAGGGACCAGCAACGACCAGAAAGCGCGCCCCGACGCCCCGTCGCTTGACGAGATCCGCGGCTGTTTTCCACAGCTGGAGATCATTGACCTGATCGGGCAGGGGGGCATGGGTGTCGTTTACAAAGCGCGCCAGCCGCAGCTCGACCGGTTTGTGGCGTTGAAGATCCTGCCGGACGAAGCGGGCCGCGATCCGGCGTTTGCCGAGCGGTTCAGCCGCGAGGCGAAGACGTTGGCCCGGTTGAACCATCCGAACATCGTTTCCGTTTACGACTTCGGGCAGGCAGGCGGGCATTATTTCCTGATGATGGAGTTTGTCGATGGCATGAACCTGCGTCAGCTCGAGCAGACCAGGATGCTCACGCCCGAGGAGGCGCTGGTCATCACCCCGAAGATCTGCGATGCGCTCCAGTTTGCCCACGAGGAGGGTGTCGTGCATCGCGACATCAAGCCGGGCAACATC
>DNDP01000180.1:0-845 GCA_003484235.1 Verrucomicrobiales bacterium
GGGGCTCTGTTTTGGTATCTCTGCGGATGGCGGGCGTGGCGGAACTCCGCGCGGGCATGGACTCCGGCCGGTTCACCGCGGTGGAACTGGTCCGCAACTACCGCGAACGCATCGGCGACCTTGACCGATCCGGTCCCGCGCTGAATTCGGTGATCGCGCTCAATCCCGACGCCGAAACGATCGCCGAAGGATTGGATCGTGAGCGAACGGAAGGTCGGATTCGCGGGCCGCTCCACGGCATCCCCGTGCTGATCAAGGACAACATCGACACCGCGGATCGGATGATGACCACCGCGGGCTCGCTCGCTTTGGAAGGTCACTTCGCCGGACGCGATGCGTCCGTCGTCGAGCGGCTGCGCGCCGCCGGGGCCGTCCTGCTCGGCAAGACCAATCTCAGCGAGTGGGCCAACTTTCGCGGCCGCCGTTCGACCAGCGGTTGGAGCGCGCGGGGCGGACAGACCCGCAATCCCCACGTGCTCGACCGGAACCCGTCCGGCTCCAGTTCCGGTTCGGGGGTGGCCGTGTCGGCCGGCCTGTGTGCCGTCGCCGTCGGCACCGAGACGGATGGTTCCATCATGTCCCCATCCTCCTTGTGCGGCGTCGTCGGCATCAAGCCGACGGTTGGACTCGTCAGCCGGACGGGGATCATTCCGATTTCCTCCACCCAGGATACCGCCGGTCCGATGGCGCGAACGGTGGCGGACGCCGCCGTGCTATTGAGTGCGATGTCGGGTGAAGACGATCGCGATGCCGCCACCGCCACGTCGTGCATCATTCCCACCAAGGCGCTGAACATGTTCACGCGCCTGGCGACCAATCCGGAGGAGACCGTCCGCGTCGTCATC
>DNDP01000180.1:960-8446 GCA_003484235.1 Verrucomicrobiales bacterium
GGGCACCGGCATTCGGATTTCACGCAATTCCTGGACGAGGATGGTTTGCGGAGCGCGCGGATCGGTGTCTGCCGGCAGTTCTTTGGAAGTCACCCGGCCGTGGATGAATTGATGGAGCGGGCGATGGCCGTTCTGAAATCGCAGGGTGCCTCACTGGTGGAATTGGACAAGGTGCCGACGTTTGGTCAGTTTGGCCGGGACGAATACGAGATCATGCTTTACGAGTTCAAGGACGGCCTCGACCGCTATCTGGCGGCCGTGGCGCCGGAAATGCCCGTGCACAGCCTGGAGGAACTTATCCGGTTCAATGAACGGCATGCCGGCCGCGAGCTGGCTCACTTCGGGCAGGAGCACCTGCAGTTGGCGGCGCGGAAGGGGCCGCTCACCGACACCACGTATCTGGAAGCGCGTGCGCGTGCCGCGAAGCTGGCCGGAGAGCTGGGAATCGATGCGGTCATCGGCGAACACCGGCTCGATGCGCTGATGGCACCCACCTCGGGGCCGGCGCATGTCACCGACTATGTTCATGGCGATCGTGGATTGGGTGGGAGCAGTTCGCCGGCGGCCGTGGCGGGTTATCCCTCGATCACGATCCCGGCGGGCGACGTGAGAGGGCTGCCCGTCGGCCTTTCGCTCTTCGGCCGGGCATGGAGTGAACCCACGCTGATCAGGCTGGCGTACTCGTTCGAGCAGGCGACGGAGCATCGGCGGGCACCCGGGTTTCACCCATCCATCGGAGCCTGACGGAACCCGGACCGCATCCCGGCGATGGTGAAAGCGCGAAGCCTGCGCCGTCACATCACTCGGTGAATTCGACCACGAGCCACAGGAAGAGCTGCGCTGCGGTTGCCGGCGAGGTCGATTGCGAACCCGTTGACCATTCCCGAGCCCGGCGGCGTCAGGGGGTGAGTGTTGCAGGGTCAGCGATTCTCCCTGCCCGTCGGCTCCGATGGGCCACAGGTCGTGGTCGTCGACGTTCACCCGGTCCACCCGGATGAAATGACGGATGAAGTTGGCGTCAACGTCCCCGGGGCCGCGAGAGATCGATCCGCCCGCCTTTGTCGTCCAGGCCGCCGGACGTCCACTGCAGAATCCGAATCCCCTGCGGCGCCTGGTAAGTGAACAGGAAGGCCGACAGATTGCGCACGAGGAGAAGCCGTTCGCCCGCGGCCATGATCACGGGAGGATTGGAGGGAAACACAAAGTTGAATCCGTCCGTGATCCGCCAGGCTTCGCCCTCGAGCTCGTCGTAGATCTGGTTCCAAACCCAAGGTTGTCGCGGCCTATTTGTGGCGAACGATCCGACGGAGCCGAAGTGGGGTTAATCGCCGGCAGGCCTGTCAAACGCGGGGAACACGGCGGCAGCGCAGTGAACGGCGCCATACTTTCGCTGCAGCTCGGCGCACTGGATCCTCTGGATGCCGGCGTTTTCGCCGAGAGCCCTGCGAAACGCGTTTTCCGCCGCGAGATCGAGTTTTCCGTAGAATCCACCATGGGCGGGCATGATGTATCCGGCGCGATGGTGAATCCCGTTCAGGTAATTGATGCCGTGGGAGAGATCCGGCATGCTTGGAACCGCTTTGACCCGCCAGCCGAGGGATTTCACGAAATCCAGCTGCGCGAGTCGTGCCCGATCTAGCCGCCGGAGTGCCTCGATGTAGACCCGCCGTCCGGCGTCTGGGTGGGCGGTCGGCAAATCCGGCAACCGGCTTTCGAGAATGTCCAGCGCCAGCAGGAACACCTTGAGATTGCCATCGGCTGCATCGACTCCATTGGCCCTGAACATCGTCGCGAAATCGGTGCGATACCAACCCTCGCTCCCCAGCCCGGCCCGTGTCAGTTCGGACAATTGTTGGTGAACCAGCCGGCCCTCGCCGTTCAGATCGTACCGAAGCCTGACCGCGGCGCCGGCGTCGATCCAGCCATGATGTTCGAACGTGTCAATTCCGAGCCCGAGAACGGTCAATGCCGCGGTCTTGGGGTCGTTGACGAATGCCACGAGCTCGCCGTCGATCGCGCGCACGTTCAGATCGAAGTCCAGGTGGTAGGAGGCCGCGGGAATGACCACGCATTCGGCGACCCCAAAGCCCTGCTGCAGAATCTCGAGAACCTGCGCCGGCCCCAGTCCAAGCGCGACATTGCGGTGCACAACCGCTTCGCTTAGCACCAGAATGCGTCGTCCGGTGCGTGGCTCCTCCACTGCGAGCAGATTGCCGCCTTGAAAGAGCAGGGGGAACTGGATCACCCGGTGTCCGGCACCCTGCAGGCCGTCCATCAGGAAGGATTCGGTGGGCAGAAACGTCGAGAGAGCCTCGTCCCGCGAAGCGTAGCGGGGGGCCATCGTGGCATGCACCGGCAACGCTGATCCGGTTGGCCGGATGATGCCGGACTTGCCGTTGTCCTGGGCCCACGACTCGGTCATCAGGGGTTCGGCGACCAGCATGAGCTGGTGGCGTCGCCTCAGGGGGAGGACCGTGTTGGCAAACCAGCTCACCGGCTCGAGGAACTGCGCGGGAACGGAAACAATGAAGTCGGCATCGGGGAGGCCCGCGATCATTTGCCGGGACACATCGATGGCGTCTCCCGGCACAATGCCGTTTCGATAGCCGCCGCCAAGCTGCATCCGGACGAGTCCTATTTCATGCTGGCCCGATTCGGTGGCGATCTCGAAACCCTGCCAGTACGAGGGCACGCGAAAGGACACTGTTTCGAGCTCCTGCTTCACAATCTGAGGATCGATTCCGGACGAAAGTTTGCGCGCCAAAGCACCCAGCACTTCCAGTGAGTCGTTGACCGCATCCTCCTGCTCTCCCGCCACGAAAGGCGCCAGCAGATCGGCCGGGAACCCGATGCGGTAGAGTCGATCCAGCGAGGACCGGTCGGGTGCCGTGAACCCATCGGTACCCAGATGCTCCAGTACCTGGATCAGGGTCTTGAGCAATCCGTCGCCTGCCAGGCGGCGGATGACCAGCCGTTCAGCCTCACGTTCGGCAGGAGTGGCGGTGGCGGGCGACACCTGCTGAATGTTCCAGGAGTCGGCCTCGGCAAGTATCGGAGCCCGAAATCCACGGAGCGGTTCGTGTTGTTGCAGAATACCGGATCGATGGGCCAGCGTGGCCTCGGAGATGGCGGTGTGATGCACCCGGATGGCATGCAACGGTGGACGTCGCACGGGCCGGGCCGGGACGATCAGCGGAGGGGGGCATGCTTCCACCCGGTAATGCTCCGCATGGTGATCGTCGATCAGGGCGCGGTCATCGATCAACTGACGATATGCGTCGGGAAGAACAAGGTGGGCCGCCTCCACGCGCGCAAGCTTGGCCTCACGGTTTGCCGGACCCGGAGCGGAGGCGAGGGAAGGTTCGACCGTCATGAACACCGATGCGGCAACTGCGGCGGTCGAAAGAAGCTGCTGAATCGTTCTGGGCACCGCGCAGTCTCGCCCGTTGCCGGCCGGTCATCTTGAAGCGGCGTGCGATCGAATGAACGCGGTTGCGGTATTCTGTGCGGTGAGCGGAAGATGCTGCGCATCAGATCGGATTCCTGCCCTGTCCCGCGCGGTGCACGTATTCCGCCGGCGTGATTCCCGTCGTGCCCTTGAAGTTCCGCGTCAGGTGCGCCTGATCGCAGAACCCACACTGGAGCGCCACCTCCCCAATCCGGGCACCCGGCCGAAGCAGGAGCTCCTTTGCCCGTTTGATCCGGCAGCTCATCACAAACTCGAAGGGGGACATTCCGGTGGATTGTCGGAAGACGCGCGAAAAATGAAACGTGCTCAGACCGGCGCGTGCGGCCAGACGCCGGAGTGTCAGACGTTCGTCGAGGTGGTTGCGGATCAGCTCCACCACCCGGTTCAGTCTCGCGGGGGTGAGGCCACCCCGTGGATTCTCCGAGGCTGGCATGACCGAATGGTGCTGCAGGAGATGCATGGCCAGCAGGCGTGCCGCCGCGGTTGCATACTGGGCGCCTGTTGATGAGGAGCGGCCCGCCTCGCCGTGAAGCAGCATCACAAGCTCCCTCAGGGGCGCGGAATCGATTCCCAGTTCCCAGCGCAGTTCGGGGTGGGGACCCTTTGTCAGCGATTCCGAGGCTGCAATCATGAATGCTGGCTCGAGGTGAACGGCAATATATCGGCCGGTGTGGCGGTAGGATCCGGAGTGAACCCGGTGGGCGGGAAACACGCAGATCTGTCCGGGAAGGATCGTGCGCTGCACCGAGCGTTCGTCACCTTGCCACTCCAGCACCGCCGGCTGCTCGAGCTGAAGACAGACCAGATGCTTCAGGAGAAGAATCTCCCTTGCCCGTACGTTGGTGGGACCCTGCTCGCGGACCAAGAAGCCGCCCCAAGGGCGCCCTTCGCTGGAAAGCAGCGGCCGGCCTGCAAGTCCGGAAGTGATGCGGCCGCTCACCGTGTCGAGCAGCAGATCATCCATGGCATGGTGCATTGAGAGGCGACATTCTGCCTGATCCGGACCTCACGTGAAATTGCAGTCCTTGAACGATTGCAAAGACGAGGCTCACCGCCGGTTGGTTTCCCGTTTGCTGAAGAAATCCCGGTCGACTGCCGCAGAATCCTCACAGCACTGGACTCCATGCGGATTGCGGCGGTGGATGTGAAGCTGTTGCTCCCTTCCAGCGGCGTGAACGCGAGGGGTTGCGTGTCGCGCAGGGAATCTGATGTCGAAGCTATTCCGTCCGAGCGGTCAAGTTCGGTCGTTTGGTGGGGCCGAAAGCGACGTTGGATTCGGATTCGAGCGTGAGTTCTTCACCGGAGAAAGTGAACCGCAGGCGCAGCTGAAACGGTGTTTCATAGGCGGTGACGCGGGCCAGCAGGGTGTCTCCATTCGCCCAAGCGAAGCAAGCGGCAAACGGCTCCTCCAGAGCCTGACCGGGGCGCCCGCCCGGCAGAAACCCACTGCCCTTGCGCCAGTCGCCGTGCGCGCAGTCGTAGCTCACGTCTCGGTCGCCAATGCGGAGATCGATGGTGACCGAATTGCCGTCGGCCGGACGAATCGTCACGTGCTCGAAGCCCTGTTCGTTCGCGGTGAAGCTGAACTTCTTGTTCAGATGCTTTGCCGCGGCATCGGGAGCAGCCGCGCCCTCGACGGTTGGCAGTTTCAACGAAGCGAGGTGCTGCTGAAGTTGCTCGTGGGCGTCGCGATTCCGACGGAGACGTTTTCCTTCGGCCGCCGGAATCAGCTTGTCCCAGACGATGTTCATGACCGCCTGCATGTCCCGGAGACCGCTGGTGATCGCGACGACCATGTCCTGGTCGGGCATGACGATGCAGAACTGGCCAAAGGCGCCGTCGCCGCGATAGGCGTTGTGACGGGAGCGCCAGAACTGGAAGCCATAGCCCTGGTTCCAGTCGCTCCTCGGATTGCTGCCGTTGGAAACCTGGCGCGAGGTCGCGAGATCGATCCAGTCCGCCGGCAACAGCTGCCTGCCGTTCCAATTGCCGCGTTGAAGGTAGAGCTGACCAAACTTCGCGATCTCCTCCGTGCGCACCCGCAGGCCGTAGCCGCCGAGGTTGATTCCTTCGAAGTTGGAATCCCACACCGGCTGCGCGATGCCGAGCGGCTCGAACAGGCGCGATCGCAGGTATTCGAGCACAGTCTCGCCCGTGACCTGCTGGACGATCGCCGACTGCATGAACGTCGCGGCGGTGTTGTATTTGAAGTGCGTGCCCGGCAGGTGCGGCACCTCCTGCGCGAGAAACGACTTCGCGCTCATCTGATCGGGCGAGGTCGGCGGCTCGTCCTGATGACCGGTCGTCATCGTGAGCAGATCGCGTACGCGCATCGCCTTGAGATTGTTGGAGGGATTCTCCGGTGCATCGTCCGGGAAGAACTTCAACACCTCGTCGTCGATCGAGAGTTTGCCCTCGGCGACCGCGAAGCCCACGGCCGTCGAGGTGAAGCTCTTGCTCAGCGAATAGAGCACGTGATTGAACTCGGACGTGTAGGGAGCCCACCAACCCTCGGCGATCACGTGACCGTGCCGCAGGATCATCACGCTGTGGACGCCTTCAATGTCGCGATCGAGGGCGTTGACGACATCGAGGACGGCGGCGGACGAAATGCCCTGCGACTCGGGCGTGGCCCGGGGGAGGGGGGCGGCAACCGTGATCGAGGCGGCAATCAGCGCGAAGGCGCCGGCGAAGATTCGGTGGATCATGACCATGCTGGTAACCCTTTCCGAGGTGCCAGGTCAATGCATGAAGTCGGTCACGGCTGGGCTGATCTGGCCGGACGCCCGCCATCCGCGATGCTCCGAAGGTGATGCAGGCCGCGAAGGCAGGTTCTCCCGCCGACGAATGCCGGATCCCATCCCCGGTCAGGGTCTGAGAAGGCGGGTGAACGAGAGCGATGCCAGCTTCCAATCGTCGCCTTGCCGGACGTAAACCTCGGTAACTTCGAAAGGATTCGTGACTTCGTTGCCGCCAACCACGGCCAGGAGGGTGATCCGGTTCAACAGGATTGCGGTGGTGCCGATGATGTTCACCGACGCCTCGTGGATGTCCGCCTTCTTGTAGTGAATTCCTCCACTCCTGATGATCTCGAGTTCCCGAGCCTTTCCCCAGGTTCCTCCCATGTGAACAAAGACTGACTTTTCATGGAAAAGTGCGTCCAGCAGGTCCGCCTTTTTGTCCGCCATCCACTGCCACTTCTCCTTGGAGAGCTCGATGACCCGTTGTTCTTCGGCCGCGCTCTTCTCGGCCGATTGTTTTCTTTCCTCTTCCTGTGCAAAGGACGACTGCAGGCCAACCGCCAACAGGCACAGTCCAAGAATGGATGCTTTCAGATGGTGTTTTGCGTTCATTGTGTTGTTTGTGGTCTTGTTTGCGCCAATGCCCGGTGTCAGGGCGAGTCGTTGTTCATTGCTCGGCGTAAACATCGAAGATCGCCTCGGTGGCGGCGGCGCAGAGCAGGTTCAGCAGGATCGCCTCTTCCCGCACGGATGTCGTCCGGAGTTGGTCCCTGCTCCATTGCTCGATGGCGTCGAAGTGAGGAAACACCGCGCTGACCATCGCGCGGCGGCGGGGCAGCGGCGCGCGTTCGAGGAACTCGCTGCGCTCGGCTTCGTCGGCGATACCCCACGTTCTCGCCAGCGGGAGCAGGGGGCGAAACTCGGCCGGGACGTTGTGCTTATTGGCTTTCATGGGGGTGTGGTCGATTGTGCTGGAGTCAAATGTGGAGCCGGAACGTTCATGGGATCGGATTGTTCCCCGGCGATCACAAACCTTTCCGTTTCACGTCGTAGCAAAACAACGTGTCCTGGTCGCGCAGGTAGAGTTTGCCATTGGCGATGACCGGGTGCGACCAAGCCGGCTGGCGGGTACGGTCGGGCTGTGTGAAGCGGCCACGCTCAAGGTATTCCTTGCGACTCGGCTCGATGAGCACCATGTCGCCCTCTTCGGTGCGGTAGTAGATGCGGCCGTTGGCTTGCGCCACCGAGCCCTTGGTCACCCGGCGTTTGTCCATGT
>DNDP01000180.1:8678-11964 GCA_003484235.1 Verrucomicrobiales bacterium
CTTCTCGTTCCAGAGAACCTCGCCGGTGGCAAAGTCGAGGCAGACCAGATAACCGCCGCCATTGCCGCCATTGGCACCGTAGAGCGCGCCGTCGATGACCAGCATGCCGCCGTGGTGGTTTTCCATGTCGCTGGAGAACCAGACCTCCTCGGCGCGAATGGTGTCGCCTTCCTTGAGCAGTTTCGCCAGCCCGCCGCCGCTGTTGTAGGCGGAGGCCGCGAATACATGTCCGTCGTGGTAGATGGGGGTGGAGCAGTTGATGCCCGACCGGTTTGCCGGAGCATCGTAGCGCCAGAGCAGTTCGCCGTCGTTCGCCGCTACGCCGACGAGCGCCTTGGAGGTGAACTGCACGTACTGGCGTTGACCCTCGAATTCGATCGCGATTGCGGAGGCATACGCTGCACCGGAGTCCCGAAACCCTCGACGACCCCCACGACCGCGGCCCGATTCTTCGGTGCGAGATGGCTCGGGCACCTGACTGGTCCAGATGGTTTCGCCGGTCATCTTGTTGAGCGCCACGATGGTGTGCTCGACCCCGCCGGGCGTGCAGATGACCTTGTCACCGTCGATCAACGGCGATTCATTGTAGCGCCAGACGGGCAGGCGACCGCCGAAGTCATTCGTCAAACTGCGGCGCCACAGCACAGTTCCGTCGTTCACCTGGAGACACGCGAGATCGCCGCCCAATCCCATCACGTAAAGGCGATCGCCGTCCACCGTCGGCGTGCAGCCCGCACCTTCCTTCCCCTGTGGCATGCCTTCGTTCAGGGCCGGGCCCAGTCGGGTCACCCATAGTTCGGAGCCGTTTGTTTCCGAGCGGGCCCAGATGACCTCATCCTCGCCCCGGCTGCTGATCCCAAAGACTTTTCCGTTGGCCACCGACGGAGCGCCGTAGCCACCGCCCAAGCCTTCGACCCGCCACGCGAGCGGCGGTCCGTCCTTTGGCCACTCCTGCAGCAAGCCGGTTTCCTGGGAGACGGCATCACGGTTGGGCCCCTGCCACTGGGGCCAGTCAAACAAGCCGGCGGCCGCGACGTTCAAACTGGCGCAGCCGATTGTCACGGCGAAGGCGACATCGTGGAGCAGCGTTTGTGGAAAGATGAATCGATTCGAGGTCGGTTGATGTCTTTTCATGATCTGGGTTTGGGCGTAGTTGAAACTGGATACGACTTAACGTCCGGGGCGCGATCCGCGGTCGGTTGTTTCACCTTCGGATCGACCGGCAAGCTGATCTGCCACCGACTGCTGGCGCTTGGGCACGAACAGCTTGATGGGTTTGGTTTCGACGAACCAACTGCGGCCACCGGTCATCAGCGTCGTGATCATTTCGCCGGCTGCCGCCTTGTTGAGCTCGGCGAGGCGGTCGGCGGACTCTTCACCGACAGGACCGCGGAGAACCTCCGCCAGTTCGGCGACCCGCCGGTTGATCTGCTCCGGCTGAACAACCGTTTCGTTGATCTCCTTCATCACGGCCAGGTAACGGGTCTTGAAGGCCTCCGCCTTGAACAGTTTCTCGAAGAACGCGTTGTTCCCGTTCCAAGGCTTGAGAATGCTCAATTGCTCGCGTTGTTCCTGCGAGCCGCGGGGAAACTGCCCGAAGCTCTGGTCCTGATCCCACGGAATGAACATGAACTTGTTCGAGGTGGGATGAAGATGGACATAGTAGTTCTGGCCCGGCCCAAGAATCCCGTCCATGTCACTCAACCAGACGGTCATCGCGATGTAGCGGGCAAAATTGTCCAGATCGACATGGTCACCCACGCGGGCGGCAAACTCCGCATCGGGGGCACCGCTGAAGAACTTGCAGGTCTCGATAACCCGTTTCTTCTGTTCGTCCGAGAGCTTTCCTTTCGGATCATAGATTTGATTGTAGTCCGACCAGTCATCTCCGAGATCGCCAAACAGTGTGGGAGTCACCGGCTTGAGCAGCGCTCCGTCCGAAGTTGCAAAGCTTTCTTTGACGAACGGGCCACCGACATCCTCCACCACATTGTAGAGACCAAAAAACTTCCGATCGTGCTTCCCCGGCACCGTCACGTAGACGCGGGCGTAGGACGTTCTGGGCGCAGGAACTCCGGCTTTGCGGTAAAGGTCGTAGGCGATGGTCTCGTTCATGTGGGTTGGCTCTCGAACCGAGTTGTGCAGGTTGAGCTGGCTCATCCCGGCGAGCTTCTGGCCTTTCACAAAATCGTTGAAATCGATCTTGAGTGACTTTTTCAAGCTGTCCTGCGAACTCAGAAACGTGCCGTTGCCCTTGTAACGAACGGCCACGTCCTTGAACGAATGGGGTCCAAATTGCAGGTCCGCCCGGACCTGTGGGAACCTCCAGCCGAAGGCGGAGGCGATCCCGTTCCGTTCGCCTTCCGGTCCGACGAGAAAACCACGACTTCGGTCGCGTGATCGTTGCTGTTGTTCCTGCCTCGGCTCCATCGCTTCCCACTGGTCTGGCGCGAAGGTCAAATGGACATCCCAGACCTTCCTGGTGTCGAAGATTTCATTCTGGCTTGGACTCTCTGCGCCAACGAGGCGGCCACCGCAGATGGCGATGAGGGTAACGACGGATAGGGTTCGCAACATGATGTTCAGGTTTTGCCTGGATAAATGAACGGTTTTCCATCAAGTGCGATGGAAACAAAACCGCTTTAACGTCTGCACAAGCGCAACCCGGCCGGGATTCCCGCCAACTTTTTTCGCGGGTGGACGAAGAAAGTTTGATCCCCCACCATGTTGCGCCATGTGCGCTGGACCGCCGCCGGTCACGGTTGCTGACGAAACCTCAAGAAACTCGGCGGGATTCAGCGGCGAAATGCGCTCGAAAGTTCCGGAAGCAGCAAAACATGAAGCGCGACGACAAAACCCAGGCGGTTCCACGCGAACGCGAGATCTTCCTCGCGGCCAGCGAGATCGACGATCGGGACGAACGCAAGGGCTACCTTGATCGAGCCTGCGGTGGCGACGAGTCGCTGCGGCGTGCGGTCGAAGAACTGATCGAGAACAACAAGGACGACGATTTTCTGCAGAAAGCGGTTTCTCCGGCGGCCACCACCGAGGTCGCCGGGACAATTTCTGGCGAAATCGGGATGTTGGGAGAGAAAGTGGGTGACCATCTTGGCCCCTACAAGCTGCTCCAGAAGATCGGCGAGGGCGGGGTGGGGATCGTTTACCTCGCCGAACAGGAGGAACCGGTCCGCCGCCGGGTGGCGATCAAAGTCCTCAAGCCCGGCATTGAAACCAAATCCGTCATCGCCCGGTTCGAGTCCGAGAGCCAGGCCCTGGCGATGATGGA
>DNDP01000311.1:0-4133 GCA_003484235.1 Verrucomicrobiales bacterium
AACAAGTCCGAGATGTCGGTCGGCTACGCCACGCTGTATGGCGATATGTGCGGCGGCTTCGGCCTTCTGAAGGACGTATACAAGACCAGCGTGTTCGCCCTGTCCGACTGGCGCAACCGGCACCGGCCGGACGGCCTGCGCGGGCCCGAGGGACGGGTGGTGCCCGACAACATCCTGACCAAGAAGCCGTCGGCCGAGCTGAAGCCCGACCAGTTCGACGAGGATACCCTGCCGCCCTACGACGTGCTGGACGCCATTCTCAAATGCCTGATCGAGGAGGATCTGGGGCCCAACGAGACCGCCCGGCGCGGCTTCGACCCGGCGATCGTGGCGCGGGTCTGGCGGATGCTGGAGAACGCCGAATACAAGCGCCGTCAGGCGCCGCCCGGAGTCAAGATCACCGGCCGGTCGTTCGGACGCGATCGGCGCTATCCGATCACCAACGCCTTCAAGAAGGTCGATTGAGGCGGCCCTTTCGCCCGCCTTTCCGCCATGTCCGTCCAGGTCCGATTCGCGCCCAGCCCCACCGGCTTGCTCCACGTGGGCGGCGCGCGCACGGCCCTGTTCAACTGGCTGTTCGCCCGGCATCACGGCGGCGACTTCATCCTGCGCATCGAGGACACCGACGAGGCGCGCAACACCGCCGCCGCGGTGCAGATCATCTTCGACGCCCTCCGCTGGCTGGGGCTCGAATGGGACGAAGGACCGGTCAGCGCCGGCGATCCGACCGCCTCCAAGGGGGATCGCGGCCCCTATTTTCAGTCCTGCCGGAAGGAGATCTACCGGCGGCGCATCCAGGAGCTGAAGGACAAGGGACTGGCCTACGAACGCGACGGCGCGGTGAAGTTCCGCATGACCCGCGAGCCGGTGATCATCCCCGATCTGGTGGCCGGCGACGTCGAACGCAAACTGACCGACCGTGAGGAGGCGGATCCGGACTTCGTCATCGTCCGTTCCGACGGCCAGCCGGTCTTTCACCTGGTGAACGTGATCGACGACCTGGAGATGGGGATCACCCACGTCGTCCGCGGCGAGGATCATCTCTCCAACACGAGCAAGCACATCCAGCTCTTCAAGGCGTTTGGCGCCGAGCCGCCGAAGTTCGCGCACATTCCGCTGATCCTGAATCCCGACGGTTCGAAGATGAGCAAGCGCGACACCGGCGCCTCGATGGGCACCTACATGGACGGCTTCTTCCTGCCCGAAGCGGTGATCAACTACCTGTGCCTGCTTGGCTGGTCGCCGAAGGACGACAGCCAGCTGCTGAAGATCGAGGACGTGGCGGCCAGGTTCGATCTGCCGCAGATTCTCCGGGGCAACGCCCGCTTCGACATGGGCAAGCTTCAGTGGCTGAACGGCGAGCACCTCAAGACGGCGGCGCCGGAGCGGTTTCACGCGTTGTGCCTGCGCGAGCTCGGTCGCGGCGGGGTGGACGTCTCGGGCGCCCGTCCCGAATACCTCGCGGCCGTCCTGGAGACCTACCGCGAGAAGTACCAGCAGCTCATCGACGCTCCCGCCTCGGCGGCCTTCTATTTCACCGACGACTACGTGATGGATCCGGAGGCGGCGGCCGGCGCCCTCAACGCGGAGGCGGCACCGTTGGTGGAGAGGTTGATTGCCGAACTGGAGAAGCTGCCTCAATTCAACGCGGACGCCATTCAGGCCCTCTACAAACCGCTGAGCAAGGAACTGGGTGTCAAGGTGGGCGCGTTGGTGGCACCCACGCGGGTGGCCTTGACCGGTTCAAAGGTCGGCCCCAGCCTCTATCATTTGATGGAAATCCTCGGCCGGGAAAAAGTCTGTTCCCGCCTGAGAAAGGCGCTTGCGGGTCTGGGAGCCTGACCCTGTTGTTGCCGTAAGCGGGAAGGAACGGTGCGGGTTCGACGGAAACTCGAAATGCCGGGAAAGGTCATGAAGAACTGGGAAGACAGGATCATGTATGCGTTCTACGGGCTGTTCGGCACGTTCCTGGGCTTCCTCGTCTTCATGATGGCGCTCGGCGGATGGCGGTTTGTTTTCCTCGGCCGGGCCACGCGTCCCTGGAACGGGCTGTCGGCGTTGCTCATCTGCCTGATCGTCGGTGGCGGCTGGGGCTTGGTGGCCTACAAGCTCCGCGACCGCGAGTTTGGATCGGGCGCGGCGGGCTCCTTTGAAGGACCGGGAGACGCGGTCCTTTTCGGCAAGCGGTTGATGGTGGTCGTCTCCTGCCTCGCGGCGTTGTATTTCATCGTGCAGCTGGCGCGCGGCATCTTCTAGGCCGCTCCATACTGAGGCCGGCTGTCAGCGCCTGTTGGGAAACGAATCAACTGACAATTCCTGTGACAACACCGTCCGCCCGGCCCACTTTTCGCGCAGCCCTTCGCTTCTGGCTGAAACTCGGCTTCATCAGCTTTGGCGGACCCACAGGCCAGATCGCGATCATGCACGAAGAACTGGTCGAGCGTAAGAAATGGGTCAGCGAGGGCCAGTTTCTGCACGCGCTGAACTTCTGCATGCTGCTGCCCGGTCCCGAGGCGCAGCAGCTGGCGACCTACATTGGCTGGCTGCTGCACCGCACCTGGGGCGGCATTGTGGCGGGGTCGTTGTTCGTGCTGCCGGCGGCATTCCTCCTGTGGCTGC
Organism: Verrucomicrobiales bacterium; assembly: GCA_003484235.1. GTDB lineage: Bacteria > Verrucomicrobiota > Verrucomicrobiia > Limisphaerales > RI-55 > RI-55. Next base: position 2,620 of record DNDP01000311.1, read on the forward strand.
TCAGCTGGATCTACGTGAGCTACGGCAGCGTCACCTGGGTCGCCGGCATCTTTCAGGGGCTCAAGCCGGCGGTGCTGGCAATTGTCCTCACCGCGACCCTGCGCATCGGCAGACGGGTGTTGAAGACTCCGCCGCTCTGGGCCATCGCCGCCCTGGCCTTCGCCGGCATCTTTCTGTTGAAACTGCCGTTTCCGATCATCGTCTTCGGCGCGGCGGCGATCGGTTTCATCGGTGGCATCCTGAAACCCGACACGTTTGCGGTCATCAAGGGCCATGGCGATTCGGGGTCCGGTGAGACGTCTCTTGACGCGTCCGCCCCAGCGCCGACGCCGGGACGATTCCTGAGGGTGACGGCCGTCGGGCTGACCCTTTGGTGGGTGCCGGTATTGGCGGCGGGCGCCTGGCTGGGCTGGGACCATTCGCTGTTCCGCGAGGGAATCTTCTTCAGCAAGGCGGCCATGGTGACGTTTGGCGGCGCCTACGCCGTGTTGCCCTATGTGGCCCAGCAGGCGGTGGAGAACCACGGCTGGCTCACGGCGGCGCAGATGATGGACGGGCTTGGACTCGCCGAGACCACTCCCGGCCCGCTGGTGATCGTGCTGCAGTTCGTCGGCTTCATGGGCGGGTATCATCATCCGGGGCCGCTGAGCCCTTTGCTGGCCGCCACGCTCGGTGCGGTGATGACCATCTGGGTCACGTTTGTGCCCTGCTTCTTGTGGATCTTTCTGGGCGCCCCCCACATCGAGCGCATGCGCAACAACGTGAAGCTGACCGCGACGCTCTCCGCCGTCACCGCGGCAGTGGTGGGCGTCATTCTCAACCTCGCCTTCTGGTTCGGCCATCACGTGCTGTGGGTGGACGAGGCGATCGACTGGTTCGTCTTGGTGGTGTCGCTGGTCGCCTTCGCCGGGATGTGGCGGTGCAAATGGGGATTGATTCCGGTGGTGCTCGGCTGCGGTGTGCTGGGAATGCTCTGGAGTCTTATCGGCTGACCGGGCGGCAGGTCGAAGTCCGGCGCGATCTGGACGGTGCTTGATCTCAGCCCGCGGCCGTTGGCTTACCCGCGATTGATGAGGAAGGCCAGTGCCCCCAGGGCCAACCCAAGCACCCAGAGGATCATGACCGCCACCGGACGGGAGAAACCGCGCCGGTTCAGTTGGTGGGAGAGATGGTTGTTGTCGCCGATCCAGAATGGCTTTCCCAACCGTGTGCGGAGGATCACCACCCATACCAGGTCGAGAAGCGGCACGCCCAGGATGAGCAGGGGGCTGATCACCGCCAGCGGCCGCGGATTGGTGTCCGAATAGAAGTGCGGCAGGATCGCCAGCACGGCGAGGAGAAAGCCGACGAGGTGGCTGCCGGCGTCGCCCAGAAAGGAGGAGGCTTTCGGGTAGTTGTATGGCAGAAATCCGAGCAGCGCTCCGCCAAGGGCGATCGAGATCAACGCCACAAGGTACTGGCCGTGCATGGCGGCGATGGCCGCCGTCCATCCGGCGGCGATGGTGCCGACGCCG
>DNDP01000311.1:4360-4774 GCA_003484235.1 Verrucomicrobiales bacterium
TTCATGTTGTCCATGAAGTTGAGCGCATTGATCAGCGTGAGCATCCAGAGCATCGTGATGCCGTAGCTGAACACGACGCTGGGAATGAACAGCGTGATCCTCACCCCTGACCAGGCGACCATGAACGTGATCAGAAGCTGGCCGCCAAACTTGACCGACGGTTTCAACTCGTGCCGGTCGTCCCACCAACCCAGCGCGACCATGCCCAGCGCGCCGGCGAAGATCGCCAGCAGCTGCATCTTTCGCTGGGCGAATCCATAGAGGAGGCTGTCCACGGTTTCGGCCGGCAGCAGCCCGGTGCGCAGGATCAGCAAACCGCCGATGATCGGCGCGAGAAAGCCGGTCAACACTCCCAGCCCGCCCGCCAGCGAGATCGGCCGGTCATGAATCTTGCGGTGGCCGGGATCATCGACA
>DNDP01000311.1:4971-5519 GCA_003484235.1 Verrucomicrobiales bacterium
ATCATCGACATGGCCCGTGCGGATGCACCACCGGCGCCACAGCGGCATCGAGAGAAAAGTCGCCAGGGCCGCGGCGATCGCGGTCGCCAGATAGGCATCGCGGGGAAAGTTCATCATTGGGGACCGGCTGCGGCGGGCAGGAGTCTGCGGTAGAGCTCAAAGATGGCGTCCACCATGGTGTCCACGCCAAAGAGCTCGCGGACCAAATGGCGGCCATTTTCTCCGAGTTGATGCCGCCGGTCGGTGCCGGAAGCGAGTTCCACCAGCGCCTTGGTGAGCGCATCCAGATCGCCGGGGGCGATCAGATGCCCGGTCCGGCCGCTGATGCAGACCTCGCGGGCGCCGTCACAATCGTAGGCGACGACCGGTTTGCCGGCCGCCATTGCCTGGGGCAGGGCCCGCGGCAGACCTTCGCGTCGGGAAAGATGCACGAGGCAGTTCATGATTCCGAGGTGACGGGGAATGGACTCCGGCGGAATCAGGCCGGTGAAGACGAAGCGCTGGCGCAGCGAGCGCATGGCAAGCTGCTTCTCGAAGCGCTCGCGCCA
>DNDP01000311.1:5760-14142 GCA_003484235.1 Verrucomicrobiales bacterium
AAGTCCTTGGGACCGAACCCAAGCTTCGCCCGGAGCTCCGGATCGTTGACCGACTCCGAATAGGGCTTGAGATCGAATCCGCTGTAGATGAGCGAATACTGATCGGGCCGCCCAATGCCGGCGGTGAGATACTGGTCGATCATCGCCTGTGAGACGGCAATGAAATGGTCGGTGACGCGTGCGGCGCGGCGTTCGGCCCAGGTGAAGACGCTGTTGGCCACCGGTCCCTGAAAGCCGCCAAAGGAAGGTCCGTGAATGGTGTGGATGATGAGTGGGACGCCGGCCCGCTTCGCGGCGAGGCGACCCAGCACGCCCGCCTTGCCGCTGTGTGTGTGTACGATGTCGGGCCTCGTGGCGCGAAACTCCCGGGTCAGCCAGCCCAGCGCCAGCCAGTCGCGGAGCGGATGAACTGCCCGGATGAGGTTGGGTGCGAGGGTGAGCACGCCGGGTTCCTGACGGACCCGATCTTCGAGTGTGCCCTCGGGTCCGATGGTCGGCCCGGAGACAAGCCGGGCGTCCACCCCGTGTCTTGCCCGCAACCCCAGAACGGTGGCGATGGTGTTCTCCTGGGCGCCACCGACCACCAACCGGGTGATGACATGGGTGACGCGCATGCTGCGTTACTGCCCCTTCAGCTTCTCCAGCCGCTGCGTGACGTTGGTGTATTCGGCGATGGTTTTCGGGGCCAGGGCGAGATATTTCTCAAAATGCCGGATGGCGTCCTCGCGGCGACTCTGCAGCTCGGCAATGGTGCCAAGACCAAATTCGATCTGGAACGAGTTGGGGCTGCGCTCTTCCAGCCACCGATACTCGGCCAGCGCCTTGTCGTACTGTTCCGAACGCAGGTAGGCGACGGCGCGGTTGAATCTGGCGCTGAGGTCGTCAGGCGCCGCCTCCAGCAGCCGGTTGTAGTGCAGTTCCGCTTCCGCCCAGTCGTGCTTGAGGAACGCGACCGTCCCCAGGTTGTAGAGGGTCAACAGGTTCGTGGGACTGAGCCGTGCCTGCTGCTGGATGACGCTGTCGGCGCGGGGGATGAAATCGGGCCGGTAGAGCGCCTGTCCGAGATACTGCTGGGAGAGGATGTCAAAAACGATCGGTTGTTCGGGATGCTCTGCGCGGAGCTGCTCCAGCGTGCTAACGGCCTTCTCCGGCTCGTTCTTTGCGAAATGGGCGGACGCCTCCAGACTTGCGAGATCGATCAGGATGAACTTGGAGGCTTCGTCATCTCCCACCGCGCTGCGCATGTCGCGCAAGGTTTCCAGCGCGCGATCCGGGGACTGGAACTGAAGAAAGCTGCGCGCCAGTTCGAGGCGCGCCGGATGATTGCCTGGCGCGAGCTCCATCGACCGCAGAAACTGCTGTGCGGCCTGGCGGTGGAGGTTGCCGGCCGAAAAGTAGAGCCCCAGCGTCAGGCAATTGGCCGGCTCGTCAAGGGGGCCGCCGGCCTGCACCAGGAACTGGGTGTTGTCACGGTAGTTCTTCACGACCGTGGTGGTCTCGTCCGAGAGCGTGAAGGCCTCCGTATTGGTCCCGAGCCGGTGGCGGTTGTATTCGAGATTGATCCGTGCCGATGCGTTGTTGGTGTTCAGCTGCACGGCGCGTTCAAACCAGGGCGTGGCACCCTCAAAGCCCCTGGCCCGTTGGAGCCGGACTCCCCATGCATTGAAGGCGCGCGATTGCATGGCAGCCAGGTACTGCTCCGCTCCCGAGGCAGTGTGGTCTGCCAGCTTCCTTGCAACCGGCTGCAATGTTTCGGACCAGGCGGACTCCAGAAACTCCTGATGGCGGGCGATCCCGTCATCACCAGGATGCGGATGCGCCAGGGTGTCGGGCGGATACAGCTCAAGACGAAGAACATGCCCGTCCTCCTTCGCGTGCAGGACTTCGAAGTAGTAGCCGAAGCTCGGATGCAGGTAGCTCACCGGGCGATTGGTGGTGAAGCCGGCCATCAGGTTGACCAGATGGATCTGTGAAACGGCGTTGCTGCTTACGACGTCCGCAGGCAGTTCGGGCCAAGCCCCGTCGGTTTTCTCCTGGAGATGGTGGTGGTAGCCGGGAAAGTTCAACGATGTGGAATTCACCAGCAGCGGACGCTCGGCATCGTCGAACTTCGCCACGCGGGCCTCGACGAGATTCAGCAGCAGCGGATCGTCGGAGAGCGCTATGTTGGAGTTCCCCTTCAACTGGCCTGCAATCGCCTCGACGTGCGCATGAAGCGGCCCGCCGTTGAGCGCCCTGACTTCGTTGAAATTTTTGTAGCCGAGCCCACCCACGACACCCGGCAGCAGCAACCAGGCAAAACCGACCATGACCATATTGATCAGCTGTCCCACCGGGCCCGGCCGTTTCCAGGCCTTGCCGGGCCGTTTGCCGAAAACCACCAGCAGATAGCCGCTCGCGTATCCCAGGACGATGGAACTCAGCAGAAACAGCGAGTGAAAGGCGAGGCCGGTCTCCTGCTGTGCTTTCGCGGCGTGGGCCATGCCGAAGTTCATGGCAAGGCTGCCGGCTATGAAGAGGAGCGCCAGCACCCGGAACATCAGCAGCGTGAGCAGGTTGCCCGCGGCGCTGGTGTCGCCCATGGACGATGGCCAACGCACTGCGATCAGGATGATCGGAAACAGCGATCCAAGGCACATCACCATGACGAACAGACGCGAACCGAATCCGGTCGCAAGCATGTGTTTCTGGGGCCCGACATTCGACCGCAACGCTTCCCAAAATGTGATGTCGATGCGGTCGGAGGCGACGGCGAGCACGGGCAGCAGCAGGTAGAGGAGCAGCCCCGCCAGACCGGCAACGGTCAGCTTCAGGATCAACGGCGACCGGAAGAACCCCTTGCCCATGATCCAGATGATCGCACCCAGCGCGAACGGAAACAGGGCGATCAGCGCGGCGTTGCTGGTGATTCCCAGTCCGTAGAGCAGGGCGACCCGAACCAGCCTGCTTTCGCGACCATCGACGCGGAACTCGAGCAACTCACGAACGATCCACGCCATCACAAACAGGTTGAGCATGTCCGGCGAGGCGTTGGTCGCGTTTTGCCAGAACAGCATCTGCAGTCCACACAGACCCGCGGCGGTCGTGGCCGGCAGCCAGGCGGTCGGACCGGTCAGGAGCCCCTTTTCGCCCCGCTCGCGCTCACGTTGATCCCGGGTGCGGTCCTGGGGCAGCAGTTGCACTGATCTTGCGACCAGACCGAGGGTGCCTGCGGCCAGGAGAGCCGAGAAGAAATTCAGCAGCCCCGGCGAAATCGAATCCGGCAGAATGCGGAAGGGCAGTGTAACAACATGGTAGAGAGGATTCCTGAGGGGCGGCGTCCAATCCCAGCCGGTCACGGTGCTGATGGCGCCCACGCCGATGATTCCGGCGCCCTCGCTCAGAGTGATCAGATACAGAACAAAAAACAGGCCCGCAATCACCCAGGGAAGCTTCGGGAACTGCGGGAGACTGCGGGAAGTCGATGAAGCGCGTGACGTCATGAATGCGGCCAATTGAAGCCAAGGCCCCGACCTTGGCAAGGACGCTTTTGTCGGCCCTCAATCGCCGGCTGCGGCGGAATGTGGCTGGCGTTGGCTGAACAATTCCGCTAAACCGGCGGTCCGATTGCCACATGATGACCCGATTTCTGACCGCCACCGCCCTTGGGTTGACGTTGACCTGCTTTGAAGCAGACGCGCAGCAGCTCAGGCGGCCCAATGTCGTACTGATCGTTGCCGACGACCTCGGCTACGGTGATCTGGGCTGCTACGGCCAGACCCGCATCCGGACGCCCAACATCGACCAGCTTGCCCGGGAAGGGATGCGGTTCACCCAGTTTTATGCGGGGAGCACCGTCTGCGCGCCGTCAAGGGCCACGCTTTTCACCGGCAAACACACCGGACACGCAACGATCCGTGGAAACGGCGATGTTCCCCTCGCGGCGGGTGACTTCACGCTTTCCGAGATGTTCCGCTCGGCCGGCTACCGGGTGGACGGCATCGGCAAATGGGGGCTCGGGCTGCGAGGCACCTCGGGCGATCCCCGAGCCAAGGGCTTCAACCAGTGGGTCGGTTTTCTCGATCAGACGGACGCCCATGACTACTACCCGCAGGCAATCGACCGCTACGATTCCGTCTCGGACTTCAACGACCGGGTTGAGAACCTCGGCAGGAGGTACATCCAGGATGTGTTCAACATCGCCATGGGCAATTCAGTGAGGATCAATTCCGACTTTCAGTTCTTCCTTTACCTGCCATTCACCATCCCGCACGCCAACCCCAAGCTGAAGGAGAAGGGGATGCAGGTGCCGACAGATTCGCCCTACACCGCCGAGCAGTGGCCGCAGCCGGAGAAGAACAAGGCGGCGATGATCACCCGGCTCGACCAATCGGTCGGCCTGCTTCGCGCCAGCCTCGAGCAGCATCGGGTTCACCAGGACACCATCATCATCTTCACCAGCGACAACGGACCCCACGACAAAGGCGGAGTGGACCCCAAGTTTTTCAAGAGTTCCGGGCCGTTTCGCGGGATCAAACGGGATCTCCACGAGGGCGGCATCCGTGTGCCGATGATTGTCTGGTGGCCAGGCGTCGTCGAGGAGGGGCAGGTGAGCGACCGGGTCTGGGCGATGTGGGATCTGATGCCCACGCTGGCGGAGGTTGCGGGAGCGAAGGTGCCCAAGGGACTCGACGGCATCTCGATGCTGCCCACCTGGACCGGCGGCAAACAGACCAACCAGCACGACCATCTTTACTGGGAGTTCCACGAGCGCGGCTTCCAGCAGGCCGTGCGGGTCGGCGACTGGAAGGGACTGCGGCTGGCGCAGTCGGAACCCATCGAACTCTACAACCTCAAGAGCGATCCGGCCGAAGAGCACAACGTCGCCGGCGAACAGCCGGACGTCGTCAAACGCATCGAGGAGATCATGAAAACGGCGAGAACGGAATCGCCCCGTTGGCCCGGCCAGGCCGGTTCAGATGCCCAGGAGCAGGATAAACCTGCGGTGCCCGCCACCCTGTCGGCGCCACCCGGTCCGGGCTGATCCATGCCGCGCAGCCATGGCGCTATTGACCGGGGTTCGGAATTTCCGGCGGCGGATTGGACGACGGCCGGTTGGTCGGGGAGGGAAGCGGCCGATGATCCATCGGTCCGTATTCCGCCGGGGCGTAACGGCGTTCCTTCATGATGGCACGGTAGACCAGATAGTTGCCCGCAATCAGGCCGATCAGGAGCACGCCGAAGACCGGCAGGAGGATTTCCTTCTTCACCCACGGCGGGTATTTGATGGGTGGCGGTGTCGGTTCGTCCATCGGTGCCGGAATTCTTAACCGGACATTGCCGCGTGGGCAAGGATCGCGCCTTCCGCCGGTCAACCACGCTGACAGCCGGGACAAAAGTAAGTGCTCCGTGCCGCCTGCACGATCCGGCGGATGCCCGCGCCACAGGCGCCGCATGGTTCGTCTCCCCGGTCGTACACGCACAGCTTCTCCCGGTGGTAGGCCGATTCCCCCGCGGCCGAGCCATAGTAGAACAACCCGTCGCGCGTGCCCGTACCGGCAAAGTCCAACGGGATGGTCGAGCCGCAGTTGATCGCCTGTTGCAGGACTTCACGGATCGCGGCATGCAGGCGGCCGACCTCGTTGCGCGTGAGCCGGCGCGCGGCCTTGCGCGGGGAGATGCCGGCGCGGAAAAGCGCTTCGCTCGCATAGATGTTGCCGACTCCGACCACGACGGCCTGATCCATGATTCGCACCTTGATTGCCTGGGACGAGCGTTTGAGCTGTTCGGCAAACAGCTCGACGGTGAACGCGTCGCCCAACGGTTCTGGGCCAAGTTTCTCCAGTGACGACAGATTCGTGGTCAGCCGGCCGAAGTAGCGGACGTCTTCATAGATGAATCGGATGCGGCCGAGGTCCAGCGAAACGGCGGCATGACGGGGCAGGGGAGCCCTGGCGGGCTGCAGGTACATCCGGCCGGTCATGCCGAGGTGCCCGAGCAACGAGAGTTCCCGACCGCCCTTGCCGGTGGGCTTGCGCAGGCGAAAAATCAAAAACTTGGCGCGACGTTCAACCCCGAGGAAGCGCGATCCCTTGAGCCTGCCTGCGAGTGAACGAGGTGTGTCCGGTCGAATCACTTTCTCGCGATGAACCGCGACCGAGCGGATGGTCATGCCCTTCAGCAACGGCGCCAGGTGCCGCACCAGCACTTCGACTTCGGGCAGTTCGGGCATGCCTCAACGCTGATCGACGTGGCGATCGATGATCGTATCGGCCATCTTTTTCCACTCCTCTGGCGAGCCGGGAACGAACTCAAAGAATGCGTGGGTGGTGCGCGGCATATCGTCGATTACAATATCCGGTTTTGGAAGAAAGGCTCCAAAACAGTCGTGAATGCCCAGGCGCCGGGCAACGCCTTCCGCGTACTCACCGCCACCCGTTGACCAGCAGAAGAGATGGCACCCTGCCTCCTTGAGCCGGCGGACACCCGCCGGCGCGCCCACAACGGTCTGGCCAGAGGCGTCGATCAGGGTCAGGTCAACGTCCACGAAGATGTTTACATTCTTCATTCGCATGCCTGCGCCTCCGTTCAGCAAACACGTCGGCCGACGCCGTCGTTCGTGACTATCCGGTCACCAGCGTCCCCACCGCCTCGCCCATGACCACCCGTTTCAAGTTATGCTCCTTGAAGAAGTCGAACACGATGATCGGCATCTGGTTGTCCATGCAGAGCGAGAACGCCGTTGAGTCCATCACCTTGAGCTGTTTCTGGAGCGCGTCGATGTAGCTGATCTGCTTGAACCGCTTTGCCTTCGGATTCTTCTTCGGATCGCTGTCGTAGATGCCGTCCACCTTGGTCGCCTTGAGAATCACGTTTGCGCCGATCTCGTTCGCGCGCAACGCCGCCGCGGTGTCGGTGCTGAAATAGGGATTGCCCGTGCCACCGCCAAAGATGACCACGCGCCCCTTCTCCAAGTGGCGGACGGCGCGTCGCCTGATGAACGGCTCGGCGATCTGCGACATGCTGATCGCGCTCTGCACGCGGGTCTGGACGCCCTGCTTCTCAAGCGCATCCTGCAGCGCCAGCGAATTGATGATGGTCGCCAGCATGCCCATGTAATCGCCGGTCGCGCGCTCGATGCCCTTTTCGCTGCCCTGCAATCCGCGGAAAATGTTGCCGCCGCCGATCACGACGACCACCTCGACGCCGAGATCGCGCACCTCCTTGATGTCGGCTGCCATCTCGTGGACCATCTCCGCGCAGAGGCCGACACCGGCTTGACCGCCGAGCACCTCCCCGGACATTTTCAGCAGGATGCGTTTGTAGCGGGGTTTCTGGGGGGAGCGGGCGGCGGGTTGCGGGCGTTTCATAGACGGGCGCGGAGTGTGCCGGTCGCCGGTTCACAGGTCAAATTCCCATTCACCGAGGTCGTGCAACGGGTCGCATCCCGGGACACGTTCCGGTTCGTCGGTGGCGGCGGAGCGCCGATCTCCGATTCGGCGCTCCTGCGGGCTGGGCCCACGTCGCGTTCCGGGCTTCCTCCGGCTTCCGAACCACGGAGGATGATACAGATCGGTTTCTACCCGGCAAGCAGGGCATTATTGTTCCCATGCCCGTGCGAGCCGAGCCATGACCTCACCATGGCGGGGACCAAATTCGAATCGTCAGCTCGCCGGGCTTTCGAATTCCCTTTCCGGGTTGCCCGTGGCTCAATCCCGGCCGCATGTCGTTTGAACTGCTGAAGAAGGATTCCGAGTCGCGGGCGCGCCTGGGGCGGTTGACCACCACCCGGGGCGTCATCGACACGCCCGTGTTCATGTCCGTGGGCACGCAGGGCTCGGTCAAGGCGCTCGATCCGCGCGAGCTGACCGAGATGGGCACGCAGATCATCTTGGGCAACACCTACCACCTCTACATCCGGCCCGGGCTCGACATCATTGACCAGGCCGGCGGCCTGCACCGGTTCATCAACTGGCCGTTGCCGATCCTCACCGACAGCGGCGGCTTCCAGGTCTGGAGCCTGTCCGGCGCCGACGGCAAGGCACGCCAGATCAGCGAGGAGGGCGTGCGCTTCGCCTCGCCGGTCAACGGCGACAAGCTCTTCCTCACGCCCGAGGTCAGCATGCAGATCCAGACCGTGCTGAACTCCGACATCGTCATGCAGTTCGACGAGTGCACGCCGTACCAGACCGCGGGCCGGCTGACGACCGAGGCGGAGGCGCGGCGCTCGATGGAGCTCAGCCTGCGCTGGGCGAAGCGCTCGAAGGACGAGTTCGCGCGGCTCGACAACCCCAACGCGCTGTTCGGCATCGTCCAGGGCGGCATGTTCGAGCCGCTGCGCGAGGAGAGCGCGGCCGCGCTGGCCGATCTCGACCTGCCCGGCTACGCGATCGGCGGCGTCAG
>DNDP01000311.1:14325-14558 GCA_003484235.1 Verrucomicrobiales bacterium
ATGGGCGTGGGCACGCCCGAGGACCTGGTCGAGGGTGTGCACGGCGGCGTCGACCTGTTCGACTGCGTGATGCCGACGCGCAACGCGCGCAACGGCCACCTGTTCACGCGCTTCGGCGACCTGAAGATCCGCAACGCCAAGCATCGCAGCGACCCGCGCCCGCTCGATCCGAGCTGCGCCTGCCACACCTGCGCCGGCTTCAGCCGCGCCTACCTGCACCACCTCGAGCGCTG
>DNDP01000311.1:14763-15737 GCA_003484235.1 Verrucomicrobiales bacterium
CCGACCGCGCGCGCGGCGTCGACTGAGGGCGCGCGTCACCGGCGCCGCGCTCAGGCGCCGCCCGAGTCGATCGATGCGTGCGCGCCGTCGAACTGCGCGAGCTCGGTCGCGAGCCAGGGCAGCGTCTCGGTCAGGATCGCCTTCAGCGTGTGCGGCGGGTTGATGACGAACACGCTGCTGCCGAGCAGGCCGAAGCCCTGGCCCTGCGCCGGCGCCACCGTCAGCCGCGCATGCAGCCAGCCCTTCTTGGCCATCGTCTGCGCGGTCGGCTTCAGGCGGTCGATCAGCTGGGTCGTCTCGAGCAGCTGCAGCTGCGGCACCCAGACGATCACGGTGCACTCGGCGAAGCGCTCGAGCGCTTCGCGCACCGTGGCGAGCACGCGCGCGTAGTCGGCCTTGAGCTCGTAGGGCGGGTCGATCAGCAGCACGCCGCGCCGCGTCGGCGGCGGCAGCTCGCGGCGCATCGCGGCGAAGCCGTCGCCCATCGTCGTCTCGACGCCGGGCTCTTCGCCCAGGTAGCTGGCCAGGATCCGGTGCTCGGTCGGGTGCAGCTCGTACAGGTGCAGCTGGTCCTGCGGCCGGCGCAGGAAGTTGGCGAAGGCCGGCGAGCCCGGGTACTGCTCGAGCACGTCGCCGCCGTTGAACTGGCGCACCAGCGCGACGTAGTCGGCGACCGGCTGCGGCAGGTCGTCGCGGCCCCACAGGCGGGCGATGCCCTGCTCGTACTCGGCGCGCTTGTTCGCGTACTCGCCCTGCAGCGAATAACCGCCGGCACCGGCGTGCGTGTCGATCACGCGGTAGCCCTTGTCCTTCAGATTCATGTGGTGCAGCACGTGCGTGAAGGCGAGGTGCTTGAGCACGTCGGCGTGGTTGCCGGCGTGGAAGGCGTGGCGATAGGCGAGCATGCGCGCACTGTAGCGTGCGCCGCCCGTGAGCCGGCTTTGCCCCCCCCGCCCCGCGCCCCCCCGGGGGGG
>DNDP01000311.1:15832-15959 GCA_003484235.1 Verrucomicrobiales bacterium
GGTTGCCGGCGTGGAAGGCGTGTCGGTAGGCGAGCATGCGGCGATGGTGCCACGCCGCGCGGCACTGCTAACCTCGCGCCCCGATGAATTCGAGACTTCGATCGCTGCGACTGCTCGGCACGCTGGC
>DNDP01000328.1:0-1417 GCA_003484235.1 Verrucomicrobiales bacterium
TACATCCTGCAAAACATGGTGGATCCGAACGCCGTCATTCCAAACGAGTACCGGACCTCGACCATCGAGATGAAGGACGACCGACTGATCACCGGCGTGGTGAAGAGCCAGGACAACAACGCGCTCACCGTGGCCACTGCCAATGACACGCTGGTGCTGCCGCGCAAGGACATCGCGAGCGTCACCCAGGGCGAGCTGTCGATGATGCCCGAAGGCCTGCTCGACACCCTGCAGGATCAGGAGGTGCGTGACCTGATCTACTATCTCCGCCAGCCGGCACAGGCTTCGCTGCCGGCGCAGTGAAGCCCTGTTGACCCACGGCGGCTTCGGTAATGCCAGGGCCGGCCAGCAGGTGCCCGCTGGGCGCTTTTGCCGAAGACCGGCAGGGTGCGCGGTTGCAGTTCGAATCCGACATGCGGCCAGCCGACCGTCGTCGTCGAGGCAGTCGCGCGTGGTGAGGGGGCCGCGTGCATGTGCGAACAGACCGACAAATACGGGGGATCGCACCAGGCGTGGAAATGCTCCGGCGGCGCGGGCGAACGTCCGGGAGATGCCTTCGGTGCGAACCGGAGGGGCGGTTGGGGCCGGCAATCCGGTGCCGGAAACTTCGTCATAGACCGCTCAGTCCCGCCGCCGCCAACGCCTCGTTCAGGGCCGTCAGTTCCCAGACGGCGGTGACGCCGTGGTCGCGGGTGACGGCGAGCTGGTCGCCGGCGGGATTGAAAATGAGTCCGTGGACCGCGTCGTCGCCCGGCAGTTCAAGATCGGCGACCGGTTCGCCGGAGGGTACCGTGACCAGCCGAACGAGCTGCGCGCCCGCGCAATAGGCAAGCCACCGGCCATCGGTCGAGAACGCGGGCACCTGGTCGGGCCAAACCGCCGGCGCACCGCCGAGATCGGCGACGAGCGACCAGTCGCCCACCCGCCAGAGCTGCGTGCGACGTCCCGCTGTCGCAATCCATCGGCCATCGGGACTGAACGCACCGCAGATAGCGCCCTGATTCTCCAGCGCGAAGACCCGTCGTCCATCCGCCACGCGCAGCACCTGCACCGCGGGTTGATCATAGCGACCGGTCAACGCCAGCTCGCCGTCGGGGCTCAGGCACAGCGTGTGATGCATCAAACCCTGGCCGATCTCCCGCACGCCTTCCGCGGAGCCGCGACGTCCGACGCGGAGTCGCGTGCCGTCCATCGTCGTGCCGACCCAGTGCTGGTGGTCGCTGGTGAACGCAAATTCGTCGAACAGCTCTCCGGCATGCGGATGCGCCCGCTCCGTCGTTGTGAGGCTGGCGCCCGCTTCCCTGATCTCCCACCGGCTGAACGCGGCGCCTTCCGAGACGTAAAGATCGTTCGTGGATGCGAAGTCGAGCCCGGTGACGCGCCGGGCGGGAATCCGGGCGCGCAGCCTTCCGTCGTG
>DNDP01000328.1:1663-2772 GCA_003484235.1 Verrucomicrobiales bacterium
GGGGCTGACCCGCGCGAGCCGCGGTTCCGCCGCAACCCGCACCGGCCGCAGCGTGCGGATGACGCGGGCCGGTTCGATCTCCAACCAGCCGAAACGATCGCCCTGGCGGATCGGTCCGAGACGGGTGCCGGTGGGATCGAGGCGCAGCTGCCACGTGAGCAACTGCTGTTTGAGCAGGAGTTCGCCGGCCGGCAGGCCATAGCTGCGCAAGGTGCCGGGAATGTCCGCGGCGATGAGCTGACCGCCGGTGCGATCAAACGTCAGTCCGATGATGTATTCACCGAATCCGCTGAAACTCGTGGCGGGCTCGCCCGACGCGACGTCGACGACATGGATGCGGCCGTCGGAGCATCCGGCGGCCACGTGGCGGCGATCCGGCGCGACTGCGAGCGCGGCGATCCGCCCGACGCGTTGCCGCCAGAGCAACCGCGCGGAGCTTAGTTCGGCGACGGCCAGCTCGTTGTTGGCCAGTCCCACGATCACGCGATCTTCATCCAGCGCCGCCACGATGGAGATGTCCGCCGGCATCCCGGCAATGGCCACGAACGTCCGTGCCAGATCCGGCAGCGAGTAGCAGGCAAGTCCGCCCGCTTCGCCGCGGCAGAAAGTCCCGCCGTCCTCGCGGAGCATTCCGAGGCCGGTCGCCGCCTCCACGCCGGGAACTTCCCGGTCATGGTCGAGGTTCCATAGGAAGCTGCGTTGTCCGCGACGCAGCATCAGGAAGCGACCGTCCGCGCCAAGGTCCTGCACTTGATCGGCCGTCCGCGAACGGATGGACAACCGACGCAGTTCGACACCGTCCGCGAGCCGGATCAGCCGCAGGTGATCGTCGGCGGCCATCACGGTGCCGGTCGTGAAGTTGGGATCGATGCACAACATCATCGCATCACCGCTTGGCGGCAGGTGTTCGGGCAGCACGATGCGCGTGGCCGGCAGCGCCAGCGCGGCGATCGCCTCATTGCGCAGGCGCTGAAGTGTCGCCTGGTCCGGTCCCAGCGCGAGGGCTTCGCGCACGAGGCGCAGCGAGGCCTCGCGGCGGTCGAGTTGGCCGCCGTGCCGGACGGCGGTGGACTGCGCGGCGAGCGATTCGATCAACCGCTCGACGGCCT
>DNDP01000312.1:0-255 GCA_003484235.1 Verrucomicrobiales bacterium
CATCGGCGATCCCAGCGGCAAGTCCGCCGAGCGGTCGCTGCTGAACCAGGATGAGATCGCCGCCAACGTTGCCGCTGTGAAGCCGCAGCTCGAACGGTTCCTCGATTTCAAATGCTCCGCCAATCCCGCCCGTTTGGTGGACAACGCGGACTGGACCGCCGGGATGAGCTACCTGGATTTTCTGCGCGAGGTCGGCAAGCACTTTACGGTCAATGTCATGGTGGCCAAGGAGAGCGTGCGCGCGCGCATGGAGGA
>DNDP01000312.1:538-5484 GCA_003484235.1 Verrucomicrobiales bacterium
TCAGCTACATGCTGCTCCAGGCGTTCGATTATTTTCACCTGAACCGCGAGTTCGGCTGCGAACTGCAGATCGGCGGCAGTGACCAGTGGGGCAACATCACCATGGGGATCGATCTCATCCGCAGGAAGCTCGGCCGGCATGCCTTCGGACTGACCCTGCCCCTGATCACCAAGGCCGACGGCACCAAGTTCGGCAAGACCGAGGCCGGCGCCGTCTGGCTGGATCCGCGCAAGACGAGCGTCTACCGGTTTTATCAGTTCTGGATCAACGCCGACGATCGTGACGTGATCCGCTACCTCAAGTTCTTCACGTTTCTTTCCCGCGAGGAGATCCAGGCATTGGAGCAGGCACATGCGGCGAATCCGGGCGCACGCGAGGCGCATCGGAGCCTTGCCTGGGCCGCCACCCAGCTCATCCATGGCGAACCGGCCGCCCGTGAGGCGGAACGTGCGAGCCGGATTCTCTTCGGCGGCGGACTGGACGGAATTCAGGAGAGCACCTTCAAGGAAATCCTGGACGAGGTGCCAACGCGGCACCTTGAACCGGGCAGCCTGAACGGAGGCGGACTGCCGCTTCTGGATCTGCTGGTGGAATCCGGACTGTGCGCGAGCAAGGGGCAGGCACGGAAGGATGTCCAGGGCGGCGGCATCTACCTGAACAACGAGCGGGAAGGAGACTTCCAGCGGCACGTCACCACCGCAAACCTGCTCTTTGGACGCCATCTTCTGCTGCGAAAAGGGAAGCGCAACTATACGGTGGTCACACTTCGTTCGTGATGAAGCTGCACCTGGCCATCCTTACCGTGGCGTTTTCACTCGTGACCGGGGCTTCCGCGGGGCCCGACGAGGAGTTCGCGGACATTGTGGGGATCATCCGTCAGGGGGATCAGCTGGTCGCCGAGGGAAAGGACCGGCGGGCGATGGAGGAGTATCAACGGGCGCAGAAGGCGCTGCTCGGTTTTGAGAAGGTTTACCCGGACTGGGATCGGCAAGTGGTCACGTTCCGGCAGCGGTATCTGGCGGAACGGCTGGGCAGCTGGTCGGCGACCGAAGGTCAAAAAGACACGGCCGTTGAAGAGGAGCTGCGGCTGGCCAGAAACCGCATCATCTTCCTCGAGCGGGCCAGCCAGCAGTATCAGCAACAGCTCAGCCAGCTGCATGCCGAGAACAACCGGCTGACCGCGCAGCTCCGCGAAGCCCTGGCGATCCGGCCCGCGGCCCAGGAGCCTGCGGCAGTGGCGCAAACCTTGACGGAGCTGGATTCAGCCCGGGAGGAGATTGCCGGCCTCAAGAAGCGTCTCGCCGAGCTGGAGGCGGAGCTTGCGCTCCTGCCGGACCCGGAGGAGGCCAGGCAAACTGCGGCCATCCTCAAGGAGACCCAGAAGAATCTGACCGAGGCGTTGAACGTGGCCGAGGTGCTGCGCCGCCAGAACGAGGCGTTGAGGAGCCCCACCGCGGCCCCGCGGCAGGAAGCCGGCCCCCAGGTTGACGATGTGCAGAAGGAGTTGCTTTCCACCCGCGTCGCAATGCAGGTGGCCCAGTCCGAACTGGCAACGCTCCGTGGCGAGCTCGCTGTCCTGCAGCTGGCGCTGGCAGCCCGCGGCACGAATGTCGCAGACCGTCCCGGTTCGGGGCGGCTGCGTCCGGTGGATGATGCGCGGCTCGCCTTGGCGAACGACCGGGTGCCCGATGCCATAAGGGTGCTCAATGCGGAAACGGCGTCGTCGCCGGAAAATGCCGAAGCCTGGTACCTGCTCGGCCGTTCGCTGGGTTTGACCGGGGACCTGGCCGGGGCCGAGCGCGCCCTCGCCAGGACGCTCGAACTAGCACCGGGTTCCGCGGTGACTCATTTCGAACTGGCGCGCCTTCATCAACGACGGAATCCCAATGACCACGGAATCCCCCGGTGGCATTACCACAAGGCGGTGAGCCTGGGTTATCCGCGGGATGCGGCATTCGAGCAGGCCATCCAGTGGGAACAGCCGGCAGGGCCAAAGTGATCCTTGAGTGACGGGCCTGCTCTGCTAGCCTCTGCCGGTCACCGGCCATGAACGTCCACCACCTGGAGCTGTTTTACTACGTTGCCCGATTCCAGGGAATCTCGGAGGCGGTGCGCAACATTCCCTACGGCATCCAGCAACCGGCGGTCAGCGGACAGATCATCGCCTTGGAGGACTTTCTGGGAGTGAAGCTCTTTCAGCGACGGCCGTTTGCCCTGTCGCCGGCGGGCGAAGAGCTCTACGAGTTCATCAAGCCGTTTTTCAGCAACCTGGAATCGGTGACCGCCCGCTTGCAGGGCGGCGTGGCCCATCACATCCGGATCGGCGCATCGGAGATCGTGCTGCGCGACCACGTGCCCCTCTTCGTCACCCGGGTGAAGGAGAAGTTCCCGGGTTTGAGGATGACGCTGCGGGAGGGGTATCAACAGCAGATCGAGGCGTGGCTGGAACGGGGGGAGATTGATCTCGGGTTCACGGTGCTCGGCGAGCGGCCACCGAATGGAATCCAGAACAAACCGTTGCTGACGCTGCCGCTGGTGCTGCTGGTGCCACGCTCCAGCCGCGTGCGGAGTGCCGGGGAGATTTTTGGACAGGACCGGATTGAACAACCGCTGATCAACATGCCGGCCCATGAAGCCATCGCCCGGAATTTCCAGAAAGGTCTGGCCCGACTGGGTGTGGACTGGTTCCCGTCCATCGAAGTCAGCTCGCTGCACCTAATTGAGACATTTGTTGCCAATGGACATGGCATCGGGCTGTTTGTCGACCTTCCGGCGATGAAACCGGCCCGCGAAATCCGGGTTCTTCCGCTTCCCGATTTCTCCCCCGTCGTCTTCGGTGCCCTGTGGAAAGGGCGCCCATCTCCCATCATTCAGGCCTTTCTGGACGAGGCGCAGGCGCGCAGCGTCGAGGTCTCCCGCCCCCGGTGATCGATTGGCCCGTGACTTGCACCACGGGCAAATAGCTTCTTAAGGCGTTCCGAAGTTTGCCGATTAGACAAAGCAGCGTGCGTGTCTGATCCGCAGGATTGAGAACACCAAGCCAGTGAATTTTTACGATCATGGAACTGCCGTTCTTCAACAAGAAAACCAAAAGGCGTGACCAGCTGATTGCCATCGATCTGGGCAGCCGGGCGACCAAGGCGGTTTACCTCAGGCGCAGCGGTGAAGGTTTTGAGCTGGCGGGATTCACCATTGTGGATGCCCCCGGCCTCGGTGACAACAAACCGTCCGCCGAGCTGCTCGCGGAACACCTGAAGCAGGTGCACCAGATGCTCGGCTCGCCGACCAGGAACATCGTGCTCGCCGTCGGGGTGCAGGACAGCGTGCTGCGGAACGCGGAACTGCCGATGATTCCGGTGCCCGATCTGCGCACGATGCTGAAGTTCGGCTCCAAGAATTATCTGCAGGAGGATCTTCCCGGCTACGTATTCGACTGCCAGCCGCTCTCCTTCGAGGCGCCTCCGGCGCCGCCGGAGGACGGCAAGGTGAAGTTCAATCCGGCATCGGTCCGGCAGCGAACGCTCATCGGCGGAATGAAGCAGGACCGGTTGGCCGTGCTGGTCGAGGCCGCGAAACAGGCAGGCCTCCTCCTGGACGCGGTCGTGCCCGGCCACGTGGGCCCCATCAACGCCCTGGAGCTTGCCGAGAACGAGGTGTTCGGCGGTGAAGTGGTCGCCCTCGTCGAGGTGGGATTCAAAAACTCCTGCATCAGCATTCTCAGCGGCGGCGAACTGGTTCTGAACCGCGTCGTCAGCGTTGGTGGAGACAAGCTCACCAACGGTCTCGCCGAGACCTTGAGCATCAGCTACGAGGAGGCCGAAGGAATCAAGATCGGCATGCCGCAGGAGGTGCAGTCCACCCTCGAGACGCTGCTGCTTCCGCTCGGCCGTGAGCTGCGCGCCTCGGCGGATTTCTTCGAGCACCAGCACGAAAAGCCGGTGGCCCAGGTGCTCGTGTCCGGTGGCTGTGCCTGTTCCGAATTTCTCGCCCAGATGCTGCAGAATGAACTGATGGCTCCGTGCCGCAACTGGGATCCCACCAAGACGCTGGCCCGGGCATTGCCTCCGGAACAGCAGGAGCAATTCGAAACCAACACCGCCCGCCTGTCAGTGGCGATCGGCGCGGCCGCAACCGTATTTTAACCGCCCTATGCCTGTCCGTATCAACCTGCTGGCCGAAGCCATCGCCGCCGAGGAGGAGCGCCGCAACGACCCCGTGAAGCGCGCGGTGTGGATCGGCGGCTTCTGCGTGTTCCTCGTGCTGCTCTACTACAGCACGCTGCTCTTCGAGCAGATGGTTGTCAGCAGCCGGCTTGCGGAGAAGAACACCGAGTGGAGCCGCCTGGAGCCCGAAGCGAAGAACATTGCCACCGTCTCGAAGAACATCCGCGAGGCGGCGGACCGGCTGGCCGCTCTCGACCGGCTGGCCACCAACCGGTTTCTCTGGTCGCCCGTCCTGAACGCGCTCCAGTACACGATGGTGGACCAGATCGAACTGGTGAAACTGTCCGGCACCCAGACCTACACGGTGATTACTCCGCCCAAGGAGAAGAAGGCCACAACCCGGTCGTCCGCGAGGTCGTCAGGCAAGGAGAAGCCGGCTTCATCGACCGAGAGCATCATGCTCGTCCTGGACGCCCGGGACTACGGTCCGACTGCGGATCAGAACTACAACGCCTTCCGCGACGCGATCGCCACCTCGGGCTACTTCAAGTCGTCGCTGCAAAGCGAGGGCGGTCTGCGGCTGGCGCAGCTGTTGCCGCCCAGCAGCGACGGCGCGGGCGCCGGCCGGGCGTTCGTCTCCTTCACCCTGGAGTGCAAATTCCCGGAAAAGGTGCGGCATTAACCGTTTCATCAACATGGCGCGAATCAACAAAGACAAACGTGACCGGCTGATCCTCGTCTGCATCTGCACCGCGGCGATCATGGCGGGATTGTGGATCCTGC
>DNDP01000312.1:5705-11151 GCA_003484235.1 Verrucomicrobiales bacterium
GCTTGTCAGTTCCCAGAAGGAGAAGCTCAAGCAGATGGCGACCGAGACCTCGAACATCGAGGAGCAGATCGATCAGACCCGCCGGCTCATCAAGCAGCGGGAGGACTTCGAGAAGACCCACGAGACGCTCCGCGAGGCCCTCGACAAGCGGGAAGATGGCATGGCTTATGGTGACCGGTATTTCTGGTTTGTGAACATGCTCAACAAGTTCAAGTCGAATTATCAGGTGGACATCCCGCAGATCAGTCCGGCGACGGTCGGACCGGTGGGTGTCTTTCCGGAATTCCCGTACGAGGCGGCCACCTTCAAGGTCAGCGGGACGGCCCACTTCTACGAGTTTGGCAAGTTCCTGAAGGACTTCGAGAACGCGTTCCCCTACATCCGGGTTCAGAACCTCGACATCGACCCGTCGGGCGGCGCTGCCAGCGGCAGTGAAAAGATCAGTTTCCGCATGGATGTCGTCACGCTCGTCAAGCCCGCCAACTCCTGAACGCCATGAAGCTTTTTCGCATCCTCCGTCCTCTGGGCGTGTCCATGCTCGCCTGCGCCTGTCTGCATTCGGGCCAGCCCGGCCACGCCGCGGAGAAGGCCGCCGCCCGGTCCACCCGGGAATCCACGGCCCGGCCCACGCTGATCTCCAACATCGTTGCCGAGATCGAGATTCCCCTGGCGGAGTTCGTCGCCGACATCCGCGACCGCCGGGGACGGGATCCGTTCTTCCCCGATGCCAAGTACTGGCAGGCGAAGGAGACCAAGCCCCAGGTCGAGCAGCCGAAAGACGACGGCGGCGCCGCGCTGGAACCGCTGAAGATCACCGGCATGGGCGGCATCGGCGACCGCCGCTGGGCCATGATCAACGGAGTCACAATCTACGTGGGTGAGAACGCCATCATTCGGGTCGGCGCCAAAGCCTACGATGTGGTCTGTCACGAAATGACGGACAAATCGGTCATAGTCGGAATCAAGGGAAGCAATGCCCGGCGGGAGATCAAGATCGACTGAGCCGCAGGCGAAGGGATTTCTCTCATACTCATTCAACCCGAACACTAATCATGAAACGAACAACCAAACTCATGCTCATCCTCGGGCTGGCCGTCAGCAGCACGGCCAGTTTCGCCCAGGAAACCAACCCGCCCGCTGCCGGCGAACCTGTGGTGGTGACCGAGGCCGAGGTGGTGCCTTTGATCGTCATCGATGAGGCCCCCCTCATCGAGGCCGTCAAGACCCTCGCCCGTCAGGCCAACATCAACTTCATCCTGGATCCCCGCCTCACCAACCCGGAACCGGGTCCGGACGGCAAGGTGCCGGTTCCCCCGAACGTGACCATCCGTTTTGAGAACGTCACGGCCGAGGACGCGCTGGTGTCGGTGCTCGACACCTACAGCCTCCAGATGATCCGCGACCCGAAGACCCGCGTGGCCCGCATCACGATCAAGGATCCGGACGCACTGCCACCGCTGGTCACCCGCGTCGTGCAGCTGAACTACGCGAATCCGACCAACCTCGTGAGCGTGATCACGCCGACGATTGACGCCAAGCGCAGCCGTGTGCTGGCCGATGGCCGCACCCGCAAGCTGATCATCGTCGCGACCGAGAAGGATCAGGAAGCCGCGCAGGAACTGATCGCCAAGCTCGACCTCAAGACCGAGCAGGTGCTCATCGAGGGCACGATCGTGGAGACCTCGAAGAACCCGAAGACGGTCAAGGGCATCGACTGGAGCGGGACGTTCTCCGGCCAGAACTTCACCTTCGGCAACCAGCCCAACTTCAGCGGCGGCGTGAGGGCCGACACGCTGGCGGGTCTCAACCCGTCGGTCGGCTACTTCGGTGCGGACGGTGTGAACGCCGTGTTCAACTTCCTGAACTCCCAGACCGACGCCGAGATCGTGGCCACCCCGCGCACCGTCACGCTGGACAACCAGCCGGCCAGGCTCGAGGTGACGACCGCGTTCCCGATCTTCAAGGTCACTCCCGGCTCCGCGAACAGCCCGGCCGGCAGCGAAATCACCTACACCAACCTCGGCACCATCCTGACGGTCACTCCCCGGATTGCCGCGGACAACAACGTCTCGCTGTCCGTCATCCCCGAGGTGTCGAACCTCGCCGGTGTGGACTCGCAGACGGTGCCGACCCAGGATGGCGAGGCCACCATCACCGCGAACATCTATGCGATCCGCCGGTTTGACACCACGGTGCTCATCCCCAGCTCCAGCACCCTCGTGCTGGGCGGTCTGATGAACGACGAAGTCACCGACAAGGAAGTCAAGGTGCCGATCCTCGGCGACCTGCCGGGCATTGGCCGTGCCTTCCACAGCCGTGACAAGGACCGGAAGAAGAAGAACCTGATGGTCTTCATCACGCCCACGATCCTCCGCGAGGATGATTTCAAGAAGGGCGGCAATGCCAAGGAGTTCCTGCACTCCAGCTACAGCCCGATGGCTGACGTCGACGACAGCAACGCGTGGGAGAGCGCCAAGCCCCACGACTGGCGGAAGCCGGTTTACTGATCGAACGATCCGGGTTGATTGAACGAAGGGCCGCCCATCCGGGCGGCCCTTTCGCTTTGCGGCAAACCCCCGCTTGCCTCGCCGCCGCTTCCCCGGAACACTGGGCGCGTGGGCATCACCTCGCAGCAGCTCGCCCGGATTCAGGAACGCCTTGAGGGGCGCGCCGCCCGGCGCAGGGCGGTGAGGCCGGAGACGCCGGTGGCGGCGGCACATCGCATCCTGCTCGGCATTGATCCGTCTTTGCGGGGCACGGGCTACGGGGTCGTCCGGCTGGCGGGCTCGGAACCGGCGGCGGTTGCACACGGGACGATCCTTTGTCCGGCGGCGTGGGCGCAGTCCCGCTGTCTCGCGCGCATCGCCGAGGTGGTCAGGGAGATCATCGCCCGACACCGTCCCACCGTCTGCGTGGTGGAGGGACTGTTTCACGCCCAGAACATCAAGACGGCTCTGATCATGGGCCAGGCCCGGGGAGCGGCGCTGGCGATGGCCGCGCAGGCCGGGCTGCCCATCTATGAGCTGGCGCCGAGACGGGTGAAGCAGGCGGTGGTCGGCCACGGCGCCGCGGGCAAGGACGCGGTGGCCAGGATGATCCAAAGGCAGCTCCGGCTGACCGAGGTGCCGGCGAGCGACGCCGCGGACGCATTGGCGGTGGCGCTGGCGTTCATCCAGTCCCAGGGCCGCCATCAGCTCACCCGTTTGAAGGAGATTTGAAATGCTGGCCCGCCCGCCCGGCCATCGCTAGGCTCCCGCGCGTTCATGATCACGTTTCTCAAGGGCAGACTGGTGGACGCGCTTCCGACCCAGATCACCGTCGATGTCAACGGCGTCGGCTATGACGTGCTCATCCCCCTGTCCTCCTTCTCCCGGTTGCCGCAGCCCGGCAATCAAATACACATCCTGACCCATCTTGCCGTCCGCGAGGACGCCCACATCCTCTATGGCTTCATGACCGCCGGGGAACGGGAGCTGTTCCGCATGCTGATCAACACCGTTTCGGGCATCGGTCCGAAGATCGCCCTCAACGTCCTCAGCGGCATGAACCCCACGGCGTTCCGCGGCGCGGTGGCCGGCGGCGACGTCAAGGCGCTCTCCCAGATCAGCGGCGTGGGCCGGAAGACCGCGGAACGCATCGTGGTGGAGCTGCGCGACAAGATCGGCGCCGCCGGCGCATGGGAGGCGAGCAGCGATCAGCGCGGCCTCTCCGCCGGGGATGCGAAGATCAACGACGCGGCCCTGGCCCTGGTCGCCCTGGGATTCAAACAGCAGGAGGCGCACGATGCGATCCGGGGCGTGCTCGCCGTTCTCGGGGACACCGCGACCGTCGAGGACCTGGTGCGGGCGTGTCTCAAGAAGGGAAAGTAAGTGGCCGCCCCCTCCGAACCGGTCAACGTCCGCACGCGGGACATCGAGCCTTTCCAGCTCTCACCCGGCCGCCGGCGCCTGGCGTGGCTGATCTACTGGGCCATCCGCTGCATCAACCTCACGCTGCGCTGGCGGCTCCACGATCCTCACGACGTGCTGGGACGTTCCCGGAGCCGGCCGGTCATCTTCTGCGCGTGGCACAACCGGCTGGCGCTGGCCCTTCCCGCCTGGAAGCGCCACTTTGAGCCCCGCACCGGGGGCCGCCGCATTGCCGCGATCGCCAGTGCCAGCCGTGACGGTTCGCTCGTGGCCGGAGTTCTTCAGTGCTTCGGCGCGCAACCGGTGCGGGGATCCAGCAGCCGTCGGGGACTGCACGCCATGCTTGAACTGGTGGAATGGTCGAAGCAGGGCTTCGATCTGGCGATCACGCCCGACGGTCCGCGCGGACCTCTGTACTCGGTGCAACCGGGCATCGTCCCGCTCGCCCAGCTCACGGGTCTGCCGATCGTGCCGATCTGCTACAACCTGCCGTGGAAGATCCGCCTGAAATCGTGGGATCGTTTCCAGATCCCGCTGCCCTTCAGCCGTTGCGATTTCCACCTCGGCGAGCTGATCGAGGTTCCCAAGAGCTACCGCGACAACGAGCGGGCCGGGGTGCTCGCCCGCCTCCGCGACGCCATGCTGGCAATCACCCGGGACTGAGCGGAAATGGAGACGCGACAGGGCGCGTTGTTTGGTGGATAAACCCCTTTGACAGCACAGACACGCGTTCATATGACCCTGCTTCATCTTACTCTGCCGTTCATGGTCTCCCTCGGCCTGCTCGGTGCCGCCGCCGACCAGGGCTGGCGGGGCGAACTGCGACTGCTCGATCTCGACGCCGAGCACGGCCGCCAGGTGGTCGTGGACCGCGAACCCGGCCAGTACCTCGGGCATCCCACCACCCTGCTGCTCGAAGATGGCCGCACCATGCTCGTCGTCTACCCCAAGGGCCACGGACGCGGAGCGATCGTCTACCAGCGGAGCCTCGATGGCGGTCTGACCTGGAGCGGCCGGCTGCCAACCCCCGACAGCTGGGCCACCAGCCGGGAGGTGCCCACGCTTCATCGGGTGCTGGACCCGGCCGGCAGGAAACGGGTCATTATGTGGTCCGGGCTCCACCCGGCGCGGCTCGCGGTCAGTGAGGATGATGGTCTGACCTGGGGCGAGCTCGAGCCCGTCGGGGACTGGGGTGGCATCGTCGTGATGGGCTTCACCGAACCGCTCCGGACCGGTGCCGGTCACTACCTCGCGATGTTCCACGATGACGGCCGCTTCTTCACCTCGCAGGATCGCCGGCGGGATCCCGTTGAGTTCACCCTGTTCAAGGCCGTCTCGGTCGATGGTGGGCTCACCTGGCCGGTTCCGGAAGCAGTCTGGACTGGCAGCGGGATGCACCTTTGCGAACCGGGCTTCATCCGTTCCCCCGACGGGAAGCAGATCGCCGTCCTGCTGCGCGAGAACAGCCGCCTGACCCTGGACAAGTCGGGAGGCGGCAGCAGCGCGGCGGCTACCGGACTGCGTATTTTGACCGGCGC
>DNDP01000312.1:11309-11833 GCA_003484235.1 Verrucomicrobiales bacterium
ACGACGAGGGAAAGACCTGGACCGATCCCCGTGCGCTGCCCGACTCGCTCAACGGCGACCGGCACACCGGCAGGCATCTGCCGGACGGTCGGCTGTTCATCTCGTTCCGCAGCCGTTCGCCCGAGGGGAAACGGGGGGCGTTCGAGGGCGACTGGGTGGCGTGGGTGGGCACTTACGCCGACTTGGCGGATGGGCTGGCGGGCCAGTACCACGTTCGCCTGAAGGACAATCACAAGGGAGCCGATTGTGCCTATCCGGGCGTGGAGGTGCTGCCTGACGGCACCATCGTCACGACAACCTATGGCCATTGGATTCCCGGCGAGCAGCCCTACATTCTGAGCGTGCGGCTGAAGCTGACCGAGCTCGATGCGTTGGCCGCCGACACATCGAATCCTTGAAGCCGACGCAAACGCGCCTCCCTCTTGCTCGGTTCAAAGGCATCAATACACTCCCGCAATGACGTCGTCGTACCGCTTCCAGCTCGTGGCCGCCCTTTCGCTCTGCGCGGCCACGGGTGAACTGCT
>DNDP01000312.1:12131-12916 GCA_003484235.1 Verrucomicrobiales bacterium
CCGATGCTCGCCAATCCGGTGGCCTTCTCGTTCGATGGCCGCGGACGGGTGTTCGTCGCCGAATCCCACCGCTGGGGTTCCAGCATCTTTGACATCACGCGGCACACCGACTGGCTGCTGCACGACCTTTCGCTCCGCACGGTGGCGGATCGCGAGACGTTTCTGGTCAATCAGTTCGTCCATGACCCGGCGTTTCTGATGAAGGACTCCGAGCTGGTCCGCCTGATCGAGGATCACGACGGGGACGGCCGGGCCGATCACAGCGAGGTGTTTGCGGATGGTTTCAACTCGCCGGTGGACGGCGTTGCCGCCGGCGTGCTTGCGCACGGAACGAACGTCTGGTTCGCCAACATCCCCAACCTCTGGCGGCTGGGGAATGGCCGGCGGGAGGTGCTGGCGTCCGGCTTCGGCGTTCACATTGGCGTGAGCGGCCACGACCTGCACGGCCTGATCAAGGGCCCAGACGGGCGGATCTACATGAGCTTTGGCGATCGCGGCGCGTGCGTCACCAACCGCGAGGGCCATGTCATCAACCTGCCCGATACCGGCGGCGTGCTCCGCTGCGAACCCGATGGCCGCAACCTTGAGATCTTCTGCACCGGCCTGCGCAATCCCCAGGAACTGGCCTTCGACGACCTTGGCAATCTCTGGACCGTCGACAACGACACGACGGGTCCCGATCCGTGCCGGGTGCTGCATCTGGTGGAGGGCGGCGACTACGGCTGGCGGGCTTCGTATCAGCACATGAAGAACTACGGTCCGTGGATCTCCGAGGAATTGTGGAA
>DNDP01000312.1:13109-13357 GCA_003484235.1 Verrucomicrobiales bacterium
GGCGGCAAGGACGGGATCCTCCCGCCGGCGGGGACGGTGAGCCAGGGTCCGGCCGGCCTTGCATTTTATCCGGGCACGGGCATGGGGGAACGCTTTGCGGGAACGTTCGTGCACGCGGATTTTCCCGGCGGCATCTGGGCCTACACCGTCAAACCGCAGGGCGCGAGCTACGTGGTCGATCGCAAGGAAAAGATCCTGTGGAATGCCTGGCCGACGGACGTGGACTTCGGTCCCGACGGCGCGCTTTA
>DNDP01000277.1:0-4455 GCA_003484235.1 Verrucomicrobiales bacterium
AAGCTGGATGGCTTTGACGCCAAACTTTGCGAAGAGCCCGGCCATGTCCGCCCGGGCCTCGGTGACGAGCTGGTCGGGAAAGAAATCGCGATTGCCGTAAACGACGGCGAGGGTCGGCGTTCCGAGAACTGGGGTGCTCATGTTTGTAGAAGCCTAGCAGGTTGGGGTAGAAGGCGCTTCCGGGCCGGCCGGGAGAAACTGTCGGAATTCTAAGCAGGCCACTGCCGGTGTGTGACGGCTGTTCATCGCGTCACCTCCACGATCACCCGCTGGTAGCGCGTCAGCCGGGGTGTGCCATGGTCGGTCACGGCGAGGATGACGTGCATTTCGCCGGTGCCGGGAGCCATCACGCGGCCGGCCGGGACGGTGAAGAAAGCCTGTGATTGATCGAAGTTCCTGATCGCGACCGGTTGCCCGGAGCGGGCGTCGGAAACCGGGAAAGTCCCGGCCTCATGGTAGTAAAACCAACGGTATGACAGTGCGTCGCCATCGGGGTCCGTCGACCCCTCGGCGCTGAGATTGACGCGTTCACCCGGCTTCGCGGTGAGTCGGTCGGCATGCGCGAGCTTCGGCACCGGCGGATGGTTCGCCTGGTTGTAGGGCTTGAGCGTCCAGTCCATGCGCGCGGCGAAATCGTTCTGATACGCCTCACGCCAGCGCCAGATGGTGGCGTGATTGTCGTCGTGCCAGCGGCCATCGACACCCAGCACCTCGTCATCCGCGTCGCTCCAAAACGGGCGGGTTTCGGGATGGAGATGCCATTTCATCGGCCGCGGCGTGTAGAATTCGTAACGACCGCCCCAGCCGCCCCAGTCCGGCCGTTCCGGGTTGCTCAGCCCGTTGTTGATCAAGTTCAGGAACGAGGGCGTGTCGCCTTCCATCAGGTATTCCCAGTGCGGGTACTCGGCGCCGAGCGGCCCCTTGCGACGGATGTTGCGGTCGAGCCACTCGTTGGTCACCAGCTCGAAGTCGGCGCCGTCGCAGCGGGCGTGGAAGTAATCACCGCTGATGCCGCTCCAGGTCGCGTGATGATACGCGCCGCCCGCATGCATGCCGGGGCTGGCGATGTAGAAGAGGTTGGGAAACTCCTTCCGCAGCCACGGACCGGAGTCGTCCTGGTCGGAGATGGTGTAAACGCGGAGCTGGGCAACGAACTCGTCGAGCCGCGCGGGTGTGCGGGTGGCGCGGACCTTCCACAGCGCCTGTGCCAGCACGTTCGGACCGCCCCACACGGTGACCCACACGGGACGCGGGTCGTCCTTGTCCACGACCTGAATGAGCAGTTCCGAGCCTGAGGAATCGTGGCCTTCGCCGACCGCGTTCATGCCGTAGAGCGCGGGACCTTCCCTGACGACGGAGAGCAAATGTTCAGTCGTCGGAAAGCCCGGCTCGTGGAGGAGCAGGTTGTCGCGGACCTTGCCGTAAGCCTCGACGATCCGGCGAATGCGCTGCGGAGCAGTCCGGTTCTGCTGGTGAATCGAGGTCGTGGCAATCAGCCCCTCGACGTCCCAGTGATTGGCGTAGGTGAGGAACCGCACCATGGACATGGCGTCGTCCGGTTCGTTCTCGATGTCGGTGAGAACGAAGACGCGGGGTTTGGTGTCCGCGGCGATCACGGTTTCGGCGAATCCAATTCCGAAGGTCGCAAGGGCGAGACTGAGGAGGTGTGCTTTCATGGTGGTTAAAGTTTCAACGGGCGCGCGGCAACCAGACGGACATCTCGCCGGGGCCGCGATTGCCCCAGGCGTAGTAGGGGACGAGGCGGATGTCGACGGCTTTGGTCGGTGAATCGCGTAGCTCGCGGTAAAGGTGACCGCTCCAGTCGCCGGCTTCCCGCACTTCACCGGTGCCGGTCAATGCCACGACACCGTCGAGGAGCTGCGGGTCATTTTGAGCAGTCAGTTGAACGTCGGCCGGAAGGCTCACTTCGCCGACGCGAACGCCTTCCGGCAGGTCGGCGGACTCCAGGCAGTATACGATCGGGCCACGTTTGACCGCGACCTGGTTCAAGATCTCCTCGACCAACGGGTTGGCCTCGATCAGCCGCGGCTCCATCGGCAGTTCAAGTTCCAGCACGTCGCCCGGCTTCCACGCACGCTTGATGGACGCGTAGGCGCCTGCCTGCAGTTTCAACGATTCGGTCCGTTGATTGATCGACAATCGCGCGTCACCCGCCCATGCCGGAATGCGCAGATTCAAGGTGAACTCGCCGCCATCGGCTTCATTCACCGTGAGCCGAACGCGGCCTTTCCATGGGTAATCAGATTCCTGCGTTAGGCTCACCCAGCCGACGTTCTCGATGGTCGTGGTCACGGTGTTGCCGCCGTAGAGGTTCACCCACAGTGTGCCCGGTGACCGCGCATAGGCGTAGGCGCCCGCCTCGGCGATGGTGCGGAGCACGTTCGGCGGACAGCAAAACGAAGTGACATACGGCACGCGGGCGCGGGACCAGCGGAGATCGATCGGCAGCGGGTCGGTCACGCGCAGCGGATTGGTGTAGAAGTAGTCGCTGCCTTCCAGGCTGACGCCGGAAAGCACGCTGTTGTAGAGCGTGAGTTCGAGCACGTCCAGGAACCGCGCTTCGCCGGTGGCGAGGAACATCCGCCAGTTCCAGAGCACGTTGCCAATCGCGGCGCACGTCTCGCCATGGGCGGTCGTGTTGGGAAGCTCGTAGTCGTGACCGTAGGCCTGGTGCGTTCGGGTGATCGTCGTCTGTCGGCTGGATCCGAATGGAGAAGCGCCGTCGTAGAGCGCACCACAGGCTCCGGTGAGATACATCTTCCTTTGAACCACGTTCTCCCAGATGGACCGGAGCGGCTTCCAATAGCGCTCGTCGCCGGTCTCGATCATCAAATCGGCGGCGCCTGCGTACAGGTAGTTCGCCCGGACGGCGTGTCCAACCGCTTCGCGCTGTGCGAAGAAGGGCACCAGATCCTGATTGTCATCGCCGCCGTCGGTGACCAGATCCCGCATCTCGACAAACTGCCGCGCGAGCGCCAGATGACGTGGATCACCGGTCGTGCGGTACAGCTCGATCATGCCCATGTAGTGCGAAGGGCAAACGGAATTGCGGGCGAGCTCCGGGGTGGGATTCTCGAAGGTCCGTTGCAGAAAGTCCGCCGTCCGTTTTGCGATTGCGAGAAGGTCATCGCGTCCGGTGACCCGATGGTGAACGCACGCGGTCGTCAGGAGGTGACCCATGTTGTACATCTCGAAGTTGTGGCGGTCCTGAAACGGCCGCGCACTCTCATCGCCGTTGCGTCGGGCAATGAGTACCGGCGTGTGCAGATAGCCGTCCTCCCGTTGGGCGCGACTGATGGCGTCGATTGATTGATCCAGAATCGCCTCCAGTTCCGGATCATTGGTTTGCGCCCAGACCACGCATACCGCCTCGATGAACTTGTAGAAATCACCGTCGTTGAACGGCGCCCCGCGAAAACGTCCTTCCATGTCTCCGGCGGCGATCAGAAAGTGTTGCAGGTAAGGTTTGTACTGGTCGCCCTTCATGATCTCCCACATGGCGGGGATGGACCGTTCGCGCAGCGTAGTCATCCGGTCCGCCCAGAAGCCGTCGGTCCACTGGACTTCCTCCAAGCCCACGGCCTGAACCCGCGCATGCGGGCTCGCGCTCGTATCGGTCAACGTCGAGACGGCGAAGGCGGGCACCACTGCCAGCAACAGGCAAAACGCCGCGATCACCGGCAGAGATGACCTTCCTATCAGATTGGGTATTGCCCGCAGCATCGGTCTATTGAGGTCCGGCCAGTCGGCTGACCATCGCCGGGATGTCTTCCGCGTTGTTCAAAGGATATTCGTAAGGTGCTTCATCGAACGGTACCACGTGGAAATCCTGTCCGGCGACGGCTCGTGTCCCGCCGCGTCCGGAATCCTTCTTTCCCGTGGTGTTGTCGTACACGTTGCCACGCGCGGTGATGTGGCAGTAGACATCGTACATGAACTGATGAGGATCATCGACGTCCTTGAAATAGTTGTTCTCAATCAGCGCCATGCCATAGGAACCCACCCCGACACAGTAGCTGTTGCCCTTGGAAGTGTAGTAGTTGTTGAAGACATGGGCCTGCCCGTACATCAGTCGCGGCATGCGCTGGTCCACGAGTTCGGCGAACCAGTTGTGATGATAGGTGACCTTGAGCTTGCCCCAGTCTTCGGGGTGATCGCCGCCGCCGGACCCGATTAATCCATTGAACCGATGGTTGTGGCTTTCATCGGTGTACCAAAATTTGCACCAGGAAACCGTCACGTAGCTGGATTCCTTGGTGATGTCCAGGTTGCCGTCGCCGGCGTTCCAGATGTTCAGATGGTTCAACCAGACGTGATGCGAATTCCTCACCGCAACCGTGTCGCCCGGTCCGGACTCGGGCCAGGTGCCGTGAATGTTCAGATTGCGAACGATGACGTTGCTCGCGTCCTTGATGGCGATACCGCCGTAGATGG
>DNDP01000277.1:4580-5193 GCA_003484235.1 Verrucomicrobiales bacterium
TGGTCGCGTGTTTGTCCGCGCCGATGATGGTCTTGTTGCTCTTGATATCGAGCGGCCAACCGCTTTCGTCGGTGGTCTTGATCGTTCCCGATACGTAAATGACCCGTGGCGCGTCGTCCTGCACGGCGGCCTTCAGTTCCGCCAGGGTCGTCACCGTGGCTGGCTCTGCCATTCCACCTCCGGTCGTGGCTCCCGCCGCCATGGCGAAGCCGATCGGTCCGTTCGTGTCGGCGGCGGGCCGGCCATTCGATGCGGCGCCGTGCGCGAGGCCCGTTGCCGTTAACAGACCCGACGCCACAGCAACGCTCAGTTCGAGGTTCTTCTTTCTCATTGGTGGGTTGACTCAGGGTTGCTGGCCGAGCCTTGCACGCCAGGCGGGATAATCGCGGTCGATCAGCGAGACGGGCCAGGTGCCAAGGTAGCTATAGCCGCTGCGGCGCTCGTAGCTGACTCTCATGAAGTCGTAATTGGGTTTGGAATCGCGGTCCAGGTAGAGCGGACGATTCGTTTCCAGCTCATAAAAGCGCGCCCAAAGTGGCGAAGCGTCGGGAGCGGGCACCAGAATGCGTTCCCGGCGTCCGCCTTCACCCGGGATCTGCTCAAGCCGCTGCCC
>DNDP01000331.1:0-21279 GCA_003484235.1 Verrucomicrobiales bacterium
GGCGCTGGCGGCCGGCGGTTGACGGCAGATTGACGCCTCCAAGTCTGCCACGAATCACCGCGTTGCCTCCGTTGTCCGCTTCTCGTAGAACGGACGCATGCCCAGCCGCTTCGTCTGCCACCGGTTTCTTTGCCATCACCCGCATCGCTCGACCGAAGTGCCATGAGCATCGGTTGCCAGCAGGCTTAATGTCTGGCGGAGTCGGGCACGAAACGTTGGATGCGGGGGCCGACGGCGCCGACGCGCAGCACTATCAGGAAAAACAGGTCCGAAATGCCCTGAAACAGGTTCAATCATGAAAGCGCAAGACCAGTATCTCCAATACGTCCGGTGGAGTGAGGAGGACCAGGTTTATGTGGGCTACTGCCCAGACCTGTTCCCCTATGGAGGAGTTTGTCACGGCTCGACGCCAGTTGAGGCCTTCACGATACTTTCCGAGATGGTGGCGGACACGGTGGCGACTGCACAGGCAGAGGGGATGGAGTTGCCGCCTCCCAATACGCGGCCCATGCGGGAGGCGGTTCCCGCGTAGTTGGTTCCCGGGTTGCGCCCTCGGGCCGGGCGCCGGGGCGGTGGAGCCTCGCCAGGGTTGGGACCAATCACCGCATTGCCTCCCCGACGCGCTTCCCGTAGAAGAAACGCATGCCCAGCCGTTCCGCCTGCCGACGATTCCTCTCCCTCTTGTTCCTTTGCCCGGCGCTTGCCGGTCTTGCCGCGGAAGACGGCGCGTTCCGCAAGCTCGTCCTCGAGAGCCAGTGTGACAATCCGATGGAGCTCACCGTCCTGCCCGACGGCCGGGTGCTGTTCATCGAGCGCTTCGGCAAGGTGCGGCTCTGGAAGCCGGACACCGGCACGACCGTCACGGCGGCGGAATTCGCGGTGCACGGCCGGTTGAACGCCATCATTGCGAAGAAAAACGATGAGGGCAGCTGGGAAGCCGGCCTCCTTGGCGTGACGCAGGATCCCGGTTTCGCCACGAACGGCTGGATCTACCTTTACTGGTCACCCAAGGATGCCCAAGGCAACCGGCTGTCGCGCTTCACCCTCACGGGCGACAACCTGGACCGCGCGTCGGAGAAACGTATCCTCGAGGTGGCCGTGCAACGGGAGGTCTGCTGTCACGAAGCCGGATCGCTGGCGTTCGACGGCGCGGGCAACCTCTTCATTTCGACCGGCGACAACACCAACCCCTTCGAGTCGGACGGCTATTCACCGACCGATTATCGCGACGACCGGCATCCGTGGGACGCCGCCCGCTCGGCCGGCAACGCGAATGACCTGCGGGGAAAAATTCTGCGCATCCGGCCGACGGCCGACGGCGGCTACGAAGTGCCGGCCGGGAATCTGTTCCCGCCGGGAACGCCGGACACGCGCCCGGAGATCTTCGCGATGGGCAACCGCAATCCCTTCCGCATCTCGGTCGACCGGCGGACAGGCACGCTCTACTGGGGCGACGTGGGGCCGGACGCCCGTGAGATCTCGGCCGACCGTGGCCCGGCGGGCTTCGACGAGATCAACCGCACGCAGACGGCGGGCAACTTCGGCTGGCCGTTTGTCATCGCCAACAACAAGTCCTACCGGATGTTCGACTTCCAGCAGCGGCAGCCGGGCGAGGCACAGGCGGCGGACGCGCCGCGGAACGATTCACCGCGCAATACCGGGCCCCGGGTCCTGCCGCCCGCCCGTCCCGCGTGGATCTGGTATCCCTACACGCCGTCCGCGCAGTTCCGCGAGCTCGGCTCCGGCGGGCGCTCGGCTGCTGCCGGCCCGGTGTATCACTTCGATCCGGCGCTGGACTCGCCCCGGAAACTGCCGGCCCGCTGGGACAACTGCCTGTTCCTCTACGACTGGGAGCGGCACTGGATCGTGGCTGCGCGGCTCGACGAGCGCGGCGAGCTGAAGTCGCTGGAGCGGTTTGCGCCGGAGATCACCCTGAAGCGCCCGGTCGAGCTCGAGCTGGGGCCGGACGGCGCGCTCTACGGCATCGAGTTCGGCACCGGCTGGGAGAACAACAAGGATTCGCAGTTGGTACGGATCGAGTGGGCCGCCCATTGAACATTCACATGAGCGAAACACCGCCGCGGGGTCAGGTCCGTGGGGCACCGCCAAAACTTGAATTGTCATGAAAACCATCATCGCCTTCACCCTGCTCACCGCGGCTTCGTTCGCCCACTCCCAGCTTCCGCCCACGGTCGCCGACGTCCCCTACGCCGAGCCCGCGCACGAGCGGCAGGTGCTCGACATCTACGCACCGAAGGACGCGGCGAACCGGCCGGTCGTGTTCTGGATTCACGGCGGCGGCTGGCAGGCGGGTGACAAGTCGGACGTGCAGATCAAGCC
This sequence comes from Verrucomicrobiales bacterium, assembly GCA_003484235.1. GTDB lineage: Bacteria > Verrucomicrobiota > Verrucomicrobiia > Limisphaerales > RI-55 > RI-55. Next base: position 2,341 of record DNDP01000331.1, read on the forward strand.
GCGGCTCTTCAACGAACGCGGCTTTGTCTTCGTCTCCACCAACTACCGGTTGCTGCCCCACGTGGACATGGGGACGTTGATCCGGGACGTGGCGAAGTCGCTGGGCTGGGTGCACCGAAACATCGCCGGGCATGGCGGCGATCCGCGGCGCATCCTCGTCGGCGGGCATTCGGCCGGCGCGCAGCTGGCGGCGATTTTGTGCATCGACGATCGCTACCTGAAGACCGAGGGCGTGCCTTTCTCCCTGCTGCTGGGCTGCGTCCCGGTGGATGGCGACACGTACGACATCCCGGCGATCATCGAAACCGCCGAGACGCGCCAGCGGGCGCATGGGATGCCGATGCCGACGTTCGGTCACCGGGTGAAGTTCGGGAATGACCCGGTGAAGCACGTGGACTTTTCGGCCGTCACCCACGTCGCAAAGGGGAAGGGCATCCCGCCGTTTCTGATCCTGCATGTGGCGGACCATCCGGATGTGAGCATCCAGGCCCGACGGCTGGGAGCGGTGCTGAAGGAGGCGGAGGTGCCGGTGCGGGTGTTCGGTGCGAAGGAGACCAGCCACACCCGGATCAACGCCGAACTGGGCCAGCCCGGTGACCCGGCGACCGAGGCGCTGCAACAGTTTCTGGACGGAATTCTGAAGCGCTGATCACCGGGGCGGACGCAGCCGCTTATTCGTCCCGGCGGGCGCCTGAAGCGGCCGCGTGCGAGTATAGGTTTGCCACTCCCGCGCCGGTTGCCCCATTCTGCGGCCCGTTCCAGTCAGCCCCATTTGCGTTATGAGAACACTCCTGATCGGCATCGACAGCGGCACCCAGTCCACCAAGGCCTTGGTGGTGGATGCGAACACCGGCAAGGTGGCGGGCGCCGGCTCGCAGGCCTACGACCTGATCCCCGACCTGCCGGCCGGCCACAAGGAGCAGCACCCGCAGACATGGATCGATGCCGCGGCCGCCGCGATCCGGCAGGCGCTGCGCCAGGCCAAGGCCAAGTCCACGGAAGTCGTGGCGATCGGCGTCAGCGGCCAGCAGCACGGCTTTGTGCCGCTTGACGCGGACGGGCAGGTCATCCGGCCCGCCAAGCTGTGGTGCGACACCTCCACCGCCGACGAGTGCGAGGAGATCATGAAGAAGGTGGGCGGCACCAAGGCGACGATCCGTTCCCTGGGCAACCTCGTGCTGCCGGGCTTCACCGCGTCGAAGATTCTCTGGCTGAAGAAACGCGAGCCGAAGAACTACGCCCGGCTGGACACCGTGCTCCTGCCGCACGACTACCTGAACTTCTGGCTGACCGGCGAAAGGGTCATGGAATACGGCGACGCCTCCGGCACCGCGCTGTTCAACGTCAAGTCCCGGCGCTGGAGCGATGCAGTGATCAAGGCGATCGATCCCGGGCTGAAGGACAAGCTGCCCAAACTGATCAAGAGCGATCAGCCTGCTGGGAACCTGCATCCGGACACCGCCCGCTACCTCGGGCTGAGCGCCGACGTGGTGGTCAGCGCCGGCGGCGGCGACAACATGCTGGGCGCGATCGGCACCGGCAACACGCGGCCGGGCGTCATCACCGCCAGCTTCGGCACCAGCGGGACGATCTATGCCTGCGCCGACGAGCCGGTGATCGATCCCGACGGCGAGATCGCGGCGTTCTGTGACTCGACCAACCGCTGGCTGCCGCTGCTCTGCACGATGAACGTGACAGTTGCCACGGAGCTGATCCGGAACGACTTCAAGTGGACCCATGAACGGTTCGCCGCCGAGGCGGAGAAGGCCCCGGCCGGCAGCGACGGCCTCCTGCTGCTGCCTTATCTCGAGGGCGAGCGCACGCCCAACGTCCCCGACGGCACGGGCGTGTGGCTCGGCGCCAACCAGCGCACCTTCACCGCCCAGCATTTCGCCCGCGCAGCCATGGAGGGAGTCACCCTCGGCATGAATTACGGCCTGCGCCGGCTCATGGACCTGGGGGTGAAACCGAAGCAGATCCGCGCCACGGGCGGCGGCTCGAATTCCAAGGTGTGGCGCCAGATCATGGCCGACATCTTCAACACCGAAGTCGTCACCTTGATGGTGGGCGAAGGCGCGGCCTATGGCGCGGCGCTCCAGGCGCTCTGGTGCTGGCGCCTGCAGAAGGGCGAGCAGGTGGGCATCGACGAGATCACCGACCAGTTTGTCACGCTCAACGACGCCGAGACCGCGGAGCCGATCCGCGAGAACGTCGAAGTGTATGAGGAACTCCAGGCGTTGCAGGACGAGACGTCGGTCGCGCTTCGCAACGTCTTCACCAGGCACAGGAAGTTCGTGAACCGCTCAATTTGAGGCGGTGAAGTTCGGAACCGGCCGCCCGGATGCCCTGACGAACTGCACGGTTGCCTCAATCCGCGGACGGGCCATTCGCGTCCTCGCCCGTCATCGTCGGCTGGTCGGACACCGAGAGGGGGAGCGTGATGGTGGGATAGCCGTCGGACGCCCGCTATCGGATCCAAGCTCTCACCGTCCTTGCGTCGTCGGCAAAAAGGCCCGTTCGACCCCGCGTCATGTGCGTGGGCAGGAATCTGGTGCGGGTTGATTCCATGAAGGCGATGGCGTCTCAGTCTCCCGGCCGCAAACATCCGTAAGCGTGCGGAGGGATGACCAGTTCCATCGCGTTCCCCGTCGGCGTCACGATCTTCCCACGCTGAGCCGCCCACTGCTCCGGTGCTTCGCAGAAGGACGCGGTGGTCTCCGGTTCGAGACCCCGCCAGCGGGCGGCGCCGCGCCATCCGGCGATCCGCACGCGCTGGGCGGCGTCGGTGAGGTTGGCCAGGTAAACGGACAGCCTTTCATCATCCAGGATGGCGAAGGTCTCCACATCCAGCGGACGGGTGCTGCGACTGCCCACCCACCGGCTGCTGCGCGGCGCGGTGCGGATGTCACGCAGCGGAAAGTAAAGCGGAAATGCAGCGCCGGCCCGGCTGGGGAACCGCTCCGGCAATGGCGATCCACGCGGAGTTTCCATCACTCCACGCCAGCCGCTCGTCTCGTAGAACGTGGCGGCCTTCACTCGCGATTCGGCGAGGTGCTTCATCGCGGCGAGCGTCCATGCCCCGGCAAATGCGGAGAGTTGGCGCGGATCCACTTCCGGTGGCAGTTCGCCGGGTGTCGCCCGGCGATCCGCGCCGGTGGCCACCGGGTTCCAGCGCTGCTTCAGTGTCACCGGGCTCACGATCAGGGGACGGCCGTCCGCGAACGCGCGTGCTGTCTGGACGGTTGCGGCCAGCGCTCCGGCACATTCGGAAATGGACCAGAGATCGTCCGCATGAACCTGGGGGTTGGCCGACCAGCAGACGAAATCGCTTTCGCGTATGGCGGCGCGGCCGAGGTGCTGCTCGCGATTGAGCTCGCAGAAGTTGGCATCCGTGCCCGACCCCACCGGCACGGAAAAGCAACCGAGATGTTCGCGCGCCAGTTGAACCGCTTGCGGATCGGTTGCCGCGAGGCCCTTGCGAAAGACCATGAACCGGGCCAGTCGTGCGCCGGCCGCGTTCAATCGATCGCGCAATTGATGCAGCTCGCCGTCCGGATTGGCCGGAAGAAACAGTGCCACCTCAAGCTGCGTTTCCAGCGCCGCGGCATCGCGAATGGCCCGTTCCAACTCGTCCGTCCACCTGGGTGAATCGAGCTTGAGATCGGTTCGCAGGTGCGACGGCTGCATCGCCTTGAGCGGGCCGATTTCGGCTGACGTGAGCGGATGGCCGTGACTGGCCTGGCTGATGCCAAGTTCCGGGAGCGGTCCAAAGACGGCGCGTTCGATCCCGATTTCCACCGCGTCGTCTCCAGCGACTTCGACATGAAGCGGAGTCAATCCACCGTGCAGGCTGACTCCGATGACCTGCCGGATGCGTGTCTGCGCGGCCACTTCGACCGGAAAGGGCAGGGCCAGCGGTGTGCCGTAGGTCTTGAAACTGGCATCGGTCCAGTTGCGCTGATCTTCGGTCTCGAATGTCTCACCGTCGAACTGGACATCGCACCAGACATCCTCGTGGACCTCATGGGACAGTGCCCGCAGATCGCGGTGCGAGTAGCCGCCCACAATCTGCGGTTCGATCAATTGGGGGAACCTGCCGTCCACGATCTGCCCGCCCGGGCGCGTCTGCCGTGTACGGGCGCCGGCGCATTCCGGCGTGGGGTGAAGAATGCAGAGGCCGATGCGATTGCGGAGAAACGTTGTGTGCGCCCGGCCATCGAATGTGAACCGGATCACGCCGTTTGCGGTGCCGTGGACTTCACCGCGCCATACGAAGTCGGTTTCATTCTGTCGATGGAGCGAGTTGAAAGTGATGTGAAAACTTTCGTCATCCTTCTCGATGTGAACGTCCGAGAGTTCGCCCGGCACCGTGCCCCAGTTTCTGTCGCGCACCGCGCCATAGATCCGGCGGATGATCTCGCGCTGTCCCAGCCTGACATACCTCAAGCCGCCCGGCTCCCAAAACATCTTGAGCGGACCCGCGCGCAGGGGAAAGAGGCTGGGAGGTTTCATTCTCGGTAGGATGGAACCGCGTCGCCTGGGTTGTTCGCCGGCAGCTCGACGCGTATCAGTCGCCGCCCCAGCTTCGCCAGCAGGTTTGAGCGCAAACTATCCACTACGACCGCCGCAAATATGATGCCGCTGGTGACGAGCGGATACGTGTAGGGGTCGGCGTTCAGAATCACGAGACCGTTTTCCACGGTCTGGATGAGCACCGCCCCAAGCACAGTGCCGGGAAACACGCTGCCGCGCCCGCCAAACAAACTCGTTCCGCCCAGCACCGCCGCAGCAATGGCCGCGAATTCCTTCTGGTTGCCGAAACTTGGTGACACGGCGCCGGTCTGGGTGAGCGACACCAGGCCGCTCAACGCCGCGCAGGAGCCGCAGATGACATACACCGCAAAAAAGATGGAAGTGACACTGACGCCGGCCTTGCGGGCCGCCTCGGCATCATTGCCAACGGCGTAAATCTGGCGGCCGAACGGCGTGCGTTTGAGCACGAGATGCGCGGCCAGGCAAACTGCGGCAAAAACAAGCACGGGCACCGGGATGCCGAGCAGCTTTGAGGCGCCGAGCGCGGTGATGGCATCCGGCATGTTCATGGCGCGGGTATTCGTCACCCACAGTCCGAAGCCGCGCCCCACGAAAAGCATCGCCAGCGTCACGATGAAGGCCACGATGCGGAAGCGCGTGATGAAGACGGCGTTCAACGCACCCGCCAATAACCCGACTCCAATCGCCGCGAGGAAGGCCAGCCAAAGCGGTTGGTCATTGAAGATGAGTTTTCCCGCGACTGCCACCGCCACGAACATCACGCTGCCCACGCTGAGGTCGACGCCGGCCGCAAGCAGAACGAATGTCATGCCGATGGCCACGATGCCCGTGCCGCTCGATTGCACGAGGATGTTCACGAGGTTCTGTGGTTCCAGAAACTTTCCCGACAGAAGGCCAAACAACGCGAACACCGCGGCGAATAGCACGAGCGGGGCGTTGTTCAGGAAGAGAAGAAGCGGTTTGCGGGTCATTGAGGTTCTCCGGTTTGCACCGCGGAGGAATGAGGACGCGGAGATGTGGCAATGCAATTTGAAATCGACAAAGGGTGGAACCATGTCTCTTCTCCGCGCCCTCTTCCCTCCGCGGTGAAACTCAATCGCCGTCCCTGCAACCCAAACGCGGCATTTCCGCAATGGAGGACTGGCTTGCGGTTCAGCATGACCTCCGGTTTGCAACGCGCAGGAAGGAGAACGCGGAGGCTTGGTGCAGAGTCCTGATGAAGGCTGGGGGCAGATTGACGTTCTCCTCTGTGTGCGCGCCGACTTTGTCTTGGGAATCGGCGTTTCATTCTCCGCGCCCTCCTTTCTCCGCGGTGAAATGCGAGTATCCATCATGGAGCGCCGCCTTGAGAATCCGCTCCCGGTCGAACGCCTCGCACCGAACCTCATCGCGAACCTCGCCGCGGCTCATCACCAGGATGCGGTCACACAGGCCGATGAGCTCCTCGATCTCGGACGAGATGATCAGCACGCCTGCGCCGCGCTCAGCAAGCTGGTTGATGAGCGTGTAAACCTCGAACTTTGCCCCCACGTCAATGCCGCGCGTCGGTTCGTCGAGGATGAAAACCTTCGGCTCATTCAACAGCCATTTGCCGAGGACGACTTTCTGCTGGTTGCCACCGCTCAGGGACTTCACCGGCTGCTCGCTTCGCGCCGAAGCGGTGAGCGTAACCGCCTCGCGGATGTGCGCCACCGCTTTCGCGATGGCGGAACCGTCAAGCCATCCGAGGAGTCCGCGCGCCTGTCGCGGCGCGGAGGCGAGGGAGAGATTGTCCGCAATGGATGCCTCCATGCAGAGGCCTTCATCGCGGCGGCTTTCAGTGAGAAACGCCAGTCCGCGGGTAACGCGTTGCATCGGTGGCTGTGTTTCAATGCTCTCACCCTCCAATCGGATTGTGCCCCGCATCATCGGGTCGAGGCCGAAGAGGATGCGCGCCAGTTCAGTCCGGCCACTGCCCATGAGCCCGGAGATGCCCAACACCTCGCCACGGCGCAGCGCGAAAGTGACATCCTTCACGATGCCGGGCTGGGAGACGCCGGCCACTTGGAGTATCTCCTGCTCCCGGGGCTTTGTTTCGCGCTTGGGAAAGAGCTGGGATATCTCGCGGCCCACCATCAGCGAAATAATCCGGTCAGCCGTGAATTCGGCGCGCGCACCGCTGCCGACCACCTCGCCATCTCGCAGCACCACGATGTCGTCGCACAACCGCAGCACATCGTTCAGCGCATGCGAAATGTAAATCATCGCAATGCCGCGTTCCCTGAGACGGCCAAGCAACGCGAAGAGATGCTCCGTCTCACGCGCGGTCAACGAAGTGGTGGGTTCGTCGAGAATGATGACGCGCGGCTCGATGCTCAATGCCTTGGCAATCTCGACCAACTGCCGTTCGCCCGCTGAGAGCCGCTCCACCAGCGTGTCGGGGTCGAGGTCGAGGCCTGCTTCCTTGAGCAATTCCACCGTGCGACTGCGGATGCTGCCGTTCTGGATGAGCCCGGCCCGGGTGGGGAACGAGGTAAGGAACAGGTTTTCCGCAATGGAAAGATTGGTGAACAGGTTCAGTTCCTGATGGATGAATGCGATGCCTGCGGCGGCCGCCTCGTGTGGACTTCGCGGCGCGTAGGGCCGGCCGTTCAGCGAAAGACACCCGGCGTCCGGCTGAAGGTTTCCGCCAAGGATGTTCATCAACGTGGACTTGCCGGCGCCATTCTCGCCGACGAGACCGACGGTGCGTCCCGTCGGCACCGCGAAACTCACACCTTTGAGCACCTTCACACCGAAGAAGCTCTTGGAGATGCCGGAGAAATTGAGAGCGGTGTTCACGATTCTATCGCACCGCGGAGGAAAGAGGGCGCGGAGATCAAGCCTTGGGAGGGGTAACGCTGGCCACCATGAACGAATCCAAACGATTCAAACACGGCACTTGAACATTCATGGCGCGGAGATTCGATAGTTGCAGAGCTACGACCGGGAACCCACCGCAGCACCTGCCATTCACCGGCGCAGAATGGAAAACTCGTTCTTTCCGCGTCCTCCTTCCTCCGCGGTGTTTTCGTTGGCACTCTCATCCCACCCCTCCCATCAACCGTCGCCTCGCCGAATCCAACAATGCCGCCGCCAGGATGACGCCGCCCTTCACCATCATGGTGCTGAAGTGCGAAAGACTGAGCAGGTTCAGGCTGTTATCGATCAGCGTCAGGAACAGCACGCCGAAAACGGTCCAGAGCAACTTGCCGCGCCCGCCGTGGAGGCTCGTGCCGCCGATGACCGTTGCGCCGATGATGTCGAGCAGGCTGCTGCGCCAATGCACCGGCGAGCCGGTTTCCAGCCTCCCGGTGATGAGCACCGCCGCGACGCCCGCGCAGAGACCACACGCGACGTAGCTGAGGATCAGCACCCGGTTGACCGGCACGCCGGAGATCAACGCGGTCTTTGGGTTGTGCCCGACAGCATAGAGCCAGCGCCCGAGCAGCGTGCGCGTGAGCAGCAGGTGCCCCGTGACAGCAACGAGGAGGGCAGTCGCCCCGGCCAGCCAGGTGTGTTTGCCAAGTGCCAGGAAACTGGGCGGGAGATTGTAAATCGACTTGGATTTGGTGAGCCAGATGGCGAAGCCGCTGAAGAACATCATTCCGGTCAGTGTGACGATGAACGGCGGCATCCGAAATCCGGTGATGATGATACCATTGAGCAGCCCGATGGCTCCGCCGATGGCGAGCATGATGAAGATTCCCGCCGGGGTGGCGAATCCGCTCCCGGCCAGTGCACCGTTGTCGCCGTTGATGACCATCGCGCCTGTGACACTGGCGAGGGCGATGACCGATGTGACCGAGAGGTCAATGCCCGCAGTGATGAGCACCAGCGTCTGTCCGGTCGCCACCACCAGCAGCGGCAGCATTGCCGACAGAATGTTGCCGAGATTCTCGCCCGAAGCGAATCCCTCCGCGAACGGCGCCATCGAGGCGAAGTAGACGACGCACAGGGCGAGGATGAGATATTCGGACTGGAGGAGGCGCTTCAGCATCTCTTGACCAGAAGTTGCTCATCATCGGCAGGCTGGCACTTTGATTGCACCGCGGAGGAAAGAGGACGCGGAGGATGCGAAACGCGCAGTGACTCCGCGCCCTCATTACTCCGCGGTGTGTTCCGGGCTCCTGAGCAATGACGGCGGGACGAAATCACGCCCAAGTCCCGATAATCCTGAACAATTCTCGGCTCACTCATGCGCATCGCCATCTGACCGCCCACTTCTCACCGTTCACTTGTTTACATTCGCCCCCCACGTCCGCGCCTTCCTCTCCGCCATGTTCGCCTGGGTGAGGACAAATCCGGGATCACGAATGAGGTCAGGGACTGCTTTGCCCGCCAGCAAGTCGAGCAAGGCCTGCACGCTCGACTCGGCTTCGAAGTAAACATCCTGCACGCCGGTCGCATCGAGATAACCGTCCTGCATCATCTGCCATGCGGTGGCGTCGCCATCGAAGCCTCCGAGGATGACGTGGCCGGGATCGCCGATCTTCTTGTATTTGCCCGCCGCCTTCAACGCGCTGACGATGGACGGGAAGAGAAAGTCGGACGACGTGAACAGGAAATTGATGTCGGGATTGGCCTGGAGCGCGTTGACCACGCCGGCCTGTGCTTTCTCCTGATTCCACTCTGACGGCACGCGCGCGACGACTTCGACGACGTCTTCGTGGCCTTTGACGGCCGCGTCGAATCCGTCGCGGCGTCCGATGGCATTGAGGTCGCCGAGGTCGCCCATCACCACGAGCGCCTTGTGCTTCCTCCCGGTCTTGCGCGCCTGCTCAACCATGAAGGCCACGGTGCCCTTGGCGAGTTCGAGATTGTCCGCCTGCACGCCGACGAACTTCACGTCCGCGCGGTCCGCCACGCGGTTGAAGAGCACGATGGGAATCTTCGCGTCGTTGGCGGCGCGGATGGCGGGGATGCACGTCTTGGCGTCCTTCGGGACCATGATGATGCCGTCCACCTTGCGGGTGACAAAGTTTTTGATCTGCTCGAGCTGCCGGTTGGAATCGCTGTCGGCAATGGCCTCGAGCACCTTGATGTCGCGCTTCTTCAACTCCGCCTTGATGGCGTCGAAGCCGGCGACCCAGTATTCGGTCTGCAACGTCTCAAACGCGACGCCGACCGTGAGTTGCCTGCCTTCGGGCGGGGAGCCGCCGCTGGATGAGGAGGATGTCGAATCGGACTTGCCGCAACCGGCGAGCAGCACGGCGGTGAGCACGGACAAGGCGGAGATGAGCATTTGTTTCATGGGCATGGAGGAGAGTTATCAGGTTTGGTTGTCAAAGTGAACTTCGGGAGTGGACGAACTGCAACGCGGAGGAAAGAGGACGCGGAGAGATGGAAACCCCATTGGAGGCCTTTCTTGCCGGCGGACTATCAGCCATTGGATTCATTCCTCCTCCGCGTCCTCTTTCGCTCCGCGGTGTTGCCTTCCCCAGCCTTCACCTCGCCACCTCCGGCAGCTGTCCCGCCACGATGGCCTCGACCTGCGCCTTCACGTTGGCCGGTTCGAACAGTTCCCTCAACCAACCCTCTCGGAAAATGCGACTCTTGCCGTATTCGCCAATGAGTTTCGCGCCGTCGGAAAAGGGAAACGCCGTCCGCCCGAAGCCGATGCCAAGTTCGACCTTGATATGGCCGAACATGAAATCCTCCGCCGCCGCCCGCGGCACGCCCCGGCGCACCGTTTCCTCCATTACCTCACGCAGTGCCATGATGAGCGCAATGCTGCACGTCTCGGCCATGGTCGGTTCGAGGATGGCCATCTGCTCGACCGTAATGCGATGGCTTCGGCTGACGGGCCCGTAAAACTGTCTGGCCAGCTCTTCGCCGACGGCGTAGTGCCCGTCCGGCCCTTGCATCAGCGCGCATACAATCGCCTGGCGCGCGTGCACCCCGCCGAAGAAATCGTCCCGCTCGGCCGCCGTCGCGAAGTGGTCGAACACATTCGGATGACACGGATGCGTGACGAAGTAGGAAATGTCGTCTCGTTTGGGCAGTTGGCCCGCGTGCGCGGCCGCCGGGTCGAGCGTAATGACAATGGTGCCGGGCTTGAGTTGCGGCACAACCTCGTGCGCCACCTTGCCGAGCACGCGGTCGGGCAAGGCGAGGATGACCACTTCCGCCGCGGCCAACGCGTCCGCCTGAGGCGTGACCGACTGGCCGCGTTCGGCAATCCGTTGCTTGCCCGCGTCGCTGACTTCGACGAGCAGGAGTTGATGATTGAACTTGGCAAGGTTGTCGGTGAGCCGGCAGCCCATCTTGCCGCCCGCGCCAAGGAGCGCGATTCGAGTCATGTGTGTTTGGTTCTTCATTTGGAAATTGAGCCGTGAAGGAGCGTGCCGAAGAAATCGTCGTGCCCGACCTGGCCGCCCTTGAAAACGATTTCGCGCCCGTGAATCGTCGCGTCGGCGGAATGCGCGTGGCAGAGCGGCGAGCCGGGCGCGACGGGCGCGGCGAATTCGAGCGCTTCGATGTCTAGCGCGTGCGCGACAAACGCGGACGTGTCGCCACCGGTCACCGCGGCGCGGGCTTGCGGCGCAACTTCCAGTGCCGCGCGGAGCAAGCGCCCGAGCGATGTGCCGAGTGCATCGGCGGAGTTTTTGCGTGTGGCCTTCAACGCCGCGCGCGTTGAAGCAAGCCGCGTGTCGTCCGGACCGAGCGCAGTGTGAAAGATGATGTTCTTCCCGTCGCGCAGCTGCGGCTCGGCGGATGAAAGTGCGTCGTCCATCGCGGCGCGAGCCGTGCGCGGGCGGATCAGCGCAGCGGTGTCGAGCGCGGCGACGGCGAAGCCGCTCCGTTCCGCCCAGGCAATCTGCCGCGCCGTAACCGGCGAGCAACTGCCCGAGACACAAACGAGTTGCCGCGCAGCGCCGAGCTTCGCCCCCTGTGGCGCGGCGGGAATCCCGCCGCTTGCCCGCCAGTGCGCGGTGAGCGCGTATTCGACGCCGGACGACCCGACGCAGAAAAGCTGGTGTCGCCGCGACGCGCGGCTGGCGATGAGTTCGCCGAGGCGCGGGAGATTTCCGTCATTCAGCACGTCGAGAAGCACGATTTCATCGCGCACTTTCGCGAAACGCCCGCGGTAATCGGCAGCTTCCAGTTTCAGCAGGTCAAACAGGCCGATGCTGCGCTTCGTTTGCTTCGCGAGGTGCACGCGCAGGTCCGCTTCGTCCATCGGCGTGGTGGGATGCCGGCTCATCGTCGGGTGCCGGTCGAGGCGCGCCGGCTCGGAATCGAGGCCGGAGCGCGCGAAGAGATTCCCGAAGACGCAATAGCGCCCGAGCACCGGCGCGCCCACGAGCAGCGGCACGAGCGGTGATTTGAAAATCTCCTGCCCGAGGTCAATCGCACGCCCGATGCTGCCGACGCTCGGCGAAGAATCGAACGTCGAGCACATCTTGTAATGCACCAGTGGAGCGCCCGATTCGCGTCGGGCGCGAAAGACCGGCGGCAGCGCGCGCTCCATTTCGCGCGGCGACATCGAACGGCTCGTGCCGGCAATTCCGAATGCGCGCAGGCCGGGGAAGCGGCGGAGCTGTGCGGGCGTTGGCGGCGCAAGGAAGAGCGCGGTGCGCAAGCCGGCGCGCGCGAGCGCCTCCATCACGTCGGTCGAGCCGGTGAAGTCGTCGCCGTAGAATGCAAGTTGTGGAGCGCGTGGCATCGTCGGTTCAGCCGCGGAGTTTGCCGAACTTCGCGATCGTCTCCCGCAGCTCGGGATGCGTCTTGGCATACTCGTTCAAGTCCACGCCCTTTACCGCGGCTTCCCACGCGTGCTGCAATCCGCGCAGCCCGGCGGCGGGCCCCATCGGATGCGCCATGATGCCGCCGCCCGCGACATACATGAGGTCGGTCGTGCCGGTGAGCCGGTAGGTCTCCGGCGCCTGCCCGCCCCATTGCCCGGAGCTGACGACCGGCATCACCGCGTCGTCGGGGCGGAACATCGGCTTCCTGCAGGCCGCGATGCTGCGCACCACGGATTCGTCCGGCTCCCAGAATTTGTTTTGCAGACCGTTCACATGCAGATGGTCCGCGCCCGCGAGCCGCCAGAGCTTTTGCCACGCGGCATATTCCACGCCGAGCAGCGGTTGGCGGCAATACATGCCCCAGCCGTTGCGATGCCCGTGAATCGGCAGCGCGCAGCGGCGGCGCAACTCCACCAGCGCGGGCAACCCGACGCTGTGCAGGCTCACCATCACGCACGTCCCGCCCGCCGCGAGCACGGTGTCGTGATGCCGCATCATCGCATCGAGGTCGTCGGTGATGTTCACCGCATACATCACCTTCTTGCCGGTCTTGTCCGCGAGTTCGTTGATGACGCGCATCGCTGCGCCGACGCGTTCCTTCAGCGGCGAATGCGGCGGGTCGGCCATGAGTTCGTCGTCCTTGATGAAGTCGATGCCCGCCTCCCCGAGCGTGCGCACGAGTGCCGCGGACTGCTCGGGAAAAAGGCCGACGCTCGGCTTGATGATGGTGCCGATGATGGGCCGGTCGAACACTCCTGCGAGCTGGCGCGTGCCCGCGACGCCGAACTGCGGACCGGGATATTTCTCGCCGAACGCGCGCGGCAGTTCGAGGTCGAGCAGCTTGCAGCCCGTGTGATCGCTCAGCTCGTAAAGATTGCCGCAGACCGTGGCGACAAGCGTCGGCAGGTTGGCGCCGACATTCGCGACCGGAAACGAAAGCGTGATCTCCGCGCGCTGATACTTCGCCGCGCCCTTCGGCACGCGACCGCCGGGCAGGGTGGGCGTGTCGGCGATGTCGAGCGGCGTGATGTCGAGCACCTTGGCGCGGGAGCGCGCCTTGAGCTCCTCGGTCTCGCCGGGCACCGGAAGGAACGTGCCGGAAGATTGTTCGCCCGCGATGGTCTCGGCCACCTGCGCCAGCGGCAGGCAGGTCTCGATGCGGTAGCGGGCGATGATGGCGTCGTCGTTCATCTGAAAGTGATGGCCTTGCCGCTCGCCGCGGAGTCGTAGGCCGCGAAAACGAGTTCGAGCGTCTTGAGATTGTCCGCACCCGTCGTCTCGGCCGTTCCTTCGCCGCGCAGCGCGGAGAACAGGTTGCGATTGCACTCCACGATGCTGGAGTGGATGAGCGCGTAGGCGGGGTCGGCCCATGCGTAGTGCTTCGGTTCGACGCGCCGTTCCTCGGCTCCGGCCTTGGTGAAGACCCGGAGCGTGCAGTCCGCTCCCAGGGAAGCGCCGCCTTCGCTGCCTTCGACGTAAAGAAATGTCTCGGGAAACAGGTCAAACTCCCATCTGCTGGCGTAGCTCATGTTCGCGGTCACCGTCACGCCGTCGGTCATCCGCATCATCACCGTGGCGACGTCCTCGCCCTTGATATCTGGATGAATCCGGCGCGTCTGGCAATAGAGCGTGCCCGCCTCGCCCCAGAGGAAGCGTGCCACGTCGAGGATGTGCGTGCCGATGTCGGTGAGGATGAACTGGTCGAGTTCCTTGAGGAATGGCTGATTGTCGAACACCGGAAAGCTGTGCGCATAATCGATCCGCCCGCGAATGATGCGCCCGAGCCGGCCTGAAGCAAGCACCTCCTTGAACGCGCGAATCGGCGCCTGCCAGCGCCAGTTTTCGTGCACGAAGAACGGCACCCCGGCACGCCGGCAAACATCCACCATCCCGCGCGCCTCGGCCAGCGTTCGCCCCATCGGTTTCTGGCATATGACCGGCAACCGATGCCTGGCCGCGAGTGCCACGAACTCCGCGTGGGTGCCGACATCGGTGATGATGTCCACGAAATCCGTTTTCTCGTTCGCCAGCAACTTCGCCGCATCATCATAAACCGCGGCCACGCCAAACTCCTTCGCGAGCGCCTCGGCCCTGGCGCGGGTGCGGTTGAACAGCGCCACGCACTCCGCGCCCTCCAATTCCCGCCACGCGGCGAGCTGAAAGCGCGACCAAAAGCCGGTGCCGAATATGGCAAACCGCAACTTGCTCATGGTGCAGGGCGGCGAAATCATTCGTTACTCCCCAATTCCCGCTGGCCCACGGTGGCAGGGGCCGTCATCGGGCATCCAGAACCAGCACCCAATCACGGTCTCCAGCGGCATTTCGCTCTGGAGGCGAAAGCTCACGGGCACTGGAGATCAGGAAGGGCGAGTCGTCGATCAGCTTTGAATCACCGCTCGTGGGATCAAACCAACGGGCGGCAACTTGGCCGTGAAATCTGCCGGGCTTTACCGTGATGACCTGCCCGCTGGCGGCGAACGCCAGGGCGCACCGGCCGTCCGGCGTGATGGCGGCCGAGGTCGCCCCGGAGAAGACGTCGGTGACGGGCGCGAGTTCATTCCATGGCAGAGTGAGCAAGAGTTTCTTGGCCCGGGCAAGCTGTGTCGAACCGGGCAGGTTCATCGCGTCGCGCCACGGTGTGCCGCCCCAGTCGTTGCCGCTGGGCGATTTGCCGAAGCGTTTGTCCGGGAGGTTGACCTGCCAGATTCCATTCGCGCCGTAGGTGTGCCCCGCGCAACCGCTGTTCAACAGGTGCGCCCAGAAGGCCTCGCGCGCCTCCCGGGCATGCAGCATCGGTGTGATCTCAAGGGCCTCATAGCGGGATTCCCCGGAAATGACCGGCATGCGCGGCGCGCGGTTCCATCCCGCCAACGCCTTGGCCGCGTGCGCCTCGGTGGGACTTCCGTGACCGGTCTGCTGCATCTCAAAGTCCATCAGCGCCGGATCGAGAACCTCGTCGCGGGCATTGCTCCGCGGATGAGTGGTGACCATGCGCCCGAAGGGATCGGTGGCGCGGATGAAGCGAATGACTTCCGTCCACTCACGGCGCAGCTGCTGCGTTTCCGCCTCCTTGTTTCCGGAAAGATACCATGGCATCGCCTGCTCGCCGGACGCGCACCAGACGACCGGCAGAGCGCCCCACCGTGCCATGAGATAACGCCAGTGCTGTTTCATCTTCGCAGTGCCCAGCCACGGAAGGTGATACCCCCAGCAACCAAGGATGCAGGGAGTCAGACCCTGCTCGACCAGGTGCTCGATGCGGCGGTCCGCGGCGTCGAAGTATTCCGGCCGGATGCCTGCGTAGTTCTTCTCCCACGGCAGCCCGGCATCGCCGAGACCGCGTTCGTCAAATGCCGGCATGTCAGGATACAGTCCGGCGACGATCTGTATCACCGTAAACCCCTTCCCACGGCGATCGGCAGCCAGAGCCTGGAAGTCCTCCGGCCAGGTCAATCGTTTGGTCAATCCCATCCACCAGGTGTCCCCAAGCCAGAAGAAGGGCGTGCCATCGGCATGGGCGAAGTGCCGTCGGTCATCGGCGACACGGATCGGGCCGTGCCGGAACAGCGGGTTGTCACCGGAATAAGGTTTCACCTCAACCTCGCCGGTGATGCCGTGCAGCCCGGGGTTGCCTGCGTCGTTGCACTCGGTGCGGAAGCGGTGCGTGCCCGGCTGCGGCGAGGCATAGCGCACACGCCACACGTTGCCACCGGCCCAGAAGGCCGGCACCCGAAGCTGACGCCCGTCCGGCGTCGTGAAGACGGCATCGAGCGTGACGTTGCCGAACGGGTCGGAATAATCCTTGGCCGATACAAAACTCCATTCGGCCCGGCGGTTGGCTTCCGCCGATACTGACGCGGCGCGGACCGGTTCACCGGCGAGGACCAGAAGCGCGCCGAGAATGCCGACGATGCTCAGGGATTTCATCTGGACGCAGTCTCGCCCATTCGGCCGGCTTCCGTCTTGCACCATTTCAGCGCCGGTTTGAACGAAATTACCGGGTTCCGTCGCACGGGGTCGTCGCAGACGGAGGCTTGCGCGGCGGACGAATGGCGTTGCTTCAGGCCGGGGGCCGGGACCGCGGAGACGTGACGGTTCTCCATCCACGGTGGACTCGCGAGCCCGGCGTCGGGGTCACACCGGGCGGCGGGCTTGCTTCAGCGCGCCCCGATGGTGGCTTGGTGTCCGCCCGAAGGTGCGACGGAAGCGGCGGTCGAAATGGCTCTGGTCGCTGAACCCCAGCTGCAGCGCGATCCCGGCAATCGGTTCATTGGTTTCCTCCAGCAGCTCAACCGCGTGGGTCATGCGCACGTGATTGAAGTAGTTCGCCAGGGTCATTCCCGATACCTCCCTGAACACGCGCCGGAATTTCGCGGGAGTCATGCCGCACCTGGCCGCCGCGTCGGCCACGGGCAGGCGCCGGGCGTAGTGTTCGCGCACGTGGTCGAACACCGGCTTGAGTCGGGCCGCCTGTTCCTCCCGACGCAGCAGCCTGACGCGGTCCAGCGCCGAATCCCGGAACTCGAGGATCAACGCATTCAGCAGAACAAGCAGCCAGGCCTTGCAGGCGGTCTCGCGATGAATGGACTCCTGCGAGAAATAGGCCCGCAGGAGCTCGTTGATGGCTGCGTGTGCCTGTCCGGCGTGAAGCGAGCCGGCGCGCATGACGTGGGGTCGTCCCTCAACCCTGCGATGGAACGGAATCAGGAAGGCGTAATCGGTGGGCGGCGACCCCGCAGAAAAAACACACTTCGCCAGAAAGGATATCACCACCGCGCGGGTGTTCAGCCCGGGTGAATCCACCACCTGGTGCGGTTTCAGATGGTCAACGACCAGCACGTCCCCAGCCTGCAGTTCCGCCACCAGATCGCCCATGCGCTCCTTAAGCGGCCCGTCCAGCGGCACCAGCAGTTCCAGCCGCTCGTGCCAGGTTGTACGCTGGGTGGTCGCTCCCTTTCGGAAATGAAACAGGCTGACGGCAAAGGGAAATCCTTCGGGCAATTTCAACTCATGGCGTCCGCGCGCATCGAGCAGGTGTGCAATGCGATGCGGCTGGAACTTCAGCCGGCCGGCCGTGGCCAGCAAAGATTGAAAGGCCGCACTCTTCCGCGATCCGCGCATGATGCCCGAGGGTATGGAACATGGCGCCTGAATCAAGGAAACCCTCCCGGTGCTCCGGGCGGCATTCAGCGATCGTTCTCCCGAATGACGGCAGCGCAGGCGCGCCGCAGGTATTCTTCAAACTGCCAGTCGCCGCTGCTGCCGGTCTGGCGGGTGATGACGAGATCCAGGCCGGGCACGAATGCGAGGAGCTGGCCGCGGCGCCGGCGCGGCGGGGAGGGCGGCGAGGCCGAATGCGGCGAAGAATATGAGCAGTAGCGGAGCGCGGACGGCTCGTCCGCGAGTTGGTCCGTTGTGCGATACAGCCGTAACCCAGTTCAAAGCACTCATCCTTTACGTCTTCGTTCCATGGCTTTTAGCCTCGCCTTGAGTTTTGGGTCCTTCACCCAGTGGGAAGGCTTATGGTCGCATTGGTCGGCGATGTTGGGGTCGGCACCGAAGGAGAGCAGCAGTTCCATCGCTTCCTCACTGGCGACATGCGCCAACGGCACCACCATGTCGACATCCTGCTGGTTGGGATCGGCCGCGGCTTGCAGCAGCAGTTGAACGCACGCGGGATGGTTGCGAAGCACCGCCGTGTGCAGGGCTGTTTCGCCAGTTGGCGTGAAATCTGGCTTGGCTCCGTGTGCGAGCAGCCAAGCCACGGCTTCTGCGTCGCCTTCCTCGGCGAACGCCTTTAACGGCCAATACCCGGCACCGTCCCCGGAATTGATTTCGGCCCGATATTCTTCGACCAGCAGCTTCAGCGTGGGCAGGTCCCGGCAATGATGGACGGCCTGGATTTCGCGGGGTTTGACGGATGTTTCGACCATGGAATCCACCAGTTCCTGTTCGAACTCCTTCGGATCAAAGTCGAGATCCGGCCCGTCCATGATGGCGGCCAGTTCGGGATTCGACTCCCGGACCTGCTGAAACAGCGGTTGATAGAATCCAGCCAGCTGTCCGCGGGCCTCAGGAGAGTCATCCGAGGTGTGAAGATAACTGATCCGGGCGCCAGCCTTGAGCAGCAGGCCAGCCATGAGTGTGCGGGCATGCTGCACCGCGCAAACCAGCGGCGTCCAACCAGCCTCATCCATCGCCTCAAGACTTGCGCCTTTGGACAGCAACAGGGTGGCGCATTCGTTCGCTCCGTGCTCAGCGGCTATATGCAATGGGGTTCGTTGGAAATGAAATCGCTCGGTTGGAGTTCGGCCGGCGACCAGCATCCGCTCCATTTCCGCGACGTCGTTCTCGCGGATAGTCATCGCGAACTCGTCACGTTCCCACTCCTGCATGGCTGGTTTGGATGGCGTCCTTTTCCTTACGCCAGGATGTCATGGACGACATTGCCGAAGACATCGGTGAGACGGTAATCGCGGCCGCCGTGCCGGAAGGTGAGTTTCTCGTGGTCGATGCCCAGCAGGTGAAGGATGGTCGCGTGGAAGTCGTGAACGTGGACCTTGTTCTCGACCACGGTGGAGGCGATCTCGTCGGTGGCGCCGTAGGCGAGGCCGCC
>DNDP01000331.1:21533-21653 GCA_003484235.1 Verrucomicrobiales bacterium
CCGCCGCCGGCCAGCCAGGAGCTGAAGCAGGCACTGTGATGGCCGCGGCCTTTGGTGCCGTCCACTCCAGGCGTGCGGCCAAACTCGGTGGTCCACACCACGAGCGTGTCGTCGAGCATG
>DNDP01000007.1:0-6958 GCA_003484235.1 Verrucomicrobiales bacterium
TCGTACTTGCCTTCATGCTGATAGAGAACCGGCACCAGGGTGAGATTGGATGAAGTAACGCCCAGCACGTTCTGGCGCAGCGGACCGGTAATGGGCACGCCGTCGAGCCGCCATTGATAGCGCAGCGGCCCCACGCCGTCGGCGGTGACCGACAGGGAGCCTGCTTTGCAGACGTCGGGCGAGATCGACTGCGGTTGCGCTTGAATGGAAACGCCGACCTGCAGGTGGGCCGCGGGACTTGTCACCGTGTTGCAGCCATTTGCCACCTGCACATCGTAGTCGCCGGTGTCGGCATGTTTCAGATTGCTGAGTGTCAACGTCGCATTGGTCCAACCGGCAATCGGCAGGGCGTTTTTGCGCCATTGAAACCGCAGAGGTGGCTCGCCGGTGGCGCTGACCGACAGGGTGACCGCCTGGCCCGGGCACAGATCACGTCGCGCGGCGTCAAACGAGGTGATGCGGACCTTGGGTCTGACGATCAGTTCCGTCGGCGGCGACTGCGTGATGCTGTTGCCGCAAGGGGTGGTGACCACGTATTGGTAGAAACCGGCGTCGCCCGGTGTGATCGAGGAAAAGGAGAGCAGGTGACTCGTGGCGCCGGGGACGAGCCCGCCATTCTTCAGCCAGTGATACGAATGGACACCAAACCCCGGGGGCGGATCGCGGAAGTAGGCGCCCAGTTGGACGGGGGTGTCTTCACAGGCTTCGTGCCTTACGGGCGGCGTTTGGAGCCGTTCCGGCGCAAGCGGGACCAGTTCCCAGGTGTCCGCGAAATTGAGCTGCCCATCGGCGCCGCCGTAGAGAACGATCACCTTGCGCGCGCGATCATACACCATCGCATGCCGGGTTCGCTGGCCCGGACGGGTGCCTTGCACGGCTTGGGCAGCCAGTTTGACGTAGGGATGCGGGGAACCGCCGGTGTAGGCCAGCTCGAAATAGGACGCCACACTGCCGCTGGGGACACCGACCTTGAATCCCCCAAAGCTCACCAGCCGCTTGCGGTTCGAATCGTAAACCATCGCTCCCTGCTGCAAGCCGGGGTTGTTGCTGGGATTGGCATCGAGCACCACGCTGATCTCATTCGTTTTTAGACCG
Source organism: Verrucomicrobiales bacterium (assembly GCA_003484235.1). Classification (GTDB taxonomy): domain Bacteria; phylum Verrucomicrobiota; class Verrucomicrobiia; order Limisphaerales; family RI-55; genus RI-55. Next base: position 1,096 of record DNDP01000007.1, read on the forward strand.
ACGAAATAATGGTTTTCGTCCGGATCGTCGTTGGGATCGCAGGTGCCTTCCGTGTAGCAGCCCTGCCAGCCGCCGTGGATGACCAGCCAGTCCTGATCGGTGTCGTAGGCGGCGAAATGCCGGGCCAGCCCGTTGCGCGCGAAGGTGGGACGAAAGCCCATATTCGGCAGGTTGCCGCCGCCGGGATGGGCCTCCCAGCCGGCCTCGCGATTCCAGCGCATCACGGTCGCGTGGGTATATTCATCGCCGTTCTTGAAAGTCGCGCCGCCGATCAGCACCAGCTTCTGCGAACTCTCGTCAAACGTCAGGCTGGCTCCGGAGCGTTCCGCGGGCAGGTCGTTGACCACGGGAATATCGCCCGCGTAGGTCCATGTGCCGTGACCCGGCGCCGTGCTCTGATAAATCCACGTGTCCTTCAGCAGGCCGTTGTGTGTTTCGCCGCCGGCCAGGACCATGTGCCGCGCGATCTCGTCGTAGGCCATCGCCGCCATGGCGCGCTTCGGCGGCACGGGACCGGTGATGGTGATCTTTCTCCAGAGCGTGCCGTCGTATTCCCAGGTCTCGTTGAAATAGTGCTCCGGACCGCCGCCCGGGATGTCGCCGCCGAAGAAGACTGTGACGTCGCGATGGATGTCGTAGGCCATGCTGTGCCCGGCGCGATCCCCCGGCGAACCGACGTCAAAGCGCCGGACCCATTGCAGGCACTCGTTCGCAGCGAACGCACTCGTGGTATCGACGGCGAGAATAACGAGCGTCGCCAGCACCATCGCCGCCGGACGTACGGCCTGGCGCCGGTGCCGGCAAGGTCCGGCATCGCCCAGTTCGCGTGCTTCCAGAACTGCCCGACTGATCGGCGTGCGGGTCGAAGATTCAACGTTCATCTTGCATTGACTTCCCAATCAGTCATGCGAGCCAGACGGATAAAACCCCTCAAAGAATCTCTCGCCGCACAAAGTCGATTTCAACGGCCCGCACCGCCGTTGCCTGGTCTCCCGAGCGCCGACGCGCGGCTGGAGTTCGGAGGACTGCCCGTCGCGTTGGGCAACTCCGGCCAGTCCCAGTCCAGGCCCATCGGTTTGAGTCCGGCGCGCAGGGCACGCAAATCCCACACGTGCGTGGCGGAGGCATGGGTCGAAACGACGAAGAGCCGGGTTCCATCCGCCGAGAAAGCGAGGGCGTTGGACCGGTCGCCAAACGGATCCTCCAGCCGGGCGACGACGCGCCCTGTCGCAACCTCGGCGAGATCGATCACGGCCGGCGCCATCTCCATCGCCATCAATTGTCCGTCCGTCGAAAAAGCAACATCTCCGGCGAGAAGCCCGATGGACCTGGCCATTCGGCGGCGCGGAGCCAGCGTCCTGGCATCCAGGAACTCGAATTCACCGCCCCGAGCCACGACCAACTCCGAACCGTCCGGCGTGAAGAAAACGCGCGTTTGCGTGCCCACACTTCTGTCCCGCACCTGTTCACCGGAAGAGGCGTCCCACAAGCGCAGGCGATCGGAATGCCAGCCGCTGGTGGCCAGCCAGCGTCCATCCGGACTGAGCGCGACGTAGCTGACCTGCGAATGGCCGCCGGGCAGGATGCGCGGCGTCTTCGTCGCGACGTCCACAACGGCCATCTGACCGGCCTTTTCACTCACCACGGCAAGGAGCCGGACGGATCGATCGGCCGAAAGTCGACCAGGTGCGAACGGCAGTTCGATCCGCTCAGGTGAACCGAACGACGGCCGAGGATCGTCGTCATCCAATTGTCGGATGGTCCACCGGTTCAGCCCCGTTTCGCCGGATGAAGTCCACAGAGCACGGCCATCCACCTCGAACACCACGCCATCGGTCGGCCCCGAGGGCAGCAGTCCCAGCTCGATTCGTTCCCTGGAATCCCACACGCGGACGCCGTCCCCCATGGCGACGGCCAGCAACCGGTCCTGTCGATCAAGCGAGAGCGCATTGTGGGCGAGGCGCAGGGTGCCCGCCGCATGTTGCAGGGTAAAATACTCGCTGGGTGCCATGAACTCGAGCAACTGCGCCTGATCGTCGGCCCGCCAGATGAAACCCAGCCATCGGCCATCGCGGCTGAATTGAAGTTCTCCTTCGAGCAGAACCTCCATCGCCCTGCGGCCGGTCGTTGGATCCCACAAACGCAGGGAGCCATCCCAGGCCCACGACGCCAACCATTCGCCGGACGGGTGGTAGCTCAGGAAGTCCATTCCACGCGGCTGAAGATCGGGCACCGACAGGCGACGCTGTTCCTGCACGTCCCAGATCTGGACTCCCAAGTCGGTGCTTCCGACCGCGAGTTGCCGGCCCCAAGGATGCCAGCGGCAGATCGTGTGATAGCTGTTGCCAACCTCCAGCCGGGCAAGCTGGCGCCCGTCCACGGAATCGTGGATCGAAACCCACGGCGAATTCTTGTAGCCAACCGCGATCCGCTGGTCCCGCGGATGAAATGCCAGGTCATGCGCGCGGCCGAAAGTGGCCCAGCGATTCGCCTCTCTGCCGGTCCGCAGGTTGACGCGCACGACGTTTCGGCCGTTGACGAAAGCGACGTACCTGCCATCCGCGCTGAAGGCCGGTGCAGTCGCCCCCTCCGGAGCATCCTGAAGCATCGCCTGGCCGCTCTCGACGCGCCAAATCTGCGGTCGCATGCGATCGCCCACCCTGGCCAGATGCAGTCCGTCGGGACTGAAGGCAAGATCGACGAAGCCGCCTTCCCCGACTGGTTCGGCTGCAATGCGATGCACGAGCCGATGATCGTCGAGTTGGCGGACGACGAGTTCGCCCTGCCGATCGAGCAGTGCATACAGGCGGGCCACCGGATCACATGCAAGCGCGGCGCAATTCGTGCGCGCGACATGCCAACCCGGACCCGGTCGGACATCTGGAAGCGCGAGCGCTGCGATCGCGTGGTCGCGCAGTCCTGGATCAGGACGGATGCGAGCGGCTTCGGCGAGCGCGGCAAGACTTCCGATCCGTTGCCCCGGCTGCCGGCTGATGCGTCGGGCCTGGGCCTGACTTTGGAGCGCAATGAACAATCGCTCCTTCGCCAACTGCTCGTTCTCACGCGAATTCTCCAGCGCCGCCACGCGCGCCTCGCTCTCGCGGCGGATGCGATGGTTGCTCACGACCAGCACCACCAGGGCAACGACAACCGTCGCGACGATCGATCCGGTGGCGGCGAACATCAACCGATTGCGCCGGACCAGCTTGCCCAGCCGATAAAGCTTTCCCGGAGGCCGCGCGACCACCGGTTCTTTGCGTAGAAACCGCTGTACGTCGGCGGCGAGATCGTTCGCCGTCGAGTAACGGCGTGATCGATCCTTCTCCAGCGCCTTCATCACGATCCAGTCCAGATCACCGCGCAGGAGCCGAATCAGGAATGCGGGCTCGGCATGATGGCGGCCGGCGACAGTGGACAGTTCGGCGGCCCCGAGCGTGCCCAGCCGAGTAGAGGGCCGGGGGGGATCACATTCGCGAATGGTACGGCGCATTTCGTCCCAGCCGACGGTAAGCAGTTGACCGGACTCGAACGGTGGGTGGCCCGTCATCAATTCGTAGAGCAACACCCCGAGCGCGTAGATGTCGCTCCGGGTGTCGAGATCCAGCCCGCCACGCTCCGCCTGCTCCGGACTCATGTAGGCCGGCGTGCCGATCAGCGGTTCGATTCCGGTGAACGCCGTCCCGTCCGTCAACGCGTGGTCGCCCGTCGCCTTCGCCACGCCAAAGTCGATGACCTTCGGCACGGCAACGCCGTCCCGTTCGACCACGAGTATGTTCGAGGGCTTGAGGTCGCGGTGCACGACGCCGCGCTGGTGGCCGTGGTGCACGGCGTCGCAGACCTGCGCGAGCAGGGCCGTGACGGCGTCCGCGTCGAGACGCTCCTCGCGCACGTAGCGGTCGATCGTGCGGGCGCCCTCGACGCGCTCCATCGCGAACCACGGCTGCTCGATGCCGCCGTCGTCGAACGTCGCCGCGGCGTAGACCTGCGCGATGCCCGGGTGCTCGAGCAGGATTTCCTCCACCTCGTGCGGAAAGATCTTTTCGCCACCGCTCGAAATGCATTCCTTCTTGCGCTCGACGACGCGCAGATCGCCATCGGCGTCAAAGTAGCCCAGATCGCCGCTGTAGAGCCAGCCGGCGCGCACGGCCTCGGCGGTCTTGTCCGGTTCGTTGAAGTAGCCTTTCATGACCGAGCCGCTGCGGTAGATGATCTCCCCGATCTCGCCGGATGGCACATCGCGACCCTGCTCATCAACGATACGGGTTTCCACCACCGGCTTGCCGACACAATGGTCCTTGAGCGAGGCCGGGCTGAAATCAAAGCGGAAGGACGTCACCGGCGTCATCTCGGTCTGACCAAACCCATCGGCGATCACCACGCCCGGAAAAGCCTCGAAGATCTTGCGCTTGAGGGCGGCTGGACAGACTCCGGCCCCGGTGGCACATGCCACCACCGAGCTGCGATCGAACCGCGCCACATCGGGATAGTCCACCAGCATACGCCACGCGGTCGGCACGTTCCCCAGCAACATCGGGCGTTCCTGTTCCACCAGCTTCAACACCGCCTCGGGCTCAAAGCTGACACTGCGGGGCATCACCAAGGTCATGTTGCCAAGCAGCGGTGCCAGCACCGCCAGCTGATAGGCCGCATCGTGGAACATCGGAAACGAGGGCATCATGGCCTTGATCGGCCGACGCGATCCCAGGCGCACCGCCAACGCACTGCCGATCATGCGATCGGCCAGGCTGATGATCCCCCGCTGCAGCCAGCGCCGCCCGAGCAGATAGCGCACCGGTGCGGATTTCGCTGCGCCGACGGCCGGGCCCGGCAGATGCTGTCGCAACATCGCCTCCAGATCCGGCGTGACCTGAAAGCCTCCCAGGGCGCCGACGACGGTCCGCACGATGGATTGCACCATGCGCACGTGATTCCCGTAGGTCAACATGACGCCTTTCGGCAATCCGGTGGTGCCACCGGTGTAGCACAGCACGCAGGTGTCCTCGAGGTTCGCCGGACCCACCGGAAACGCCGGGGCGCTACGGGTGATGAGCGTTTCATATTCGTGGGCACCGGCAAACTCGGGCGTATCCCGGCCGACATAGTGCTGCACGGTCGGCATCTGCGCACGGGCGCCGGCCACGGCGTCTTGCCACAGTCGCTCGAACACGAATGCCTTGGCCTGACAGTGATTGGTCTGATAGGCGATTTCACGCGCCGTAAAGCGGTAGTTCATCGGGACCGGAATGGCGCCGAGTTTCTGCACCGCGTAATTAGACTCGAAAAACGCCGGGCAGTTATGGAACATCAGGATCACCCGGTCTCCCGGCCCCACCCCCAGGCCGGCTAGAGCGCTGGCCAGCCGGCTGGCGCGCTGATCCAGCTCGCGCCAGGTGACACGCTGATCACCGTAGATCAGAAATATCCCCTCGGGGTTGTGACGGACACAACGCCGCAGGGCTTCCTCCATGAAGTTGCCTGCCATGCACCTCTCCTTCCTTGAGATTTTCCGATCGGGATCGCACAACAACCCGAGTCGGATCTCTCTGAAGTATAGAAGCGGTTTGTAAATCTTCCGGGCGGATGCACGGCGGTCATCCGAAGCAACGCCCCATCACCGGACGGCTTGACCCGCCCGCGGGTGGTCATGGGAACATGGACGTCCAGTTCTCGCGCAGACAGGTTGTTGTTTCATGGCCCAAGCCGCCCCACTGATCCTCGCCTCTTCATCGATCTATCGCCGCGCCTTGCTGGAACGGCTGCAGATTCCCTTCCAGTACGTCTCCCCAAATACCGACGAATCGCCGCAGGGCGCCGAATCGCCGGATGCGCTGGTCCGCCGGCTGTCCCTGGCCAAGGCCGAGGC
>DNDP01000007.1:7151-7392 GCA_003484235.1 Verrucomicrobiales bacterium
CCGTGGGTCCGAAGGAAACCATCCTGGGAAAACCGGGCACGGCCGACCAGGCCTGCGCACAGCTGGCCCAACTGTCGGGACAGGCAGTGCGCTTTCTGAGTGGCTTGTTTCTGCTCGATGCCACCAGCGGGAGAAGCCAGGTGGACATTGTCGTCACCACCGTCCGGTTGCGGGCGCTGGAGGCGGGCGAGATTCGCCGCTATGTGGAACGGGACCAGCCGCTCGACTGCGCCGGCGCCCT
>DNDP01000007.1:7487-8530 GCA_003484235.1 Verrucomicrobiales bacterium
GCGGCCCGCGAGGCGATCGACAGCGACGCGACCGTTCGGCTGATGGGCCTTCCACTGATCCGCCTGGCGACGATGCTGCGCCGCGCGGGATTTACCTTACCCTGATTGTTGACTCATGAGGCTGAATCAGCCGCGCAGCGCCTTCAGGACACCGGACAGATCCGCAGGCAGCGGCGCCTCCACCTGCAGCGGTTCGCGTCCGTCGAGCGGTAGTGAGAGCGCCGCCGCATGAAGAAACAACCGCCTGAGCCCGAGACGCGCCATCTGGCGGTTGAACACACGATCGCCATAGCGATCGTCTCCCGCCAAGGGATGGCCCGCATCGGCCGCGTGGACACGAATCTGATGCGTTCGGCCAGTCTCGATGGCCACCCGCACCAGGCTCGCTCCGTCGAAACGCTCGACCTGGCGAAACCGGCTCACCGCCGTTTGCCCATGTGCCGTATCGACCCGGACCGTCCGCTCACCCCCTTGGCGATGATCGATGTCGAGCGCCTGACGCCGCACGACCTCCCCCCTGCCCCAGCGTCCCTGGGTAAGGGCCAGATATACTTTCTCGCACCGGCGATCGGCAAAAGCGCGGTTGAGGGTGAGCAAATCGCTTCGGGTCTTGGTCGCCACCAGGCAACCACTGGTCCCACGGTCCAGACGATGCACCAGATTCAGCTCGGGGCAATGGGGACGCAGGGCGCGCAGTACATCGATGAGCCCGTAGGCGACCCCGGTCCCGGCATGCACCGCCAAACCCGCTGGCTTGTTGACGACCAGCAGGCCGTCGTCTTCGTAGAGGATGCGCCCGGCGATCTCCCCGATGAGGCTCGCTGGCGGTATGGCAACTTCGGCGGCGGGAGCGCGCTGCAGCGGTGGCAAGCGCACCCGGTCGCCCGCCTGGATGCGCAGGTCGGGCTTGGCACGCCGGCCATTGACCCGCACTTCGCCCTTGCGCAGGATGCGATAGATCTGCGGCCGCGGAATCTCCTTGAGCTGACCCATCAGAAAGTTGTCCAGACGCTGCCCAGCTCGCGTGCCATTGGCGAACCGTC
>DNDP01000308.1:0-4090 GCA_003484235.1 Verrucomicrobiales bacterium
TTGCGGTATTCGTTGAGGGTCGTGGCGCCAATGCACTGCATTTCCCCGCGGCTGAGGGCGGGCTTGATGATGTTCGAGGCGTCCATCGTGCCCTCGGCCGAGCCTGCGCCGACGATCGTGTGCAGCTCGTCGATGAAAAGGATGATGTTCTTCGCGCGACGAATCTCATCCATCACCGCCTTGATCCGCTCCTCGAACTGTCCGCGGTATTTCGTGCCGGCGACCATGAGCGCCAGATCGAGGGTGATGACCCGCTTGTCGCGCAGCAGCTCCGGCACGTTCCCACGCGAGATCTCCTGGGCCAGCCCTTCGACGATTGCGGTCTTTCCAACACCCGCCTCGCCAAGGAGCACCGGATTGTTCTTGGTGCGCCGGCAAAGAATCTGGATGACCCGCTCGATCTCCTTGACGCGGCCGATCACCGGATCCATCTCGCGTTTGCGGGCAATCTCGGTCAGGTCCCGGCCGAACGCCTTGAGCGCCGGGGTCTTGACCTCGCCCTTTTTCTCGGGCTTGCCCTCCGGAGTTTCGCCGGCGGGAGCCATTTCATCCTGATTGGCAAAGTTCGGGTCCAGCTCCTTCAAGATTTCCTGCCGGGTCTGTTCGATGTCCACGTCGAGGTTGCGCAGGACACGGGCTGCCACACCGTCGCCCTCGCGCAGGAGGCCGAGAAGGATGTGCTCGGTGCCTACGTAGGTGTGCGTGAGGTTCTTGGCCTCCTTGGCGGCGAGCGCCAGCACCTTCTTGACCCGGGGCGTGTAGGGGATGTTGCCCAGCTGCTTGGCGTCGGGTCCGCTCTCCACCTGCTTTTCAACCTCCTGCCGCACCGTCTCGAGATCGAGACCCATTTTTTGGAGCACGTTGACGGCGACACCCTGACCCAGCTTGAGCAGGCCCAGCAGGAGATGCTCGGTGCCGACGAAGTTGTGATTGAAGCGGTCCGCTTCCTTCCGCGCGAGCGCGAGGACCTGCTGCGCGCGCGGGGTGAAATTGTTCATGGATTCTTCAGGCATAACACGTCTCGCTGAATGTTTGTGTTTCGGCTCCGCCGGTCAGCCGCCCTTGCGAACACCCGATTGGCCCGGCAAAGAAAGGGTCGCTGCTGGCATCCGTGCCCTGATTTACTTCTCTATCGAACCCTTCGACAAAAAGTTTAGCCGCAGTCTCGGTTTTAGCCACCGAAAAGTTCCCACCGGGCCGCGCCTTTGCGTAAAGCTGCTCCCGCGGCCTCACCCGGCTTCGCCACCGGCCTCCGGAGAGCCCGGCAGTTCCGCAAGCGGCCTGCTGACGGAGGCCAGACGTTCCCGTAACAGGTCCGCCCGGCGCAGATCGCGCTCATCGGCGCCCAGCTTTTCGGTGGAGTTGTGCTGCAGATGGGCCGGCTGCGTGATGAGGAACAGCTCATCCACCAGCGTGCGGTCCACCCCGGGGAACAGGCCGACATCCACCCCCAGCTTCAGGCAGGAAAGGAGGTTCATGGTCTCCTTCGAGGAAATGATGTGGGCGTTGGACAGCGCGCCGAAGGCACGGCCGATCTGGTTGAGGAGCATCTTCGGCTTCTTCTCCAGCAGTTTGGCCCGGGCATTCTCCTCGTGCTCGATGATCTGGGAAAGCACCTTGTTCAGCCGCTCGACGATGGCCTCCTCCGTCTCGCCCAGGGTCATCTGGTTGGAGACCTGAAACACGTTGCCCAGGGCCTCGGTGCCTTCGCCATAGAGACCCCGGACTGCCAGGCCCAGCTTGTTCACCGACTGGATGATCTGGTTGATCTGTTCGGCCAGGACAAGGCCCGGCAGATGAAGCATCGCACTCACCCGAATGCCCGTGCCCAGGTTGGTCGGACAGGCGGTCAGATAGCCCCACTCCGTGGTGAAGGCGTAGTCAACCTTCTTCTCCAGCCGCGAATCGACCTTGCTGATGGTGCCCCAGACCTCCTTCAGCTGCAGTCCCGGCAGCAGCGCCTGCATCCGGATGTGATCCTCCTCGTTGATCATGAAGCAGAGGGTTTCATCACGGTTCAGGACCAGGGCGCTGCCCGCACCCTTGGCGGCGTGCTCGCGGCTGATCAGGTGGCGCTCCACCAGCAGCTGCTTGTCGAGCGCCGCAAGGTTGTCCAGGGACTCGGCGAAGCACCCCTTCATCTCGGGAAGCGATTCCACCGCCGGCCGGATGATCTCGGCGGCCTTTATGCGGTCGGGCTTTTTGCCCCAGCCTGGAAACGGCACCGCCTTGAGGTTGCGTGCCAGCCGGATCCGGCTCGTCATCACGATCCGATCGTGCGGACCGCGGCGGCGCGTGGCCTCGGTGGGAGGAATGAGATATTCGTTGAGATCCATGACTCAGGCGCTCGCCAGTTCCTCGAGATCCTTCCGCGTGGATTTGATGTCGTCCCGCAACAGCGCCGCCTGTTCGAAGTTCTCGGTCTTGATGGCATTCTCCAGCTGCCCCTCGAGGTCGGACAGGCGTTTCTGCAGATCCTGCGTCCTGCGCAGTCCTGCCGGAACCTTGCCGATATGCCGGGTGCCCTTGTGCATCGACTTCAGCAGCGACTCGAGCCCTTCCGCAAAGGTCTGGTAGCAGTCGGCGCAGCCCAGCCTGCCGGTTTTCTTGAAGTCCGCCTGGGTGAAGCCGCAGCTCGGGCAGGAAAGGTCGGCACCACCGGCGGCCTCCTCCATCTCCTGCGAGGCGCCCAGGCCGAGCAGCATGTCCGCCAGGGAAAATCCGGCGGGATCGTTGACGCCCTTCTCCTTGGCGCACTCCTCGCACAGATCCACCTTCTGAATCTTGTCGCCGGCGATCTGGGTCAGGTGAACCGTCGCCTCTTTCTTTTTGCAAAGTCCGCAAAGCATATTGCTACCGGCCGAAATATTGGTTGGGCGTCAAGGTTCGTCAAGCGGCGCCGGTCCTGCCTGCCGCCAGTGGCCATAATTGTCGATCAGCTAGGACAAGGATCCGACATCAGCAAAGCGCTCCGACTTGGGATCATCAAGACCGTGCGACGAGCAGCAGGGCTCACACAGCGAAATCTTGCCTTCACGGCCGCCATGAATCTGGGTGAGGTGCACCGGTGTGTCCCGCCGGCGACTGATCTGGCACTTCATGGGGTTTTGCCATCAGATCGGCTCGCCGCTGGTCTGGGTCAGTTCGTGGTAGCGCTGGACCAGGTTGCGGGTGATCTGCCCCGGCTTCCCGCTTCCGATCACGCGGCCGTCGATCTTCACCACCGGGATCAGCTCCGCGCCGGTGCCGGTCAGAAAGCATTCCTCCGCCACAAACAGGTCGTAGCGGGTCAGATCCGTCTCGCGGACCGACAGTCCTTCCTCCCGCCCCAGTTCCATGACCACGCCGCGGGTGATCCCATACAGCGCGCCGGCCGTCAGTGGCGGCGTGAGCAGCTCGTTCTTCCGCACGATGAAGATGTTGTCCCCGGTGCATTCGGCGACGAAGCCATGCTGGTTGAGCATGACCGCCTCCTCGACGCCGGCATTGTTGGCCTCGATCTTGGCCAGGATGTTGTTCAGGTAGTTCAGCGACTTGATCGCCGGGTTGACCGCATTGACCAGGTTGCGGGTGGTCGGGACGGTGACGATGTCCAGCCCCTTCTCGTAGTACTCCGGCGGGTAAAGCTGGATCTTGTCGGCGATGATGATGACCTGCGGATCCTTGCAGCGTTTGGGATTCAGCCCGAGCGTGCCCGGACCGCGGGTCACGACCAGCCGGATGTAGCCGTCCCGCAGCTTGTTTTTCCGGCAGGTCTCCACGACGGCCTTCATCATGGCGTCGTGACTCATGGGGATGTCCAAAAGGATCGCCTTGGCCGAGTCATAGAGACGGTCAATGTGTTCCCTCAACTTGAAGACCCGCCCATGATAGGCGCGGATTCCCTCAAAAATCCCGTCGCCGTAGAGCAAACCGTGGTCGAAAACCGACACTGTCGCCGTCTTCTCGTTGTAGTATTTGCCGTTGATGAAAATCTTCATGGTCGCAACGGGGCGGAAACTACGGGAGGCCCCCGGCCGACGCAACAGAATTGGAAACGACACCAAACGACTTGCCACAACCCGATCGGCAGGGTCTCATCCGCGCGTGG
>DNDP01000308.1:4300-4593 GCA_003484235.1 Verrucomicrobiales bacterium
GCGTGGAGACCGGACGTTTTTCGAGGTTGATCGCCATCACCAGCCTGCTGCTCTGCGTTGCCTGCGGCGCCGCGGGTGCGACCTTCCAGCTGGGCATTTCCTCCGCGCCAACCGTCGCCACGACGAATCGCACGCTCGCCTACACCCTGGCGCTGACCAACCGCACCAGCGTCGGACAATCGAACCTGATTGTGAGCAGTTCGTTCAATGCCCGGATCGCCTTCCTTTCGGCCAACAACTCTTCGGGAACGGCGGGCGTCGAAGGCAGCGCCATCATCTACCGCACGCCGTTT
>DNDP01000366.1:0-637 GCA_003484235.1 Verrucomicrobiales bacterium
AACGACAGCCGCAATCCCCGCTGGGCGTCCGGTTGCGGCTACAACGACTACCGGAACAACGTGCTCTACAACTGGGGCTACGAAAGCTCCTACGGTGGCGAAGCGCATCAGAAGGGGGATAGGCGAACGCCTCCGATCCCGTTTTCCACCATCAACATGGTGGCCAACTACTACAAACCCGGCCCCGCCACCCGCAGCGAGGTGAGGGATCGCATTGCCAAGCCTTCCTCCCGTGGCAGCGACGATATGGGAAGCTGGCATGTGTCGGACAATTATGTGGACGGTTCGCCCGAAGTAGCCGCCGACAACTGGCTGGGAGTGGATGGCAACTCCTTCACCATGCTCGCCGCGCCGTGGGAGGCGATGCCGATCCGGCAGCATTCCCCCGAGGATGCGTATCGGGCGGTCCTTGAGCGGGCAGGCTGTTCGTTGCCCANNCAAACCCGGCCCCGCCACCCGCGCCGACGTGAGGGATCGCATCGCCAACCCTTCCTCCCGCGGCAGCGACGATATCGGAAGCTGGCATGTAGCGGACAACCACGTGGACGGTTCGCTCGAAGTGACCGCCAACAACTGGCTGGGCGTGGATGGCACCAACTTCACCAAGCTCGCCGCGCCGGGCATGCCGTCTTGATCC
>DNDP01000366.1:679-3496 GCA_003484235.1 Verrucomicrobiales bacterium
GGCATGCCCGACGAATGGGAGCTGAAGTTCAAGCTGGATCCCCAGAACGCAGCCGACGGATCGCAGGACACCGACAAGGACGGTTACACCAACCTGGAGGAGTGTCTCAATGGAACCAACCCGACCGTGTTCGTGGACTACAACAAGCCGGAGAACAACGTCAACACGCTGAACTAGGCTGCGGCAAGGCCAGTCCAAGCTCCCGACATGAAAAACATCCTGAAGTTCCTTCTGCTCACGGCCGTCGCCGGCTCACTGGCCACGGTCGTCGCCGCCGACAAACCCCGTGTCATTGCCACCACCGACGGGGAGATCGACGACCACAGCAGCATGATTCGTTTCCTGCTCTACACCTGCGATTTCGACGTGGCGGGCATTGTGGAGGTGAATTCCAAGTATCAGAAACATGGGCACAGCAAGGAGACCTGGCTGGAGAATCAACTGGACGCCTACGAACAGGTTCTCCCAAACCTGCGCAAACACAACCCGGATTATCCAAGTGCAGATTCCCTGCGGAGCGTCTGCCGGGTGGGCAACGAGAACATCAAGGATCTCTGGGTCGCCCCGCCGGACATGGAGACCAGGAACACGCCCGGTTCCCAATTGATCATCGACACACTCCTCGACAAGGACCCGCGTCCGGTGCACGTCCTGTCGTGGGGCGGCGCGAACACCACGGCATCCGCCTTGTGGAGACTGAAAACCGGGTATCCCAAGGAGCAGTTCGATTATGCCGTGTCGCGCATCCGCATCTACTGCATCTGGTATCAGGATGGCGGCGGAGGGTGGATTCAGAAGAACATTCCCGAGGCCCACATCAATGAAGCCCATCAGTGGGATGATGTGTGGGATTACGAGAGCTATGACAACGCCCGCAAGCCCGGCAAACCCAGCGCGAATCCGCCGGCGATTCAGGAACTCATGAAGCCGGCGTGGCTGGATGAGCACGTCAAAAGGGACCACGGCCCGCTTGGCGCGTTGACGCCGCAGAAATACATCAGCGAAGGCGACACACCGTCGTTCCTGCATCTGGCGAACAACGGCCTGGAGGCACATCGCGACTACACCCTCGGCGGCTGGGGCGGCCGTTCCGCTCATGTGGACCCGGCCTTCCCGAATCACATCAGTGACAAAAACCTGAAGGACGACGGCGATCGCCACAAGATGTACTGGCGCTGGGTTCCCGCAGCGCAGAACGACTTCGCCGCCCGCATGGATTGGTGCGTGAAGGATTTCAACGGCGCCAACCACCCGCCCGTCGCCCAAGTGAAGGGTGCGCTCGTTCGTCATGTGAAAGCCGGTGAAACCGTGCCGCTCGCTGCGGGTGCCATCGACCCGGACGGCAACAAGCTCACTTGCAGGTGGTGGCAATACGCCGACGCCGATTCCGTCGAGGCGACCGTGGACATCGCGAACAGTGAATCATGGGAGAACGCGAGCTTCATCGCGCCGAATGAATCCGGGAGGCAGGTTCACATCATTCTGGAAGTCACCGACAACGGCACGCCGCCCCTGGTCGGCTATCAACGGGTCATCTGCAATCTCGATGGGGGAGGGAGCAATTGATGCAAATGAACCTTCCGTGCCACACGGATTCAACCTGCCGGATTCATCCCATTTCCTTTCTCATGATCAGCAAGTCGCTTCTCCTTGCCGCAATGGCGGTTTCGCTTGTGTCCAGCGCCGCAGGTGCAATCCGGTGGGGCGGTGACGTCCTGAAGCAAAAGCCCGACTGGTATGGCTCCGCCGAGGCGCGGGCGGCCGCCGCCAAGGTGATGGGTTACCAGTCGGAGGCGGGTGCATGGCCGAAGAACACGGACCTGCTGGTGGTGCCGACGGAGGCGTTGCTCGCCGAGATCCGCAAGGATGGCCGGACTGACACCCTCGACAACGGCGCCACCACGCTCCCGATACATTTCCTGGCCCGGGTGGTTGAAGCCACCGGGGACGCATCCTGCCGCGCTTCCGTGCTTCGAGGCGTGGACTACCTGCTCGCCGCCCAGTATCCGAACGGCGGCTTCCCCCAGTTTTTTCCCCTCCGCCCCAAGGGCTACTACTCCCACATCACCTACAACGACGGGGCGATGATCAACACGCTGGAACTGCTCCGGGATGTGGCCCGGGAGAAGGCGCCGTTCGGGTTCGTGGATGCCGGCCGGCGTTCACGCGCGGCGGACGCGGTGGCCCGTGGCATCGAATGCATCCTCAGGACACAAATCCGGCAGGATGGGAAATTGACCGCCTGGTGTGCGCAGCACGATGCGAAAACCCTGGAACCCGCCTGGGCGCGCGCCTATGAACCGCCTTCGCTCTCGGGCAGTGAAAGCGTCGGCATCGTGCGCTTCCTCATGGCCATCGAGCAACCGTCCCCCGAGATCATGGCTTCCATCGAGGGTGCGGTGGCGTGGTTTCGCCGGGTGGCCATCAGCGGCCAGCGACTGGAGGAGCGCCGCAATGCCGACGGTCGCAAGGAGCGCATCCTCACGCCCGATCCCGCAGCGCCGCCGCTCTGGGCGCGTTTCTATGAACTCGACACCCATCGCCCGCTCTACATGGATCGTGATTCGAAGCCCAACTACGACTTCATGAAGGTCAGCTACGAGCGCCGGAGCGGCTACGGCTACCACAGCACGGCACCGGCCTCGCTGATTGAGAAGGATTACCCCGCGTGGCGCACGAAATCCGGTGGGCTACGCTGAATTCTGCCACGCAAGAATTGAGGGCCCTGCCCGGCACGAGCACCTTCTGCGAATATTCGCCGCCTTCGGGAAGTTCCACGCGGGTGGGCATGTTCAGGTCGCCCTTGATCCTGGCCGG
>DNDP01000467.1:0-10384 GCA_003484235.1 Verrucomicrobiales bacterium
GCGGCCGGAGTTGACGTCGATGGCGACCAGCGCCTCGGTCTCGTCGATGACGACGTAGCCGCCGCCCTTGAGGTGCACCTGGCGGGAGACGGTGCTCTCGAGCTGGCGGGTGATGCCGAAGCGGTCGAAGATCGGCTGCGAATCGTGATAGGACTTCACCTTGGCGATGGAGCGCTTGGAGATCTTGCCTATCATGTTCTTGACCCGCTCGCAGGCCTGCGGATTGTCGATGACGATGCGCTCGACGTCCTCGGTGAGAAAGTCGCGGACGGTCCGTTCCACAAGATCCGGCTCCTCGAAGACACAGGCGGCGGAAGGGCCTTCCTTGATCCGCTTCTGGATGTTCTGCCATTCCTCGACCAGCAGCGCCAGATCCCGCACGAAATAGCGGAGCTGCTGGCCCTCACCGACGGTGCGCATGATCACGCCCATGCCGTCGGGTATCTCCAGCTTGCGGAGGATGTCCTTGAGGCGCCGGCGTTCCTCGGGGTCCTCGATCTTGCGCGAAATGCCCGACTGATCGGAGTTGGGCAGGAGCACCAGATAGCGGCCGGGCAGCACCAGGTTGGTCGTGACGCGCGGTCCCTTGGTGCCGATCGGCCCTTTGGTCACCTGCACGATGATGTCGCTGCCGGGCGGATACACGCGGGGGATGTCCTTCTGCGTGATCTTCGGCCGCTCCCGCTTCTTCTGACCGCGGTCCACGACCTCGAAGCTCCGGTCCACCTCGCTGGGCACGATGTCCCAGTAGTGGAGAAAGGCGTTCTTCTCGAAACCGATGTCCACGAAGGCGGCCTTCAGGCCGTCCTCAAGGTTGCGGACCTTGCCTTTGAAGATGCTGCCGACCAGCCGTTCCTCGGTGGTGCGTTCGATCGTGAACTCGTCCAGCCGGCCCTCGATGGTGACGGCCACCCGGGTTTCGAGCGCTTCGGCATTGATGATGACCTCCTTGTGGGTGGACACCTTGGGCCGGATCATGCGCTGGACGCGCTGGATGACCTTGGTGGCGGCAGCCTTGATCGAATCGACGATTCCCTGCGGGGGCTTCTCGACCGCCACGGGCTTGAAGGAGGCACCCTCCTCCTCTTCCTCCTCCACCACCTCCGCGGGCACGTCCATGTGGGGCTGGCGGAAACCGCCCTCCACGGCGTCCGTCTTGCCCTGCTCCAGCGCCGCCTGCGCGGCGTCACCCTCCGGCGGCAGTCCGGATGCCACGTTCTCGGCGCGGACAATCTCCTTTTCGTGGCGGCCCTCGACAAAGACCTTCTCCTCGTTCGTGTCGCTCACGAGGATTTCCGCGCGGGCGTCACGGGCTTCGCGTTCCTTCTTCTTCGAGCGGTGGCCGGTGCCGCCCGCGGGCCGGAAACGCATGCCGCCACGACGACGGCGACCGCCAAAGTTCTTCTTCTGGTTCATAGCTCAATAGGCTCTGCGATACAGATGCACGTTGTGCAAAACGCCGATCGCGATCAACGAGACGATCGCCGAAGTGCCGCCGTAGCTGAGCAGCGGCAGTGGGACGCCCGTTACCGGCATGATGCGGATGTTCATTCCGATGTTGATGAATACATGGCTGAAGATGTAGGTGACCACACCCACGGCCAGTAGCTTTCCCAGGCGATCGCGCGCCTGGCCGGCGATTCTGATCCCGGTGAACAGAACCACCCCGAACAGCGCCACACACGTCGCGCTGCCGATGAATCCAGTCTCCTCGGCAATCACCGAGAAGATGAAATCGTTGTGTGCCGCACCCGGCGGCAGATACTTGAGGGAGGTCTGCCTGCCCTCGCGCCAGCCCTTTCCGTGAAATCCCCCGGAGCCGACGGCGATCAACGCCTGCCGTGACTGGTATGACTTGTCCCGCTGGATCTTCTCCCACTTCAGCCGCTCTTCCGGGGTCGCGTCCTTGGGGGCGAAGTCCATGCCGAAGTAGGTCAGCAGGCGGTGTTTTTGATACTCCTCGAGCTGGATGAACTGCAGGCTCTTCGGTGCGAACAGCACGTCCACGAGCACCAGGGCCACCAGGACGCTGACGCCTCCCACCAGCTTGAAGAGATAGCGCTTGGGAATTCCGCCCACGAACATCATGACCAGGCCGACCGGAATGAAGATAAGCGCCGATCCCAGATCCGGCTCCTTCAGGATCAGGAAGAACGGCAGCGCCATCATCGCCAGGGCCTTCCAAAAATTCCCCACCAACCGCAGTTCGCCGTCGGGCCGGCTTAGAAATCCCGCCAGCATGAAGATGAAGGCAAGCTTCGCCAGTTCGGAGGGCTGCAGGTTGAACAGTCCAAGATTGATCCAACGGGTGGCCCCTCCGGCCGAGAAGCCGATCAGGGGGACGAGCAGCAGCAGGATGATCGAACCCCAGTATCCCACCAGTGACCAGCGGGCCCACGAGTGGTAGTCGAGGAAGTTGAACAGCACGGCGCCCGTCAGCCCCATCAGGTAGAAGATGATCTGCTTCACGTAGTACTGGCGGAACCAGGGGTAGTCCTCGGCCGATTCGGTCGTGTAGCGGGCACTGTGGATGAACAGGGCGGCAATCACAAGCAGGCACAAAGTCGCCCCGATGAGCAGCCACTCTTCGGTGCCCAGCCGCGGTTGCTTTGGTGAGGCGGTTGGCATGCTTCAACGGTTGGCGAACTGCCGGCTCGTGGGAAAATCCCCGCTCTGTTCCCGCTTCTGAATCGCCTGATAGATCTTCTTGGCCACCGGCGCTGCGGTTTCACCTCCAAACACGCCGTTCTCGACCATGACGATCACGACGTATTTCGGGTCCTCGAGCGGTGCGAAGGAGGCAAACCAGACATCCTTCTTGTCCACGCGCGACTCCCCCGGCCGCTTGTTCTCGGCCGTGCCGGTCTTGGCGCAGATGTTCATTCCGGGCACCTCCGCCTTGTAGCCGGTACCGCGGTTGGGACCTGGATGGATGTTGCCCACGTCGGCACGCATGACCTGCCGGATCAGCGCCAGATGCTCGGGATCGAACGACAACCGGCCACGGATCTCCGGCGGAAACTCCCTTGTGCCAATCTCCTCGGCGGCGCCCCGCGGACTCTCCACGCGTTGCACCAGACGTGGCTGCAGAAGCGTGCCCCCGTTGGCAATGGCCCCAATCATCACCGCGATCTGCAGCGGAGTGACGTCGATGAAGCCCTGTCCCATGCTCAGGTTGGCGGTGTCGCCATCGGCCCAATACAGCCCTGCGGACTCGCGTTGGCTGCGAATCCACGCGGGGTCCGGAAACGTCCCGGAGGTGTTCTGTCGGGTGGGCAGGCTCATCGCCTGGCCGAACTGAAACTCCATGCCCGCCCGCTGCATGGCCTTGAAGCCGGCCAGTATCCCGTAATGGATGAAATAGGTGTTGCTGGACTTGATGAACGCCCGCTCGAAGGTGTATTCGCCGGCGGCCGCCTCGTCGTCGATCCGTCTCCGCCCGACCATGATGAACCCCGGATTTGGCAACGGCTCATGGAGGTTCGTTTCATTCAGGATGCCGGACTGGAGACAGGCCAGGGCCGTGACGATCTTGAAGACCGAGCCGGGCCGGTAGTTCTCCTGGGTGGCGCGGTTCCGCATCGGCTTCATCACGGGATCGTTGAGTTCGGCCATCTCCGCGGACGAGATTCCGGGCACAAACGCGTTGGGGTCGTAGGCGGGAGCCGAGACCAGCGCGTAGAGGTCCCCGCTGCGGGCATCCATGACCACGACCGCGCCCCGCACATCCGGTCCGACGGAAGCAAGCGCCTCCTCCGCGGCGCGCTGCAATGGAAGGTCGATCGTCAGCACCACATTCCTGCCGGGTTCATCAGCAACCCAGACGTTCTGGGAGATGCGATAGCCGGCGCTGTTGACCAGCACGGACTTTACGCCGGCCCGACCGCGCAGGTCCGCGTCAAACACGTATTCGAGCCCGAGATTGCCCCGGAAATCCGTCATCCGATAGTCCACCGACGCGACCTCGCCCGGCTGCGAGCGGGTGTCCTTCACGAGGTGGCCGACCAGGTGGGCGGCCGTGCGGCCCTGCGGGTAATGGCGCAGGGGTTCGACGTCCAGATCCACGCCCTGCGGCAGGTGGGTGTTTTCGAGAAAGCGTGCCAGCTGGGTGGCATCGATGTTCTTGCGAACAGGCATCGGCAGGGCGCGCAGCTGCAGGTAGTGCCTGCGAAACTCCTCGGGAGTGAGCGGAATCTCCTCGCCCAACACCTGGCCGACCTCATCCACCACGCGCCGGGCGACATTGTACTGGGCCTGCGCCGTCAGCTGGTCCCGCTGCTGACGGCTCAACCGCACCAGTTCGACCTTCGGCGTTTCAATTCCAAGCCACCGTTTCCACACCGGGGGGGGATTGGTCACCGCGCGGCGCGGCCGGATGCGCATGAACTCCTCCTCGAACTGCGGTCTGAGCTCGTTGAGGTAGAGGTTGATGTCGTAGCTGGGCCGGTTCTCGGCCAGGACACCGCCGTTGCGGTCGAAGATCTTGCCCCGGATGGCGGGGATGCGGACCGTGCGGTAGGACTGGTTGCGCTCGCTGTCGGTATGCCGGTGATGGGAAATGATCTGCACCCACCACAGGCCCGCCAACAGGATGAGCAGTCCGACAAGAACGGCCATCCCCAGCATCCGCAGATGCGGGTCGTTCTTCTTCAAATGATCGAAGGCAATCATCGTTGTCAGCTGCGGCCGCGCTTGATCTCGCGGTCATCCCGAAAACTCGTGGTTTCCAGCGGCTGATACTGGAACAGCACGCGGAGACGCTCAAACACCCGGAACATCAGCGGCGTCAGCACCGCCCCGGCCACACCCAGCACCAGGAGCGTCCAAAGCGTGGACCAGCCGACCAGCGGCCTCGCCCCCATGCTCATCATCAGCAGCAGGCTCAACGCAGGCACGGCCACGCCGGCGCAAAACCCCAGCACCTGTCTGGCATAGGGTTGCTCGCGCAACAGCAGGTCCCGGAACCACATCAGCACGATGCCGGTGACCAGCAACGGAAACACCGTCACTCCCGCCGGGTTCAGCGAGAGCGAGTCGAACCACATGCCACCGCAGAAGGCCAGCATGCCGACGGTGGCCAGGTTCGACGTGAGGCTGGCATACACCCTGCTGCTGATGATGAGCTCGATCTGCACGCCGGTCAGGTCGCGCAGGAAGGTGACACGGCACTGCAGATAGACCGCGAAATAGGTCGTGAGCAGGAGCAGCGCTGGATGCAGGGCTCTCATGGCTGGATCACCCACACTTCCTCGATCCGGCTGATCGCCATCGCAAGTTTGACGCGCGCGGTAGTGTAAAGCCCCTGGTCAACGCTCTGGAAGTCGATGATGCGGCCCACGAGAATGCCTGACGGGAAGATCCCGCCCTTCCCGCTGGTGACCACGATCTGGTCGGGCCGCAGAATGCTGTTGCGGGAAAGATAGCCCAGTTCGACGATCGACTGATCGAAGGGGTTGATGCTCGAGGGGGCGATGACACCGTGCTCGCGGGTTTCCTGAATCAGCACCGACACGGGACAGTTGGGATCACCGACCAGGATCACCTGGGATCGGGCATGGCCGACATCGCCGACCCGTCCGACGAGGCTGCCATCGGGTGCGATGACGGGCATGCTGTTCGTCACTCCATCGCGGGATCCGAGGTCAATGTGGATCATGTGCCACCAGTTGGCCGGGTCGCGGCCGACCACGCGGGCGGCCCGGACCTTCCATGGCATCTGCTCGGGCCGGCCGAGCATGATGCGCAGCCGCTGGTTTTCAAGAAACACCTCCTGCGCCTGACGGCCGAGTATTCTTAGCCGGTCATTCTCCCGGCGCATGTCGCTGAGCTCCTTGACCAGGACGCTTCGGGGAACAACCCGGTCTCCGGCCTTTTCCATGCCCGAATCAACGGCGGAGGAGAGACCGAACAGGGGCAGGAAGAGGCCGCCGATGGCAAGCTTCATCCGGGTCCCCAGAGTGGTCTGGAGGACCAGAATCAGCACGACCAGCAGCAGGGCCAGCACGCAGAAAATATACAAGGGTCGCTTAAACATCGCACCGCCCTCAACAGGTGAGGGAGGGCGAACGCAGGCTGCTCATCAGCCGCGGCCGGAGGTGGAAAGCCGTTTGAGGAACTGCAGTTCCTGAAGCACCCGGCCGGTGCCGGTGGCCACCGCCGTCAACGGATCGTCGGCAATGTGCACCGGCAGGCCCGTCTCCTCCGCCACCAGGCGGTCGATGCCGCGCACCAGCGCGCCGCCGCCGGCCATCACGATCCCGCGATCGACCAGATCGGCCGAAAGCTCGGGCGGACAGCGCTCCAGGGTGATGCGGACGGATTCCAGAATGCTGGAAAGGGGCTCCTGCAAAGCTTCACGAATTTCCTCGGACCGCACAACGAGTGTCTTGGGCAGACCGGCACCAAGATCGCGGCCCTTTACTTCCATGGTCAACTCCTGCTCCAGCGGAAAGGCCGATCCGATTTTCATCTTGATCTCCTCCGCCGTGCGTTCACCGATCATCAGGTTATAGGCTCGTTTCATGTAGGCGACGATGGTGTCGTCGAATTCGTCCCCGCCCACCCGCAGGCTGCGGCTGAAGACGATTCCCGCGAGAGATATGATGGCGATCTCGCAGGTGCCACCGCCGATGTCCACAATCATGTTGCCCGCCGGCTCGTGGACGGGCAGACCGACTCCAATGGCCGAAGCCATCGGCTGCTCGATCAGATAGACCTCGCGCGCGCCGGCATGCGTCGCCGAATCCTTCACCGCGCGCTTCTCCACCTCCGTAATGCCGGAGGGAACCGCCACCACCACCCGGGGCGCGATCAACTTGCGATGATGGACCTTCTGGATGAAGTGCCGGAGCATCGCCTCGGTGATCTCGAAATCGGCTATCACGCCGTCCTTCATGGGCCGGATGGCGACGATGTTTCCGGGGGTGCGGCCGAGCATCCTCTTGGCTTCTTCGCCGACGGCCAGGACATTGGTGGTGCCGGCCTGGATGGCGACCACGGAAGGTTCACGCAATACGATTCCCCGATCACGAACGTAAACAAGGGAGTTGGCAGTGCCGAGGTCGATTCCAATGTCGTTGGAAAAGAGGCTTTTAAGTTGCGCAAACATGTACGGTGCCTATGCCGCTCAAATTACGAAGGCGCGGCTTTAGCGGTCAAGTTTATAAAGGATTGTGCCCCGGTCTCTGAGTCCCGCGTGTTTTGGTTTTGCCATCGGGCCGATTCCGCGGGCAACCTCGCACCATGACATCCCGCATTTCGCGCCGCCTCTTTCTCGGCAGTACTCTCTCCGCCGCCGGTTTCGTCGCCGTCCCGGGTGCACTCGTCGGAGCACCGCTTTCCATCGCCAGGAAGGGTGCCCCCAGATTTCTCGTCGGACTGGCCGCCTATTCGTTTCGGGAATACTTTGAAGACTCGTCCCACACCCGCCAAAAACAGGTGGACCCCAGCCGGCAAATCGGCCTGAAGGGTTTCATCGACTACGTGGCCGAGCAGGGCTGCCAAGGTGCGGAGTTGACGAGCTACTATTTCCCCCCGGAGTTTGACCGGGAGTTCCTGCTGGAACTTCGGCGACACGCCTTCCTGAAAGGAGTCGAGATCAGCGGGTCGGCCGTGGGAAATACGTTCACCCTGCCCGATGGCCCCGAACTCGATGCCGAGATTTCGAGGGTCCTCCGCTGGATTGACCACTGCGCCACCCTGGGGGCTCCGCATCTGCGTGTGTTTGCCGGGAGTCCCAAAGGCATCTCCACGCCGGACGCAATCAAGCAATGCGTCACCGCGTTGAAGCGGTGTGCCGATCATGCCGGCGATCGCGGCGTCATGCTGGGAGTCGAAAACCATGGCGGTATCGTTGCCAAGGCGGAGGTCCTGGAGGAAATCATCCACGCGGTCAACCACGACTGGGTGCGGGTGAATCTCGATACCGGCAACTTCTATTCGGCCACCCCCTATGATGACTTGGCCCGGCTCGCGCCCTACGCCGTGAATGTTCAGCTGAAGGTGGAAATCAACTCCCAGCCGGGAGGAAAGTCGGAAGCGGATCTGAAGCGGATCGTCGAGATACTTCGCCGTGCCAACTATCAGGGCTACCTGACCCTCGAATACGAAGCCGCTGAAGACCCTTGGGCGGCGATCCCTCGACACTTGGAGGCAATTCGTGGGTTGATTTGACGGGTGGAAACCGGGGGTCTGGCCGGCGCAATCTTCACCGGCAAAACTGAACCGGGCCGCTCAGAACAGAAGGTGTCTGGCGGCCCGGGGAATGATCGAATGTACAACGTGGGATTACGTGGGAATTCCGAAGCAACTGTGTACTGCAACCGCTTCGAAAACTGTCGGACACCGAAAGAACAGGTTCAAGGTTGTGTCCCAAAAAGCTGCGGCGTAATCGAGGGAGAAAGAACCATGCGCTGCGGAATGTGTCAAGAATTGGTAAAAACTATTAACGCCACTGTTGGTCAGAATTAGGTCCGGTCAATTGCCTGCACTGGCCAGCTGCACCAATTTGTCGCCGGCAACCAGCCCGGCCAATAGGTAGACACGATCTTCCTGCCGCCACGAAACGGTGTTCCACTGACCACACTGTGCCAGCTTCGCCTGACCCGACACCTCGTTCGCGCCAAAGCAGTCGCCGTTGACGACAAACAGGTGCACCACGTCGTTCGAAGGCAGGGTAAAGCAGATCAAGGCAGGACGGAGCGAATCAAACTCGAGGACGCGGCAGCCGATGGTCTTGCTGGCCGAAAGCTCCGCGGGCAGTTGCAGGGCTCCAAAGTCGCGGTTGTTCGCGAGCCACTCGGTCAACGCGGCCGGGCTTTCGTGCCGCCAGTCGAACTCGACCCCCTGATTGAGCTGGTCGGTCATGGCATTCCGGTAGGCCGCCAAGGCGACGGATGAGCTGCCACCATTTCGAAAAATCAAAGCCGCCGCGAAAAGCAGCACAATGGCCGCAGCCCAGGCCAAGGCAGGCGATTTCCACCAGGTGAAGTTTGGACGGTCGATGCTCTCCTGGCTGCGATGCCCTGCAAGGATCGCGTTGCGAAGATCCGCCGGCACGTTGGCCTGGCGCAGCCGCTCGCTGATCGCCTCATCCAGCTTCGACTGCCGGGCGAACCATTCGCCCAGCTCAGGATCCCTGGCGGCGAGCACCAGCGCCTCGGCGAAGGCGGGATCCTGCGCATCCTGGCCACCCGGCCGATACGACTCCAAAATCATCCTGGCTTCCTGCTTATCCATGACTGGCTCCAATCTGCGGTGCGTTCAGGGGTACTATCTTCTTTCCGGAAACCGAAACCCGGTCGGCGATCAGTGAACGAAGCTGATCCTTGCCCCGGGCGAGGCGGGACATCACGGTCCCGATTGGCACCTCGAGAATCTCGGCGATCTCTTTGTAAGAATGGTCCTGCAAGTAAAACAGCATGAGCGGAGCACGATAGAGTTCTTCCACTTGGAGCAGCGTGTCCATCACAGTCGATGCGTCCATGTCTCGCACCACCGTTGGCGAGACGGTTGGCAGCTGGTGCTCCACCGAACCCACTTCATGGTGTGGAAACCGGTTTCCGCGGCGCCTGGACCCCAGAAACTCCCGGTGCAGCGTCGTGAACAGCCAGGATTTCAGTTTCGAGCGGTCCCGGAGCTGATGTCCCTTGGTCGCCCACAGGTA
The DNA here is from genome assembly GCA_003484235.1 of Verrucomicrobiales bacterium. Classification (GTDB taxonomy): domain Bacteria; phylum Verrucomicrobiota; class Verrucomicrobiia; order Limisphaerales; family RI-55; genus RI-55. Next base: position 9,665 of record DNDP01000467.1, read on the forward strand.
AAATGTCTGCTGGGTCAGGTCGAACGCCTCGGACTCGGTCCGCGTCAGACTCAGCGCGAACCGGTAGAGCGGCTGATAGTATTGATCCACTATCGACTCGAATTCCGTGCCCATCACACCGCTAGGAGCCGTCAACCCGGGCCTTTATTCCAGCGAAATCCTTCCCCTGGACCGACGTCCTGCAAACGATTTCATCGACGTTTCGGGTAACTGGGCGGTTTAATCCCCGTCTGCAACATCATGCCACTGCTGCCCGCCCTCAGTTTCCGGTTCAAGATCCTCCTGCTCGTGCTGGCAATCCTCGCGGGGGCCACTGGCACCACCATGCTGGTCACCCAGCGCCGCGTCCAGGAGACTTACCAGAAGCTGTTCGCCCGTCAGTATCAGACCCAGATCGAGTTCTTCAACGAGATGCAAAACGTGCGGTTGCAGCGGGCCAAGGACGTCTGTCTCAACCTCTCGACCAACGAATCCTTCCTCGCCGCGGTTCAGAACGGTGACCAGCGGGCCGTCTACTTCGTCGCCCGCAGTCAGTTGCGGGAATTCATGCCGACCTCGCGGCCTTCCGGCGGCGGACGACCCGGTATGGACGGTCGTTTGGACGCCTCCCAACGACGTAGCCGTCCGGACGACCCGCGACGTCCCCCGACCGAGTCCGCGGGTTCGACGGCCGCTCGCGACGCCGGTCGGGAAAGCGGTTCGTCGCGCGGTTCATACCTG
>DNDP01000467.1:10537-11625 GCA_003484235.1 Verrucomicrobiales bacterium
CGCGGTTCATACCTGCGGGTTTACAGCCAGTCGGGGGAAGAGCTGCTGGAAACCGGATCCGGTGCGCCCTCGCGCAAGCTGCCCGCGGGAGTCATCCGGCATCTGCAGATGGCCGCGGCCGCGGCGGCCGACGCCCAGCAGATCGGCTATTTTGCGATGCAGGTGGACGACGACCGGGCGGAGAACCTCTACGAAGTGATCATCACCCCGTTCTTCGAGGCGAGCTCGGGCAAACTTCTGGGTTCGATTGTCCTCGGATTCACGGTCACCGATTTTGGCGAGCGCTTTCTCGAACGGCTGGCGAAGATCCAGAGCGGCATCCTGATCAACGACACCCTCCACACCACCTCCGTGCCGACGACGGTCCGTGCCCCGTTGCTGGAGGCGATCGGCACCGCGACCGGCAGCCTGCTGGAGAACGCTACGTCGTTCGACATCCCGATCAACGGCGAACCCCATCGGTGTTTCGTGCGCGCGCTCAATCCCGGGTCCATCTTCCCCGTCGCCTACCACCTCAGTCTCTATTCGCTGGCCGACCAGTACCAGGATCTGCGCGAGCTGCGACTGAAAGTGGGGGCCTTTGCCTTGCTCGTCTTCGTCGCCGGCCTGGTTCTGGCGTGGCTGCTCTCTCACGGGATGGCCGTCCCCCTCCGGGAGCTAGTCCTCGGCACGCGCGAGATTGAGAAGGGCAACTACGACTACCACGTCCGGGTCCGCAGCGGTGATGAGATCGGCCAGCTCGCTGATTCGTTCAACACGATGGCGCGCGGCCTCGCCCAGCGCGACAAATACGCGGTCGTCCTGCGGCAGGTCGCCGATGAGGCGATTGCCGAGAAGCTGATGTCCGGCGAGGCGAAGGTCGGCGGCGAACTCCGGCTCGTCACGGTCCTGTTCTGTGACATCCGCGGCTTCAGTGCCCTGACCCAGAACCTCCCCGCCGACGAGGTGGTCCGCCTGCTCAACGAACACATGACCGCCCTCACCAAGGTCGTGTACGAGCATCAGGGCGTGGTGGACAAGTTCGTCGGCGACCTGATCATGGCCGTCTTTGGAGCGCCCTCCAGTCGCGGCAACGACGCCGAGCGCGC
>DNDP01000468.1:0-2221 GCA_003484235.1 Verrucomicrobiales bacterium
GGATTCACCCTGGTGAATGCGGGCCAGAATCACGTGCCGGTCGGTGACCACCGGTGAACTGCCCTGATCCCAGAAGAGCTTCTCCGCGCCGAACTTCTCGGTGAGATTCTGCTTCCATCGGACGTTGCCGTCGAAGTCGAGTGCGGCGAAGTGGCCGCTGCGGAAATAGACAAAGATCGACCGGCCATCGGTGACCGGCGACGAGTTGCAACTGGATCCAAGGGTGCGGTGCCGGGGCGCGCTCTGCGGTCCCAGTCTGGTCAGCCACAGCCTTTTGCCGGACAGGTCGAAGGCCATCACGGCGTCCTCGTCTTCCGCCGGAGTGGTGAGGTAGATGCGTTCGTTCCAGACGATCGGCGTCGAGCCTCCTTTGCCGGGCAGCTTCACCTTCCACGCCACATCCTCCTGGGACCATTTGACAGGCGGCCGGGCGGCCGGGCTGCTGCCATCCTGATTTGGTCCGCGCCAGGCCGGCCAGTTCGAGGCGGACACAGAAGCGGTGACAATGGCAACCGCCACAGCGGTGGAAAAGCTGCGGCTGAAAAGCGAATGGCTGGAGGAAGTGTTTGTGCAGTTCATGTGCAGGCGGGCTGAATGATTTTGACCGACGTGGCGGCTGAAGCCGCGTCGAATGGAACATCGATAAGTGACGCAGAGCCGACGTCTTCCATTCATCTACCGGGCCTGATTCCTGGTAGATCACTGTTCCCTTCGACCACGCGGAAAAGGCGTGCACTGGTCCAAATTTTCTGCGCCAGAACGATTTGGGCTGGGAGCTGTCCAATCAGGCGTGAATACGACCGCAAAGGGAAGAGTCACCTTGAGAATCCTGGGAGAGCCGATTGACCTTGGCTGGAATGCGGCGCGCCTGTGGAGATGCGAACGTGCCTACCTTTGTCTCCTGCTCGCGACGGCGCTGCTGGATGCCGCTTCCACGACGGCGTTCATGTCCAGCCTCGGAGTGGACCGGGAACTCAATCCGCTTGTCCGCGGACTGTCCGCCTTCTGCGGCATCGTGATCGGGCCGCTGCTGGGCAAGATCGGCCAACTGATCGGCGCAGTCGCCCTCTGTCTGCTGGCACCACGACTCGGTCGCTTCACGCTTTCCGTCGCCATACTCCTGAACCTGCTGGCGTTGGTGGTCAACCTGCACGTTTACCAGCTGGGCGGCCCGGTGGTTGGCCCATAAAACACGTGACCCGACCGGAGGTTCCTGCCAGCGTTTGCGGGTGACCACCGCCGAAGCGCGACAACTTCTCGAACGGTTCCGCGAGGGAAAGGCATCAACCGAATCCGTCCTGCGCGCCTTTCAGGCAGCGCCCTTCGCCGATCTCGATTTCGCCAAAGTGGACACCCACCGCGCCCTGCGGAAGGGCTTTCCGGAGGTGGTGTTCGGATCGGGCAAGACTCCGGATCAGGTGGCCCGGATCGCTGTCCAGCTGCTAAAGACGGGCAACCAGGTGCTGATCACCCGAATCACGCGGGATCATTTTCTTGCGGTGCGCCGGCGAATCCGGACCGCGGTGCATCACGAACAGGCGCGGTGCATCACGATCGAGCGCAAAAGCCTGCCCAAACTCCCCGGTGTCATCGCCGTCCTCACCGCGGGGACGTCCGATCTGCCGGTGGCCGAAGAGGCGGCGATCACCGCTGAGATCATGGGCAACCGGGTAAATCGCATCCACGACGTCGGTGTGGCGGGCCTGCACCGCCTGCTGTCCCGGCTCGAGCAGTTGCAGGAAGCCGCGGTGCTGATCGTCGTGGCCGGCATGGAGGGCGCCCTGCCCTCCGTGGTGGCCGGGCTGGTGGCGCGCCCGGTCATTGCGGTGCCGACCAGCATCGGCTACGGGGCGGCCTTCAACGGGCTGGCCGCGCTTTGCGGCATGCTCACGAGCTGTGGCAGCGGCGTGACGGTGGTGAACATCGACAACGGATTTGGCGCCGCCTACGCGGCCAGCCAGATCAACCAACTGGCGGCCGGTGTCTGAACCCGGAGGCTGCAAAAGGACGCAACACGAGACATGAAAGGCAAAACACTATACCTCGACATTTTCTCCGGCATCAGCGGCGACATGTTCATCGGCGCGATGCTGGATCTGGGCGTGAAGCTCGATTCCCTCGAGGCAGAACTGACCCGGCTCAACCTGGATGGCTACCATCTGCACGCCAGTCGCAGGACGAAAAGCGGGATCGAAGGGTTCAAGTTCGACGTTCATGACGA
>DNDP01000468.1:2469-3908 GCA_003484235.1 Verrucomicrobiales bacterium
ACGACCACCACCACGATCATGGTGAACACGGCCACGGCCATTCTCATGCGCACGAGCATCACCACCATGACCAGGGGCATCACGATCATGGCCACCACCATCACGACGACAGCCGGAACTTTGCGGACATCCGGAAGCTGATCACCGACTCCGGGCTTTCCGACTGGGTGAAGCAGAAGGCCGTCGCGGTCTTCCATCGCATCGCGGTGGCGGAGGGCAAGATTCACGGCCATCCCCCGGAGAAGGTTCACTTCCACGAGGTCGGCGCCATCGATTCGATCATCGACATCGTCGGCGCGTGCATCTGTCTGGATCAGCTCGGCCGGCCGCTCGTGCTGGCCGGCCCGGTCACGGAGGGAACGGGGTTTGTGAACTGCGCGCATGGTCGGTTTCCGGTGCCGACCATGGCGACTTTGGAGATCCTCGGCGCGCGGGGCATTCCAGTGAACCAGTGCGACGAGCCGCACGAACTGGTCACGCCGACCGGCGCGGCGCTGCTTGCGGAATTCGCGGAGTCTTTCGCCCCGATGTCGTTTCTCGTCGCCGAAAGGGTCGGCTACGGTCTCGGCACGCGCGACAACCACACCCGTCCCAATGTCCTGCGCGCGGTGCTGGGGACTTCCGCCAAGTCCGCGCCCGCGGACGCAAGGGACTGGGAGATCGACACGGTCGCCGTGCTTGAAACCAACCTCGACGACGTTTCACCGGAAGTGCTCGGTCATGTGGTCCAGCTGGGGCTGGCGGCCGGCGCGCTGGACGTGTTTCACACTGCGGTCCAAATGAAGAAGAACCGGCCCGGGGTCCTGCTGACGCTGCTGTGTTCGCCCGATCAGGCCGACCGGTTCGCCGAATTGCTGCTGCGCGAGACCACCGCGTTCGGTGTCCGGATCAACCATGCCAGCCGTCGAAAACTGAAGCGGGAGTCGATCGAAGTCGAAACTCCGATGGGAAAAATCACGGTAAAACTCGGCCGGTTGAACGGGAAGGTGATCCAGCTGGCGCCTGAGTATGAATCCTGCCGCGAGGCGGCGGCGGCGGCGGGATGCTCCCTGCGTGAGGTGTACGCGGCGGCAGTCCGCGCCGTCAAAGACTGAGGCCTCCGACTATTTCACCTTGGCCGCATCGGCCTCCGCTTCGGCCTCATCCATCTGGGGCCTGACGTGCACCTCGAAGCAGTCCGGGCAGAAGCCGTGGCTCAGTTTCGCCTCGGTGTGTTCGGCGATGTACATGTCCACCTGTTTCCAGTAATTGCCGTCATCGCGGACCCGTTTGCAGTAGCTGCAAATGGGGAGCAGTCCCTGCAGTCGTTTCACGTTCGCGAGCGCCTCCTCCAGTTCGGTCACACGCCGTGACAGCTTGCCCTGCAGCTCGAGCACCCGGATGCCGACATCCACCCGCGCGCGCAGAACCGCCGCGTCGAAGGGCTTGAGCACGTAGTC
>DNDP01000468.1:4130-4395 GCA_003484235.1 Verrucomicrobiales bacterium
CGAAGGGCTTGAGCACGTAGTCATCCGCTCCGGCTTTCAGGCCTTCCACGGTGCTCTGTGCCCCTTCGCGGCTGGTCAGCAGGATGATGTAGGGCTGCAGGATGGAATCATCGATCCGCAGGCGCCGGCAGATCTCCGGCCCGTCGAGGCTGGGCATCATCCAGTCGAGGATGGCCAGGCGGGAGCCGCCCGCGGACCTGACGGCATTCAACGCCTCCTGTCCGTCCGGAAAGACCTCCACGTCGTGCCCCCAGCGCTCGAGATG
>DNDP01000468.1:4622-4911 GCA_003484235.1 Verrucomicrobiales bacterium
GTCTGCAACAGCTTGCGGGAGAGTGCGTCGTCTTCTGCGATGATGATCTTCATTGGATGATGCCCGGACTGGCCACCCGGGCGCAAACCGGCTGACGGTGTCCCGGGCTTCCCAATGAATCGGCAGCAAAGGGGGCACACTTGAGACGGAAAACCGGCCGGTGTCGTTCCTGGTGCAACGGGTGCGCTCAGGGCCGGGGCGGCCCGATCAGGCCTGCCCACCGAATGCGGAAGAAACAGGCGCTCGTGCCCGGGATCTCCACCCTGCTCTCCCAGGTCAGCTCGCCCGC
>DNDP01000468.1:5119-5505 GCA_003484235.1 Verrucomicrobiales bacterium
CCCGAGGGCCGGGTGCTGACCCAGACAGGCCGCCAATCACGCAGATCGTGGCTCATTTCGATCTGGAAACCCGCGGCTGTGGGCGACTGCCAGATCAACAGAACCTCCCGGACCGCCCCGCCCTCGGCGAGCAGACGGATGCCTTCCTCCATCTTGATGGCCTTGAAGCTTACCAATCCCGCCGGCGCCAGGCCGATGACGACCGGCGGATTGCCGATGATCGTGCCGCCCTGGTCGGTGAAGGCGCCAACGTTGAGTGTTCCCGCATTGTCGATGGTGCCGGTGTTCGCCAGGGTCAGCGTGCCGTTCACAGTGATGACATGGGCACTGTTGGCGATTCTCAGAAGCCCGCCGATGTTCAGGTCACCGGGGAAGGTCATCGCCTT
>DNDP01000468.1:5712-5882 GCA_003484235.1 Verrucomicrobiales bacterium
TTCACGTGCAGTTCGCCCCCCGAGGCGTTGCTGATGGCGAAGGCACCCGACAAAGCGGCGCTGCCGCCGAAACTCACCCGCAGCGTGCCGAAGTTCACGGCCGACTGAAGGGCGAGCGGCCGGTCGATTTCCAACCGCCCATCGCCGGCCGGAATGACGCCGTCAGGAAA
>DNDP01000177.1 GCA_003484235.1 Verrucomicrobiales bacterium
CGCGAAAACCGGCCATCACAAAACTCACCAGCGTCACGTTCAGGAACAGGTAGAGCGGGCTGTCGACAATTGCCCGGGTGTCCACCACATGCTCCACCCGTGGCCTGAACTTCTCCACTAGTTCGCGGAAAATCTCCTGCACCGACTCCGTCGTAAACGTCCCTCCCTGCGAGGCGAGCATCACCACCACCGTGATGGTCAGCACGGCATAGACGATGACGCCGACGATCAGGCGCATGGCGAGGCTGTAGCCGAAACCCAGCACCCACGGCAGCCAGCCCTTGCGCCACTTCATCATCAGTTGGGAAAAGCTCACCCGCGAGGCCGCCCAGGCGATTCCGAAGAAAATGCCGAAGGAGATCATGATCTCGACGAAGATCAGGGCCAGCATTCCGGGATGCGGCGAAAGCGCCGCCGCCTCCTCTCCGGCAGGGACCAGCGCGCTGATGAGAGCGATGGTCAGCGGATACATTCCGAGCACGACCAGATGAATCCACCAACGCCACGGTGCAATCTCCCGGCCTGGCGGCGAGGACGTGGGCGGGGTGTCGGCGGTGGATGAATTCGTCACGCGGTTTGTATATCGTCAGATCGCCGGTTGAGAACAGCCCGAAGGTTGTCCGGTGGCTTCGGCTCCGGTCAGGTTCCCGACCAGCGGCGCAGCCGTTCTTCGAGCCGGCTCAGCGTCGCCGCCGGTTCGATCAACCCCGGAAAGTCAGCCATCAGCTTCCGGGCGGTGGGAACGGTGCCCCAGGCGGACACGCGGAAAAACTCGGCGGCCGTCAGCCGGCCGAGTCCCATCTCCCGCGCCACGCCCTCGAATCGGCGACGCAGCTGGCCGGCCCAGTCAGCCTTGGAAGTGGGTGCGTGGAGATTGTGCCGGTCCACCCACGGCAGCCATTCGGCAATCTGCGACTGATGGCACCAGGTGATTTCCGTGATCAGACCAAAGACCGGCTCGACGTCCACCGCCAGGTCCCAGCTGTTCGCGCCGGACATGTAACCATCGTGGACGTGAAGAATGACCGGCACCTTGCACGGCCGGCTCTGCGTCTCGTCCGCAGGGTACTCCGGTGTGAAGGCGTGGGGAACGTTGATCATGTAGGCCACGCGGCGGACGGCTTCGGCCACGGCAAGATGATCTGGATGGACGCCGGCGAGTGGACTTTCAGGCAAGGGCGGGCAAAACAGATAGTCCGGCTCGAAATCGCGGATGGCCTTCCAGATGGCGGCGAGAAAACGGACGTCGGTGGTCACGCATCCCTCGCGGAACAGTTTTTCTTCGTGATCGGACAACTGCAGGAACTCGACGCCGGCCAGCTTTGCCGCCGATTCCTGTTCGTCCTGGCGCATGCGACCGGTTTCTTCCCGGGTGCGATAGTGATGCCCAGCCTGGCCGTCCGTACAAACGATGATGCGCGCGTCCAGTCGATCCCCCAACGTTTGTCGCCACAATGCGAACGTGCCGGCCGCCACGAACTCGAAATCATCGTGGTGGGCGTGGATGTGCAGCAGTTTCATGGCGTGATTGTAGAGGAAGGTTGAATGTTTGGAATCATCGGCGGCCACGTTTCTGGCCATGGTTGTTTACGGCCGCCACCACTCCGGCGACAGCGCCGCTGAGGTGCCCCTCCCACGAGATGGGACCATCCTGCGGCAGGACGCCGACATAGATGCCGCCAAACACGAGAAATACCAGCAACGCCACGAAGAAGGTCCGCCACCGGCGCGCCAGAAAACCGGCCAGGACCAGGTAGGCGACCAACCCGAAGATCAGCGAACTTGCCCCGATGTGCGGGGTGGGGGAGCCGTCCGGCGCCTGGTTGCGGCCGATCAGCCAGGTGCCCACGCCACCGGCGAGCCAGATCATCGTCAAAGTCCGAACGGGGTGATACGTCCGGTCCCAGAACAGCAGCACCAGCAGGACGAAGAGCGGACCCACATTGGCGAAGAGATGGGCGAGGCTGCCGTGAAGCAGGGGAGCGGTGAAGATGCCGATCGCACCTTGCGGATCCCGCGGCAAGATGCCGAAGCCGGCGAACGACAGTCCCAGCAGCAGCTCCGTCAGCTTGATCAATGACATGACGGCGATGAGCGGGGAACTCACCTCGACCGCATGGGCAAACGTGTACTTCCTGGGGGCCGGCACGCGGAATTTGTAGGGGAGCCGGAGCAGACTGCGCCAGCTGAATTGCCCAAGGTTGCTCCTCGAAGGCGCGATTCCCAGCCTGCCCTGGCTGAGGATTGGCCGGCTGCACTGAAATTGTCCCAATGCCTGCTGGTCGTGTCGCCGCCGGCAATGTTACAAATCCGCCGCCATGAAATGGTATCGCAAGCTCCACTGGCAGATTCTGACGGCGCTCGTGGTCGGCATCCTGTTCGGCATCCTGGCCGTGACCTTCGGTTGGAGCGGCTTCGCGAAGAACTGGATTTCACCTTTTGGAACCGTCTTCATCAACCTTCTGAAGTTCGTGGCCGTGCCGCTGGTGCTGACTTCGCTGATCATCGGCGTGGCGTCGCTCTCCGACCTGAAACGCCTGTCGAGCATGGGCGGAAAGACCATCGGGATCTACCTCGGCACCACGGCGGTCGCGATTACGATCGGCCTGCTCGTGGTCAACGTGATCAAGCCGGGCAAGCAGGTGCCGCAGTCGATGCGTGACCAGTTGATGGCCGATTACCGGGGGGAGGCGGACACCCGCAGCAGCGCGGCGGAGACGGTGAAGCAACGGGGACCACTGGAACCCTTCATCGAGGCCGTGCCGGACAACTTTTTCGGTGCCGCCGCCGACAATCGGAACATGCTGCAGATGGTCTTCGCCGCCATCCTGATCGGCGTCGCCGTGATCCAGGTGCCCCGGGAGAAGACCAAGCCGTTCATCGACGTGGTGGACGCGCTCATGGACATCGTCATCCGCCTGGTCGAGCTGATCATGCTGGCCGCGCCCATCGGGGTGTTTGCCCTGATCACGGACGCGATCACCACGCTGGCCCGCGACAACCCCGGACAGGTGTTCGACCTGCTGCGGGGGCTGGGGGTCTATTTCCTCGCGGTGGTGGCGGGGCTGCTCCTGCACGTGATCGTCGTGTATTCCGGGATGGTCCGGTTCTTCACGCCGTTCAAACTCCGCCGTTATATCGCCGCAGTCGGACCGGCCCAGTTGCTGGCCTTTTCCACCAGCTCGAGCGGCGCCACACTGCCGGTCACGATGGAACAGTGCAAACGGAAGCTCGGCGTTTCCGAGGAGGCGGCCTCGTTCGTGTTGCCGCTGGGTGCCACGATCAACATGGACGGCACCGCCCTCTATCAGGCAGTTGCCGCCGTGTTCATCGCGCAGACCTATTCCATGGACCTCAACCTTGCCCAGCAGCTGACGATCGTGACCACCGCACTTCTTGCGTCCATCGGGACCGCGGCGGTACCCGGGGCTGGCATTGTCATGCTGGTCATCATCCTCCAGGCCGTGGAGGTGCCGGCGGAGGGAATCGCCCTGATCCTGGGCGTGGACCGGCCGCTCGACATGCTGCGGACCGCCGTCAACGTTACTGGCGACACGGTGGTGACCAGCGTGGTGGCCCGGTCCGAGGGGCAGTTGAACCCGCCGGCAGATGCCTTCGCCTAGGGGCGGAGTGCGCTCCGTCAATCGGCGGTGCGGAAAGTGGCGACCAGTGGCCGGTGATCCGAGGCGAGGCCCCAGTTGGGCCCGGCCTGCACGAAGGTTTCCTCCTGCAACCATTCCTTGGCGAGGCCGGGACTGATCAGGATGTAGTCCACCCGCGAGTAGGTGTCCTCCACGCCATAATGGTAGGTCCAGGTGATGTTGCGTGGATCGTAGCCCGTCCGTTCCGGCGCCACGTTGTCGCCGTTCTGCTCGGCCGGACGGGTGTCGATCATGGCCGTGCGCCCCCTTCCCTTGAGGGTCTTGATCGGCGGGGTGTCCTTGGTGTCATTGAAGTCGCCCAGCACCACCAGGTTCGCCTGGGGATCGGCCCGAAGTCGCGCATCGATCTTCTCGCGGAGCAGCCGCGCTTCGTGCA
>DNDP01000179.1:0-145 GCA_003484235.1 Verrucomicrobiales bacterium
CCGAGCTGCTGCGCGCCGAGCTATCGGCTGCCAAGTGGCAACCGCAGTGGCTGGCCATGAGCGGTGTGACGGACTGCTATCAGCCCATCGAGAAGCGGCTGCGCATCACCCGCCGCTGTCTCGAAGTGCTGGCGGAGTTCCGCAA
>DNDP01000179.1:365-745 GCA_003484235.1 Verrucomicrobiales bacterium
AAGTGCTGGCGGAGTTCCGCAATCCCGTCGGCATCGTCACCAAGAACCGGCTGGTCACCCGCGATGTCGACGTGCTCCGCGAACTTGCGCGGCATCAGTGCGCCACCGTCCTGATCTCGTTGACGACCCTGAAACCGGAACTGCGGCGAGCGATGGAACCACGCACCGCGTCGCCGGGTGCGCGGCTGGAGACGATCCGCACGCTGGCCGACGCGGGCATCCCCGTCGGCGTGTTGATCGCACCAGTGATCCCGGGACTGAACGACGAGGAGATTCCAGCCCTGCTGCGGGCCGCGAAGGAGGCGGGCGCTGGCCATGCCGGCTACGTGCTTCTGCGGCTGCCGCTGGCCGTGGCGCCGCTGTTCGAGGAGTGGCTGGGC
>DNDP01000179.1:957-4252 GCA_003484235.1 Verrucomicrobiales bacterium
ACGACAAGGTTTTGAGCCGGCTGAAGGCGATTCGCGGCGGGAAGCTGAACACGGCCGAGTTCGGCAGCCGCATGCGCGGGGAGGGAATATTCGCCGATCAGATCCGCGACCTGTTCAGGGTTTCGCTGAAGAAGGTGGGATTGGCGAAAGAAGGGCCCGAGCTCTCCACCGCTCACTTCCGCCGGCCGGGAGGGGTGCAGCTGGACCTGCTCTGACGGGTGCGGAAATGGCCGGCCGATGACATTGTGCCAGACCGGGTTTGGAATCCGGCGTTGACCCTGAACGGAGGGTTGGTGGTTAATCCGTGCCCACATGATTCCGCGTCGTTCCACTCCCGTCAGCGCCGGACTGCGACTGGCGCTTGTATCCGCCCCCATCATTGCCATCAACCTGGTTCCGGATGCCGAGCTTCGGGCTCAGGAGGCATTGCGCACCGCGGTGGAGGGCGACCGCAATTACCAGAACCGGCGTCGCCAGGCGATCGAATCGCCCATGCGCATGTATGCCGGCCCGGTGGGTTTCTCGGTGGGGGCGGGTCTGGGACTCACCTACGACGACAACGTGCTGCTGCAGGAGAACGACCCGCAGGAGGACTACATCATCGCGCCTTCGGCAAACGTGGGTCTTTTCTGGCCGATTACCGACCGCACCCGGCTGAATCTCGGGATCGGGGTCAGCTACGAAATTTACACGGAAGGCACACGGGACGACCGGTTCGCGCTGGCACCAGACTCCAACATTGCCTTTGACTTCGAGATCGGCCGCACACTGGTCACGCTCTATGACACCTTCTCGTTCAGCCAGGACCTTCTGGAGCAGGGCGAGGTCAGCAACACCGGTGACTATGGCGGGTTCAACAACACCGCCGGCGTGCGGGCCATCTGGGCGCCGGAACCGCTCTTCGCGGAGGGCGGCTACTCGTGGAACCTGTTCATCTCCTCGGAGGACACGTTCTCCGAACTGGACCGCAATTCCCACCAGGTGTTCGCCCGGTTCGGCCAGATCATCGCCGAGCAGACCCGCTGGGGTGCGGAGGCAACGGGGTCGGAGACGCTCTATGACGCTCCGGTGCGCAATGACTTCACCTCGATCAGTGTCGGTCCGTTTCTTGAATGGCAGGCCACCCAGTCGCTCAACCTCAGCCTGCGGGGCGGCTGGACGTGGTCCATGTTCGACGACAACGGCACGACGACTCCGCCGGAGGATGTTTCGGTGCCCTACGTCGGCCTCACCGTCGACCACCAGCTGACGGCGGCGTTTCGCCACAACCTGTCGGCGATTCGCGAAGTGCGGGTCGGCGTCAACACCGAGTACGTCGAAACCTTCACCGTAACCTACGGATTCAACTGGCGGCTCACCGAGCTGATCGGCTTTGGCGCGGGCGCCTTTTACGAGATCGGCGAGGAACCGGGCGTGTTGGCGACCGAGGAATACGACCGCGTCGGCGCCAATTTCAGTCTGCCGTTCCAGTTCAACGAGCACCTCTCGGCCGCGTTGGGCTATCAACACACCGTGCGGGACTCCAACACCGACGGTCGCGGCTACACGAACAACCGCGCGACCGTCACTGCGGGCTACACATTTTGAGGCGGATCTTTTCCAGGGACGCAACCGCCGACGTGGGCAGGCTTGCGTGCAGCGCAAGTTTGGGAAACTCCAGCACCCGGTCCCGCCCCAAAAACTCCCGCAGCATGTCGGCATTGGTCCGCCCGGCGGCATCGTGATTTCCGGTGGCGCGCAGAACCGCCAACGCCCGCAGGGCAGATCCGTCGGGCAACGAGCTGAACGTGGCGCGCACCTGATGGATGGCTCCCAGTTCGTTGGGGCAGACCACGACCGGTTCGGCGTGCAGCTCCTGAATGAGATCTCCGGCGTCGAAGCCTTCGCCGAGCGGGCTCAACAGTCCGCCCGCTCCCTCGATGAGCAACACATCGCACTCCCACTGCCTGGCCTTGAGCCATTTGACCACCTCGGCGCGCTCGACGATGCGCCTCTCCAGGCGGGCGGCGAGCAGCGGCGTGAGCGCGGCCCGGAAATGCCAGGGGTTGATGGCGTCCAGCGTGACCTCGTGATGCTGCGCCTCCGCCAGCTGATGGGCGTCGTCGCGGCCACCCGAGCAGAACGGTTTGACGGCGAGCACGCGAACGCCCTGGGTTCGCAGGTGCCGTGTCAACGCCACCGTCAGGACTGTTTTGCCCACACCCGTGCCGGTGCCGGTGATGAATACCGTGTTGGTCATGCCCGCGACGAATGTGACCAATTGCCACGGTACCGGCCAAGCCCTAACCTCCGCTCATGAGCGCCGCCGTCAAACTCACCTACTACCTGGACCTGATCTCCTCCTGGTGCTTCTACGCCGAACCGATGTACGCCGAGCTGAAGCGCCGCTACCCGGATCAGGTCGAGTTCGGCTGGCAGATCGCGCTCATCGGTGCCGAAGGGCTCCCCGCAACGAAGGAGCACGAGGAGTGGTTCTATCGGCGAAGCGGGCCCATCGTGCGCTGGCCATACATGCTGAACGCGGACTGGGTGGAACCGGGATGCAAGGAGTATCTGGCCCCGAACCTGGTGGCTGAAGCCGCCCGCGAGCTCGGTGCGGCGGATGATCGGGTCCGCCTTGCGCTGGCGCGCGCTGCAATGGTCGATGGGCTGAAGCTTGGACGCCTGGAGGTCGCGGTCGAGGTGGGTGCACGTGCCGGCGACCTCGCGGTCGAGGAACTGCGCAAGCTGGCCGGTTCACCGGCCATCGAGCAGCGCGTCCGCCAATCGACTGCGGCCTTTCACGCCCTCAAGGTGAACCAGCGGCCGGCCTTCCTGCTCGAAAGCGACATCGGCGACCGCGCCGTGTTCTCCGGGTTGGTGGTGGCAGGCCCCCTGACGGCCACGCTTGATGCGATGCTTCACGATTCGGCAGCCTACCGCTCACATCGGGCCCACTTCGGTGCTCCGCCGTCTTCCTGAGCCGGCCGGCCACAGTTGAAGGACGCCGCCGGATGTTCGCGGCGATGGCGGCTCGGTGGTCAGTCGCGAAACTGCAGTTGATGGAGCTTCTGGTAGTGGCCGCCCCGCGCGAGCAGTTCCTTGTGGCTGCCCATTTCAACGATGCGCCCCTTCTCGAGCACGACGATCACGTCAGCGTGCTGCACGGTGGAAAGACGGTGGGCGATGCAAATGGTGGTCCGACCCTTCATCAGTTCATTCAGCGCCGCCTGCACCGCCCGTTCGCTCTCGGTGTCCAGCGCGCTCGTCGCTTCATCGAGAATGAGGATGGGGGCGTTCTTAAGCAGGGCGCGGG
>DNDP01000179.1:4503-10518 GCA_003484235.1 Verrucomicrobiales bacterium
GTTGCCTCCTTTCTCGCCGATCGGCGTGTCGTAGCCGTGCTCGGTTGCCATGATGAAGTCGTGGGCGTGGGCGTGTCGGGCGGCCGCCTCGATCTCCGCGCTGCTGGCGCCCGGACGGCCCAGCTCGATGTTTCTCCGGACACTTTCGTTGAAAAGGATGGTCTCCTGCGTCACGACGGCGATCTGCGAGCGCAGCTCCGGTGAGGCCACCTTGCGGATGTCGATGTCCCCGATCTTCACCGCACCGCCCTGCGGATCGTAGAACCGCAGCAGGAGGTTGGTCAGGGTGGTCTTGCCGGAGCCGCTCTCGCCGACCAGCGCGACGAGCTGGCCTGGTTGGACGGTCAGATTGAAATCTTTAAACAGCGTGACTCCATCGTAGCCGAAGTTCAGATTCTCGAATCGGATGGGCTGGCCGGCGGCACTGAGCGGCACGGGATTGCCGGGTTCGGGCAGGTCGGACGGGGTGTTGAGCAGTTCAAAGACGCGCACGCTGGAGGCCCGCGCCTGGATGACCTGGGTGACCATCTTCACCACCTGTTTGATCCGCGTGTAGCTCATCTGGATCGCCAGGATGAACGTGAGAAACTCCGCCGAGGTCACCTTCTCACTCGAAAAGAGGAGGGAGGCAAGCAGGCCCATGACGCCGAGCGTGCCGAAGAACTCGATCAATGGACCGGGGATTTCTCCTGCCCTCACCATCCGCATGTACTGACTGTTGAAGCTCTTGATCCGGCCGCGGAAATCCTGGTCCACCACGTCCTCCAGGTTGTAGGCCTTGACCACCCGGGCGCCGCTGATCCCCTCGTGCATCGACTGGAACACCTTCGCCTGGGCGCTCTGCGCGCCGGTCGCGGACTTCTTCATCTTGCGGGTGAAGATGACAATGGGCACGACCGCCACCGGCAGGATGATGAGCGCCTTCAAGGTGAGCGCGGGCTGGAACGCGATCTGGCTGCCGATCAGCACCACCAGCGTGATCGGATCGCGGATCATGGTGACGAGGGAATTGCCCAGCAGCACGTGCAGCGTCGAGATGTCACCGCTGATCCGCGACATGAGTTCGCCGGTGCTCTGCTTCTGCAGGAACCCGGGCGGCATCTGGATCAGGTGACGGTAGAGCTTGGCGCGCAGGTCGCCGATCGAACGGACGGCCACCCACTGCATGTAGTAGAAGTATCCGTAGTTGGAGAGTCCGCCGATCGCGGCAGCGGCGGGCAGGATCGCAAACAGCGTCAATGCCACCCCGAGCGACGGCTCCACCTGCAGACTGCGGATGGCGTTCCCCAGCCAGTCCGCAAAGGCCGGCAGAAACCGCGCGACCTCCTCCAGCAGTTCGCCGATCTTGTTCGAGCCGGCCTGCGGGAAGACGACCTCGAAGATGAAATAGATCGCCAGCAGCAGCAGGGGATCCTTCAGGCCCGCCAGCATGCCCAGTGCAATGCCTCCGAAAAAGCGCACCCGATACGGCCGGACCACCTGCCAGAGGCTGGAAACAAAATCACGCATCGCGGTGGGCCGGAGAGTAGGCGAACGCCCTGCCAAGGAAAGCGCAGATTCGATCGGGACCGTCAGGCGCCGATGCCTTCCGCGCAGAATCGTCGGAACGCCTCGTCCGGTCCGGCGACGTACTCGTGCGCTTCCCCGGCGATTTCAAACCGCAGCCGCCCGGCGTGCAGCGCGTGGTTGGGAAGCAGGAGCCGCTGACGCTGTTCCGCCGTCAGCCGGCTTTCGACCAAGGCGAGGTAGCACTCCTCGTCGTGGCCATAGAGCTTGTCGCCCACGACCGGATGAGCGATGTGCGCAAGATGGATTCGGATCTGGTGCTTGCGCCCCGTGCGCGGCGTCACGGTGAGCAGGGCAAACCGGCCTTCCGACCTGAGGAACCGGCGCTCCACCGCAAAGGCCGTCTCCGAAGATGCGCCGTCCGCCCGCACGCAATCCTTGATCGCGACCCGGCTGGCCTCGTCCCTGCCCAGAGGCTCATCAATCAAGCCCTCATCGGCCGAAGGCCAGCCGTGAACGATCGCCTGGTATTCCTTGGCAACCGCGCGTGATTCCCAGCGCCGCCGCAGCGCGAGCGCAAAGGCGTCGGTCTTGGCCACGAGAACAAGGCCGCTCGTCTCGCGGTCCAGCCGGTTGACCATGTGCACCGTGGCGTCGTCGCGGAGATACAGACGCACCCGGCCGATCAGGCTCGACCAGGCATCGGTCTTGGTCGGATGGCAGACGAGATCGGCCGGCTTGTTCAACACAAGCAGGCGTTCGTCCTCGTGGACGATCTCCAGCCGGGCCGCGAGCTGTCGCTCGGTTCGAGAGTGTTCAGACATCAGGCAGACGCGAGCTTCGGCAAGCCGCGGCCGCCGCACAAGCCGGGGATGGGCGCCCGCCTGTCACGTGGAACTTGCGGAACCGTGACCGTTGGGCGCTTGACGGAAGCGGCGGCGGCTACTATACCGACCAGCCGGTTTGTTTACAGGCCGTCATTCATGAGCACCAAGGACCGCATCCTGAACGCCGCCGAAGCCTTGGCCTGCGAGGTGGGCACCGCTTCGTTGACGCTGGATGCCGTGGCCGAGCGGGCCCGACTCAGCAAGGGCGGGCTGCTGTATCATTTCGGCGGCAAGGACGCCCTGCTGGAGGCCATGCTGGCGCGTCGTCTGGAGCTGTTCGAGCAGGTGCAGTCCGCCATCGGGGGGCGCCAAGCCGATCCCGGAAGCGGCAAACTGCGGGCGTTTCTGCAGGCCGGGTTGGATGATCTGACGGAGAGCGCCCAGTTTTGCCGCGCCATGCTCGCGGCCGTGTTCAGCAATCCGGCGCTGCTCAAACCGGTGCGGGCGTTTCTGAAGCGCAAGCTGAAGGAGATGGACGAGGCCGCCGTGGGGCGTGATCAGGCCATCCTGCTCTGGCTGGCCGTGGAAGGGCTGCGCTTCCACGAAATGTTTGAAGTCTCGCCGCTGACACCGGCCGAGCGTCGAAGGATCGTCGGGCTGGTGCTCGAATACTCGGAAAGGAAGTTTTGATGGGACCGATGAAACAGCGCACCGCGGCGGGGCGGCCGGGGTTGGCACCGCGTCACCGAGAAAACCATCTCGTGTTCGCTGATCGCCCCAGCGGCAGGCATGGGCGGGCGGTTCGGAGCCGGGCGCCGATGAGTACGTGCTGCATTACGCTGTTGTTGGCCCTCCTGATTTTCGCGGGGTGCCGCACCGGCGACGATTATCAACGGCCCGAGGTGCAGGTGCCTGCTGACTGGCGGTTCAAGGCTGCCGAGCCCAGAGACCATGTTCCCAAGGGCGAGTGGTGGCGCGTCTTCCGCGATGCCCGGCTGGACGAGCTGCAGGAACGGGCGCTGGCGCACAACCAGGACCTGAGGGCGGCGGCGGCGCGGGTGGAGCAGGCAAGGGCCGTCGCCCGCATCGATCGCGCCGCGTTCTTTCCCACGCTGACCTCCAGTCCGAACTATCTCCGCTACAGCACCTCGGGCAATGCGCCCAGCCCGCTGGGTTTTCCCATCGAGAGCTTCACGGCGGCGCAGTGGGAGGTGCCGTTCGATCTCAGCTACGAGGTGGACCTCTGGGGCAAGGTTCGCCGATCGTTCGAGGCGGCGCAGCAGCTCACGCTGGCGGCCGAGGCGGCGAGGCAGAATGTCCTGCTCACCCTTCAGGCGGACGTGGCCGCCAACTACTTCGCCCTCGTGGGCGTCGGCGCGGAGATGAAGGCGCTGCAACAGGCCATCGACCTGCGGCAGGAGGCGCTCGACCTGTTTCAGCTGCGGCTGGAGGTGGGGGTTGGCACCGAGTTCGAGGTGGAACGGACGCGCGTGGAACTGGCGACCGCGACCGCCGACCTTGCGGCGGCCCGCCAGCGGCAGGCCGAAATCGGAAACGCACTGGCGCTGCTGTGCGGGCACGCACCCGCCGGCTTCATGGTGGAGTCCGCCGACGAACTGAGCGCTGTGCCCTCGATCGCTCCGGATCTGCCCGCATCACTGCTTGAACGACGGCCGGACGTCGCCGAAGCCGAGCGCCAGATGGCCGCCCGCAACGCCCAGATCGGCGTTGCCCGGGCCGCGTTCTTTCCCGCGATCCGTCTGACGGCCAATGGCGGTTTCCAGAGCGGCGAGCTGCAGGATCTGTTTTCCTGGGACAGCAAGTTCTGGGGGGTGAGCCCGTCCATCAGCATTCCGATCCTGCAGGGCGGCCGGCTGAAGGCGGATCTCGACCAGAAGCGGGCGGCTTACGACGAGGCGGTGGCCAGCTACCGCCAGCACATCCTCATTGCGTTCCGGGAAGTGGACGACAGTCTGGCCGCGATCCGGTTTCTCCGTGAACAGGTCGCCGCCCGCGAGCAGGCGGTGGCCGCGGCCCGCAAGTCGGTGACCCTCGCCCTCGATCAGTATGGCGCCGGCACGGTCAGTTTTCTCGAGGTCATCGACGCCGAGAGCGTGCGCCTCCAGAACGACGTCGCGCGCATCCGCATCACCACCGAACAGCTCAATGCCACCGTCCGCCTGATCAAGGCGCTGGGCGGTGGTTGGGATGAAACCGTTGCCAAGAATGAAACCAGATTCTGAATCGCGTCCGGACACGAAGCGGGGACCCTGCCTCCGCGCGCACTGGAAAAATTTCGCCGCGACCCTGGCCATCGCTCTCCTCGCCGCCGGCTGCGGCGGGGGAGGGGGCGGCGGCCCGGAAGGTCAGCCGCCCGTCGCCGTCGACACCATCAGTGCGGGCACCGCGGCGGTGGAGGACCGCCTCAGTGCGGTGGGCACCGTCCTGGCCAACGAGGAAGTGGTGCTCAAACCGAAGGCCGCCGGCCGCGTCGCTGAGATCAAGTTTGATGAAGGCCGGTTGGTGCACGCCGGGGACGTGTTGATCTCCCTCGATGACGCCACGGAACAGGCGCAGCTTCAGCAGGCCCGGGCGGAACTGGAACTTGCCCGTCAGAACCTCGAGCGCGCCAGCAAGCTCTCCGGCACGCGCGCGATCTCGGTGCAGGAACTTGACCGTCTCGGCAACCAGGTTGCCCTCAAGGAGGCGCAGGTGCGCATCAGCGAGGAACGGCAGGCGGACATGCATCTGCGGGCGCCCATGGCGGGCGTGCTGGGCCCGCGGCTGGTGAGTCCGGGGCAGTTCGTCCCTGCCGGTGAACCGCTCGTCACGCTGACCGACGCCGCGCGGGTGAAGGTCACGTACCGCCTGCCGGAAAAGCATCTCGCCGTCTTGCAGGCGGGCCAGCGGGTGATGCTGAGGGTGGCCGCCTACGGTGAACGCGAGTTCCCCGCGGTCGTGGACCTGATCAATCCGCAGGTGGATCCGGCCACCCGCACGGCGGAGGTCCGGGCGATCGCGGAAAACCCCGGTCGCCTGTTGAAGCCCGGCATGTTTGCCCGGCTCGAGACGGTTACCGGGCTCCGCGAGAATGCCCTGGTCATTCCCGAGCGGGCGGTCGTGCCCTCGTTGACGGGGTTTTCGGTTTATGTGGTGACCAACCAGCAGGCCCGGCTGGTGCCCGTGGAACTGGGCACCCGGCTGCCTGGCAAGGTGGAGATCCGCAAGGGCATCAACGCGGGCGAGGAGATCGTGGTGAACGGCATCCAGAAGCTGATCGACGGCTCGGCCGTGGTCGCCACCCCCGCCACGAACCTGCCGGAAGCCAAACCGAAACCGTTGCCCACCGCCGGCTGAAGCCAACTCCCGCCTGGTCATGAGTCTGCCTGAATTCTGCATCCGCCGTCCGGTCTTCGCGATCATGCTCAACCTGCTGATCGTGCTCTTCGGCGTGGTCGGCTACCTGCGCCTGCCGGTGCGCGAGCTGCCGGACGTCGATCCGCCCGTCGTCACTGTCACCACCGTTTATCAGGGGGCGAGCGCCGACGTGATGGAGGCCGAGATCACCGAACGCATCGAGCAGGAGATCAACACCATCTCCGGCATCAAGACGCTGACCTCGATCTCCCGCGACGAAGTCAGCCTCGTCACGGTCCGGTTCAACCTGGACATCGACGTGGAC
>DNDP01000179.1:10668-11251 GCA_003484235.1 Verrucomicrobiales bacterium
AGGTCAGCAACATCACCGTCGAGTTCGATCTCTCGCGCGACATCGAACTGGCCGCGCAGGACGTGCGCGACCGGATCGCCCGCGCGCGCGCGCTGCTGCCGCAGGACATCGAGGAACCGATCATCGCCAAGCAGGACGCCAACGCCCAGGAGGTGATGTGGATCGCGCTCTTCAGCGACCGCTACGATACGCTGCAGCTCACCGATCTCGGCGAACGCGAGTTCAAGGACCGTCTGCAGACGATTCCCGGCGTGGGCGGCGTCAACTTCGGCGGCGAGAAGCGCCAGGCAATCCGCATCCGGCTTGACGCCGCGAAGCTCGCGGCGCACGAGGCGACGCCCGCAGACGTCCGGCGCGTGCTGGCCGCAGACAGTGTGGAACTGCCTTCGGGAAAACTGGAGAACCTCGACCGTGAGATGAGCGTGCGGGCCTTCGGCAAGCTTTCGCGGCCCGAGCAGTTCGAGGAACTGATCCTCACCTACCGCAACGGCGCACCCGTCCGGCTGCGCGACGTGGCCCTGATCGAGTACGGCGTGGAGGACGAGCGAACGATCGCCCGCTACAACCGCCGGCCGGCCTTCGG
>DNDP01000179.1:11477-11704 GCA_003484235.1 Verrucomicrobiales bacterium
ACAACCGCCGGCCGGCCTTCGGCCTGGGGATCGTCAAACAGTCCGAGGCCAACGCCGTCGAGGTCGCCGACGCGGTGAAGGCCGAGGTGGAGCGGATCAAGCCCCGCCTGCCGCCGGGCGTGAACGTGGAGGTGGCCTATGACTCCTCGACCTACGTGAAGAAGGCGATTGCCGAGGTGCAGGAGACGGTCTTCATCGCCTTTGGGCTGGTGATGCTGGTGATGCTG